>DALYIW010000092.1:15356-26342 GCA_031970155.1 Coleofasciculaceae cyanobacterium CTOTU46601 | reverse complement strand
TCAGGACTTACGCAGAACCTCTACATGTAGGGTGGGCACTGCCCACCCTACTACTTAAAATACTTAGAGAATTAGAGCTGCTGCTGACTTTTGCGATCGCTTTCCAACTCACTGAGATCTAAAGCTTGAGCAATTTGTTGCAATAAAAATACACCTGCTATGGAGTTACCAGTCTGATCTAGAGGAGGGCTGTAACAAGCGATCGCTCCTTGAGATGGCACCACAGAAACTACAACACCGCTAACCCCTGACTTCGTAGGCAGTCCTACCTCCCTAGCAAAGTCGCTGGAGGCTTGATACAAACCGCAAGTGGTCATTAAGGTATTGACTGTGTGACGATGTTCTGGTGGGATTTCTCCGTTGTTATCCGCCAGCAGCATTCCCAGAAGCGCTAAGTCAGCAACTGTTCCAGATAGGCAGCAGACGTGATTGTAGGTGTCTAGAGCAGTTTCCACAGTGTCTAGATAACCAGAGTTGGCTAACACAGTTGCGATCGCTCGATTGCGTTCATTCGGAAGAGAACGCACAGAGTTTAACATTGATTTATCTAAAAATAGATGACAAGAAGCACGTTCATTGAGCCACTGACGCAAGCTTTCACAGCGAGATGGAGCATCTTGTCCCGCCAACAAGGACGCCAAAGTAATCGCACCGCTATTAAGCATGGGATTGCGCGGCCAACCTTCATCAGATTCCAGTTGTTCGAGTGAATTGAAAGGCTCTGTAGAAGGCTCTCTCCCGACATGAGAAAACACGGTTTCTGTTCCCAGCTTCTCTAGCAAAAATAGCAACACAAATGGCTTGATTGCACTCATCAGTGGAAACGACAGAGTAAGGTTTCCAGACATATAAATCTGACCATTCGTACACTGTATTTGCATAGCAAACCAGCTGGGATTAGCTTGAGCAAGTAAGGGAATGTAGTTTGGTAGTTGACCCTGCTGGCTTAGGAGTTGTGCTTGTTCTACCCAGGCATCAAGTTGAGCCTGAGTCAGGGCGACTAGTTGTGAGGAAAATAATGTCAAGTTATTGATAAATACCGTTACTTCTCAAGTTAGGTACGATCGCACTGTTAGTCTAGGTCTTCTTCAGTAAGCTCAGCATCCTTCAGAAGTCTTCTTAAAATACCAGTAGGCAGATCCCGATTGCCATGAACAGGAATGGAGAGAATCGCCTTGATATCTTCCTTTGCGTAAATATGATGGCTACCAGTGATTCGTTTTAGTTCCCAACCATATCGCTCAACAATTTTACAAAGAGCTTTACCGGAAACAGATTTCATACAGATAGCTCAATCATTTGTTTCTCAGGTTCAAGATCTTCTTTGTGACTAGCAACTTCTAACCAACCCTGAATAGCGTCTTCTAGCATCTCCAACAGTTGCTCGTAGCTTTCTCCCCAAGTGTGACAGCCTGGTAGAGCAGGTACAGAACCACACCATACCCCATCTTCCTGCCAGATGACTGCCTTAATTTTCATAATCGATTTCTTAGAGCACTGTGTCTAGATTTTAACCTAGCCGTGCGATCAGCGAGAGCTGGTGCCGTAGGCAATCGCTCATCCACAATCTCAACCTAACCGCGATCGCATCCTTGCCACTCATGGAATTTGACTGTCAAATCTCATGAGTATACTTTGCGATCGCATCTTGTTCGTCTTCTGGCAGTTTCTCAAGCTCTGCGATGACACATTGAAGTGAGATGGAAGTAGGCACGATAATCTCTAGTTTTCTCTCGCCGCGTGAAAAACCCTTACCATGAGCTACTAAATTCCTTGATGGAAAGGAAATATCCTTGATTGATAAGTTAGATAGAACCACCATTCACCTTCGTATATTCTGTACTCACGGACTCTGTACTGGCTCATGATATTTGGTTTAACTTGCAATTTTGGAGATTATCCAAGCTGGAACTTTCCCTATATCCTCACTTAGAAGTTATTGCTGAGATACTTCATTCAACCGACGCTCGATCGCATCCAACCTAGCTTCAATTGCCGCTAGCCTATCTGGTTCCCCTGTATCAGCTTGAATACCTTGTGAAATGTACCTCAGCACCAGCCTATTAAGACTGGTGTTTTGCTGTTTAGCTATCTCCTCCAGTTGGCTCTTTACTTCAGGGTCTAGCTTGATGCTGAGTGTCATCTTGGTTGCCATCCCAAAAGGATACCCTGACTAGGGTAGCATCGCATTCGACTACTTTTGACTACTTTTGACTACTTTTGGTAGTCTCAAGTAATCACGCTTGAGGTTTTAGAGATGACACAAGATGACCTAATGGAACTGATTGATGAACTTGGTCTAGTATCGGTCGTTAGCCTGCTGGCGACTTGCTGCCGAGATAAAGCTGAACTCTATCTCAGACACAGAGGGCGAGGCTCAAATCAATACACAGCTTGGAATAGCAATGCTTTCTTGCTCAGACAGCTAATGACCAAACTTCAGCCAACGGGTAATTATAACCCTGATGCCAACCCCACAGGTGACTGACAAAGAATCGGTGAATTAGTGGGGATGGTGGGACTCGAACCCACACTCAATCGGTTAAAAGGGGAGCGTCGGGCTGGAGACTGATTTCGGTTAACTCTTTAACTCTTTCATAGATATATTCTTCATATCTTATTGTATATTTTCGTCTCATTTCTAAAAAAGAAAGACGTTCAGTTGGAGATTTTTTACAGTGGGGACAATAGAATTGACGGCGAGGAACTTGTAAATACACTCCTTGCCCACAGATTGATAAATCTCGAACTAAAATCGGACGATTTTGATGAAGTATATCTGTATAACTTTGACAATTAGGGCAATTAATTCCTTCATTTAACAACTCTAATTTAAGCCGAATAAGTCCTGATTTTTGAGAGGAAGTAAAAACGGTGACATTAGGTAAGTTTAATAAAGAATCTAAATGAAAATCCATTTCTAGTCGGGGGGTAAAATGTAGCTTAAGCTACATTTTACCCCATTAGCTCGGAAGAGCCACTTTTCTGACTTTTGACATGCTTAGTGGGTGGTATAGGAGTCGAACCTATCTAGTGCAGATTAAAAGTCTGCTGCACAGCCGCTATGCCAACCACCCTTAAAAATCCGAGTGACAAGACTTAAACCTGTGATCTTCTGCGCCACACCTGGCTAAAAAGCTTGAGTTTGTAGGGATACGATATATCGTGTCCTTACCATGTTGTACTTCTGAAGAATTCACATATTTGATGAGCTGCTTCTTGAGCACTCATCTTACTGGTATCAATAGTTAGTCCTGAATTTGGGAGTTTGGGGTATATATGTTTTCCGGCTTGACGTATTTTCCTAAAAACTTCAAGAGAGCGAAGTTTACAAAACTCTGCTCGCGATGGATTTTCGATACGTCGTTCTAATTCTTCAATCGGACAAGTTAATTCAATAAATAAAACTTTTCCCCCAGATGGCTCAACGGCGTCTAGAGTATCCTGAATAAATGATGTCCGAACAGTTCGCTCCGGTGAAAAGGTAAAGATAAGTGAGACATCATGTTCAGCAGCTTCTTTAAAGACGGAAAGCCAAATCTGTTCACGCAACTTAATGAATGGTTCGCTTCCGAAATCAAAGACAGATAACACAGCATCTACTGTCAAATGATTATGAAAAAGACGAAAGCCAGTTAGTTTTGCAAGTTCACGACCAATGGTTAGTTTACCAACAGCGGCAGGGCCATAAAGAAATAATAATTCCATGCTTTAATTCCAGTTTTTCATTCTGAAGGTACGCGATCGCGAAGCGCTGATCCTTGACAATAATGTGGAGTCAAAATCAGAGTTGGCATTAGTTTTACACTCTTGAAACACTACTAGAGAGTCTTTAATCATAAGCAATCCACCGGGGAGGTACTGCCCCTCCTACCTCTGCGTTATCAGCACAGTGCCTCGCTTCTCGGCTTCCGGTGGGTAAAAGGAAGATGGAGGGATCGAACCCCTACGACATCGCTGTCATACCACAGTTTTCAAGACTGCTTGCCGTCCATTCGGCGGCATCTTCCATTCAAGGGTATCTGACGGGGCTTGAACCCGTTAATACTGGTTCCACAAACCAGCGCCGCGAACCGCTTTGGCTTCAGATACCGTAAGTGGATCTGGTGGGGGTCGAACCCACAACCTCTTCTTTGCAAGAGAAGCGTTCTTCCATTGGAACTACAGACCCATGTTTTCTGGATACTGGTCGGAGTCGAACCGACATCTTTCTAGAAGCCAACTAGACGCTTTACCAATTAAGCTACAAACCCATACGCTCGCGATTGGCAGTAAATGCGATCGCTCTTTTTCTAGCGAATATGAAAGGTTGACTCACGAATTTGCTCACCAATTTTTTCTGTCTTTCGCCATGCACTCTCATCATTCATGCGTACCCAGCGACGCTCTTCACTTCTGTAATACCAATCCTCATCACTTTTGTAATAGATTTGAATGTCTCGACCCTCAAGGATGTTCATAATTTCATTATTGTGATAATGAAATTCATCGAAGTAGGTAAAGGCTTTCTGTCCCATTTCTGCATACAACTGGTGCAGTTCAAGCAAAATTGAGTTAATATCAGGCGATAAAGGCAAAACATTCAATCCGATTGTTTGCGCTTCTTTAAACGTAATGGGATAGCTGTGAGACGGATAATCTGAATTCAAATGCTCGCTGATTTTTTCTGCTAACTATAGTTCCCCAACCGAGCGAGGTATGCAATATATGCAGCCAGATTGGCTAATTAGCCGGATTTGATAACGTTGTGCGATCAGTCTAACGGAATGCTTCGCGATCGCATATCCCATTCAATCATGTCAGAAGAAGGCAACCTCCTTTTATCTTGTTTTCAACAGGAGTGGTAGGACTCGAACCTACAGCAGCCAATTTAGAAGATTGGTACTCTATCCAGTTGAGTTACACTCCCATAATTGGTAGTCCTGGCAGGATTTGAACCTGCAACCCCTTGCTTGTAAGGCAAATGCTCTACCGTTGAGCTACAGGACTACGAGAGCGGATGATGGGATTTGAACCCATGCGCTGAGTGTGGCGCACTCAGATGCTAGCCACTACATCACACCCGCATTTACAGAAAGCGGACAACGAGGCTCGAACTCGTACCTAAAGCTTGGAAGGCTCAGATGCTACCGTTACACCATATCCGCTTGATTAAAAGAAGTGGGATGCTGACCACTCAGCCAGGTGGAAACCTCAAGGTTTTATGGAACCTACAACCAGAACCCCTGGATTTTATCGAGCTTTAACCTTTATGGTTTGAATGTTGACTGTCTAATCTTTAACGATTGAAGTTTGAGCGTTAAGCGTTGAGCTTTAAGCTTTAACATTCATGGCTGATGGAGTTGGATTTGAACCAACAACTTCATGATTGGAGTCATGCGCTCTACCCATTGAGCTATCCATCAAATACCATAAATTTAGAGATTTTCGAGTGACCAGCCAACCCATTTTAGTCTGGAATTTCAATCATTGTCCGTGCATTGCTGATAGAGAGAACGCGATAGCGAAGCGCTGCTGCGAAGCGCAGATCGCAAGTTGACTCGAACTGTTCAACAAACGTCACTCGTCTGGCAATTTCTTCTGCCAAAGTGGTTGGATCGAGCAGTTCAACACCCTCGCGTGCCAAGAAGCTATCCGCTAATGACTGGTACTTCTCCGAAGACGCATTTTTACCCAGTACCTCGATTGCCAATTTATCCAGTCGTTCCTTCACTCGTGCTTGGGCCACTTTGTACTCCTGGCAGGTGCGAGAGTAAGCTGAGGTAATCGTGGCAAGCACCTCTTTGTAGTATGAGATGAAATTCTTCATTTCAATTGCTTCTGCGATCGTCATCTCTTGCCCTGCAACACTAACCATTGTGGAAGCGTTAGAAAGAACGATCGCTCTTTTGATGACTCGTCTGCGATCAATCAGAGCGTCCACCCGTTGCAGAGATGCTCTCGCTTGCGCCGCATGATCGTCTCTGGACTTGAACCCTGTTGGCACTTTGCCGACTTCAACAACAGCAATCAAGGTGTTATTATCCAAAGCTGCTCTTGCTGCATTAATACGCTTTTCCAACAGCGTCAACTCTGCTAGAGCATCCGTAACCGTCATGGTTGTCATATTTCCCTCCTCTCCACTATCAAAAAAGACCTCTAGCCTAGCCACAAGCAGGTGGCGAGATTTGAACTCACAAGAAGGCTTTACAAGAGCCACATGTTGCCAGTTACATCACACCTGCATAATCAAAGAGCAGACGGCGGGGATTGAACCCACATCGAGGGCTTACCATGCCCTTGTGTTGCCAGTTACACCACATCTGCACCAAAGCAGGCGGCGAGAGTCGAACTCGCATCAGAAGATTACGAAACTCCTATGCTAGCCATTGCACCACGCCTGCAATTTGGTGGCGGGGGCAGGAGTTGAACCTGCTGATAAGAGGCTTATGAGACCTCCAAGCCTACCCTGGCTACTTCACCCGCATCGCACCAATACCCCTGACAGGCCTCGAACCCGTACTGACTAGATCCTAAATCTAGTGCCTCTTCCGATTGGGCTACAGGGCCCAGATCAATCCGAGTGACAGGGATTGAACCTGTGACCTACGGTACCCAAAACCGTCGCGCTCCCAACTGCGCTACACCCGGAAAATTTGTTTCTACAAAAGAGACTATTTGTAACTTTTATAAAATTATCTATAGTGGCAATACTATTAAAAATGACATAATAGTTTTACCCTTTAAATTGTATTTTCATGGGTCGATCAATACAAGTTATTTGTGATTACTGTAATCAACCATTTCTCCGCTGCATCAGTAAATATAACGTGGACACAAAAAATGGTTGGAGGCAATTCTGTTCTAGGGAATGTCAGTGGTTAGGACAGGATAGAAAAAAACATATACCTTGTGATTGGTGTGGCACTATCTTCATTAAGAGAGCATCTCAAATTAGGAAAACGAAAAATCATTTCTGTTCGCGCTCTTGTTCTGCCAGTTATTCAAACCGAAATAAAACCAAAGGTAACCGCAGATCCAAACTTGAAAGCTGGCTAGAATCTCAACTATCCGTCCTCTATCCTACCTTAGAAATTCATTACAACCGTAAGGATGCTATTAATGCAGAATTGGACATCTATATTCCATCCCTTTATTTGGCTATAGAGTTAAACGGTATTTTGCATTATGAACCTATCTACGGGGAAGATAAGTTGTCACAAATTCAAACCAACGACAAAAGAAAATCTCAAGCTTGTTTAGAAAAAGGAATAAAACTAAGTTGGCTCGATACCTCAAGCTTCAATCACTTTAAAATAGATAAAGCTCAGAACTATCTACAGACAGTAATTCAGCTTATTGATAATAAGTTTACCCACCTGGGAATTAACAGGTAGTTGACTTACGATCAAGCTGCTCTGCACCCCGTTTATGCTCCTGACTGGATTTGCACCAGCATCATCTGATTTTTAAGATCAGCGCCTCGTTCTAGTTGGGCTACAGGAGCATTATTTAGCTGCTCTATCCAAGTGATAGAGCAGAACTAGGGAGGCAGGAATCGAACCTACGAAATCCTGAGCCAAAATCAGGTGGCTTTGCCAACGTCGCCTACTCCCCAATGATTGGATGCCGGGACAGGGCTTGAACCTGTATCTCAGATTTCAGAGAACTGCGACTTGCCTATTCGTCCACCCGGCAATGAATAAATGGCTGCCCTGGTAGGGATTGAACCTACGACCGTTCGCTTAACAGGCGACAGCTCTTCCACTGAGCTACAGGGCAACGACAGCCCCCCAGGTCAGTATCGAACTGACGACCTCTTGATTTTCAGTCAAGCACTCTCACCAACTGAGCTACCGGGGGAAGTTTCAACGGAGAGGGAGGGATTTGAACCCTCGTCAAGTTACACTTGATCAGACTTTCCAAATCTGCGCCTTAAGCCACTCGGCCACCTCTCCAAGTTGACGAGAGCGGAAGGAATCGAACCTTCACGTCTTCGGTTTCGTAGACCGAGATTTTATCCAGTTAAACTACGCTCTCATTGGCGCGGGGACTGAGATTTGAACTCAGATCATCGGTTTTGGAGACCGAGATGTTGCCGTTACACCATCCCCACATTACGATTTGAACTTTGAATCCAAAATCTAAAATCTAAAATTCAAAATCCAATGGGTCGGGCAGGAGTCGCACCTGCAATGCGCCTTTCGGACGCGGCGATTTTACAGACCGTTGCCTACGCTAATAGGCGGGCCGACCCAGGTAAAAAGGCGGAGAGGACAGGACTCGAACCTGCAATGGGTTACCCCATGCTTCCTTAGCAGGGAAGTGCTTTCAGCCATTTCAGCCACCTCTCCAGATAGCCCCAAGGAGATTTGAACTCCTGTCTCTGCCTTGAGGGGGCAGCGTCCTAACCACTAGACGATGAGGCTATGTTTGTCAGTAGGAGTAGCAGGACTTGAACCTGCGACTAGTCCCTTATGAGAGGACTGCTCTACCTCTGAGCTATACTCCCAGATGACGACCCCAAGGGGATTTGAACCCCTGTCTCCGCTTCGACAAAGCAGCGTCCTAGACCAAACTAGACGATGGAGCCTCGCGTATCCAGTGGGAGTAGCAGGAGTCGAACCTGCAACATTCGCCTTAAGAGGGCGCTGCTCTGCCAGTTGAGCTATACTCCCATGCACCAGATGATTACAAGATTGAGAGGTCGAGGTGGGATTTGAACCCACGAATAACGGGTTTGCAATCCGCTCCCTTGAGCCGCTTGGGTACTCGACCTCGTTCATCAATCTGATAGCCCCAACGGGACTCGAACCCGTATTGCCTGCTTGAAAGACAGGTGAATTAGCCCTTATTCGATGAGGCCATTTGTGGGAAAAGGAAGATTGAAACTTCCATAGTTGCTGTTGAGCGGGGCTAACCGGACTCGAACCGGCGACCTTTGCCGTGACAAGGCACTGCTCTGACTCTCCTGAGCTATAGCCCCATGACTCAATCAGCAATTCCCACCTTTTATAGGTCTGGATTTTGGGAGCGTAGCAGGTTTTAACCCTAACCTCTTTTTGTAAGAGGAAATCAACGGTTTGTAAGAACAGGTTTAAGAGCATCCTGTACTAATTTCTAGTTGAGCTACGCTTCCCTTCAAGACTTCTGTGCCTATGGCTGTCAGCACAGATTGATGAATTAAATGGGTGCTTTCTTATTCAGTTTTCAAGGTTCAGTAAAAAGACTATGAAGTTTTAGAGGAAAAACCGACGCTCTAGGTGATAAATCTGTTCGATATTGTGATATTGAACGCGGTTTTTTGTTTGATTAATGTGTGCAGATGAGTTTTGTTCTTGCTCTCCATCAGGTTTTTTGAAAGGAGGCTTGTTGGGTCTTTGGTTTGACTCTCGCCTAGGTCTGCGTTGACCAGCGAGTCGAATTAGTAGTAAAAACATGGTGATTTGGAGTAGGAGTTTTTAGCTCCTTTCGTTGACTCACTACGTTTATACTACATAAATACTACAAGCGGTGTCAAGGGTTTTGGAAAAGTTTTTTTTGAGGGTTGTTAATGCCTTACTAGGAGGGGATTGTAAGTAAAGGGAGTCTCTGACTAGGGGTGAGGACTTTGGGAAAATTGGTCATTCGTGTAAGTTGTGTTACGCTTCACTTCTTGTCTTCCCTTGTAAATAAAGTTGCTCTCAAAGAGAAGGTAGCACCGCAGTGCTACCTTGAAAGAAGTTCAACTGTCTGCTGATCAGCGTTTTCGCTTAATTACGGAAGACAGCGATCGCGAACTGTGGACTCTTCCCAAAGCTTGAGCAGGAAGAATTCAACGTTGTAATTCATGGATGTTACAAAGACGCCCGCTTCGCTATCCGATTCAGAGGTCATCCAAGTTCCTCGAAGGCTAACTTCGATATACTCGGCATCGCAGACAGACAGTGCGATCGCCTCTTCTCCTTCCTGGTGCCGTTCCAGATGACGTAGCTGTGGCATGTCAACTGGGAGCAGGAACGATGCGGTGCTGGGTTCTACGCACAGGCGAGTACCTGCTCGTAGCGCCAGAATCACTCGTGCCGTGACCCACTCTTCAAGAGGTTGAGCCAGATGCTCCAAGTAGAAGCCGTTTTCGGTGTATGTGAGTTTCAGCATCAGCTATATCTCCTGCTGCTCCAGGTTCATTTGCTGTTCGCGCCAGAACTGTTCCGCAAAGGCAACAGCTGGGTGAATTGGCGCTTTAGGGTGAGTGCGAAGTATCATTCCCGCTTGGTTGGGAGTGCGATCGCCTTTTCGGCTGTTGCACTGTTCGCAGGCTATAACTACGTTGTCCCAACTGTGTTTTCCGCCTTTTGACCGAGGAATGACATGATCGAGTGTTAACTGTTTGGTACTACCGCAGTATTGACAAGTATGCTTATCTCGTCTTAAGACTTCTCGCCGATTCACTGGAGGAACTTTCCAAACCCGTTCCGTATCAGTCAGCGTCAAGCGAATGTGTTGCGGCACCAAAAGCACAAGACTAGGGGAATGTACCCGGTAAGCATTGCCGCTGAAATCTAGCGGTTCGGCTTTCCCCGTTACGAGGAGAGCGATCGCTCGCTTGATGTTGACCCGACTGACTGGCAGGTAGTTCTTAGAGAACACCACCACTGATTGCCTTAACACTTCAGTTGCGATCGTCACGGTTTGACTCCTCATACAAAAACCCCCGCTTCTTTTTGTCTAAGAGCGGGGGCTGAAAAACTTTGTAGGTTTTCTTGTCCTATGTTGGTACGGCGCTTTTTCGCCTGTACCTCCCGCTGCATATATCTAGTGGATCACCTGCTGGTAAAATCCCAGCGTCAATTGATTTTGGACTTTGCTCTTTGGATTTTTGATTTATGTGCCACGAATGAACCTGAAGATTTGAGGTTAGATATTCGCCGCCTCTATTAACTCCTGACTCTTGAATTCTAAATTCTTGATTAAAATGATTGCCGCACTCTGCTGTCTGCTCTCCTGTAAAGCCCAATCTGCCCTCAT
>DALYIW010000092.1:0-15301 GCA_031970155.1 Coleofasciculaceae cyanobacterium CTOTU46601 | reverse complement strand
GGTGGAGAAGGATAAATGAAGGCTCACAGGAAATTAAGTTGGTGAATATGGATTTCAAAGCTGCTTTTTAAATACTACACTTGTATTACGAACATGTCCATATTTTGGAGGAAAAAAAAATGATGATTCGTACACTCCCTAGAACTGCAACCACTGACATGGAAGTTACGAGCATCCGCTTGGAGAGAGAATTGAAGGAAAAACTGAAAGAACTCTCCGGCAATCAAGGATATCAAGCTCTGATTCGAGATGTACTCTGGAATTACGTGCAGCAGAAATCGGGTGATTATCGCCCCGAATTTTCCAGATCTGATATTCGAGCCAGCATTGAGGCAACGGCTCAGCAAGAGGAGCGCTGCGTACTCACGGGCAAGTTTATTCGACCCCACGAGCCAATGTTATTGGGGTTGACAGCAACTGGGGATATGGTTCCCTTGAGCATAGAGAGTTTGTCGAACGATTAACACCACATCTTTGTAAACCTAGTAGGGGCACTCTGTCAGGGTGCCCCATAATGATCTAATAAGACTAAGCATGGTCAGTCCAAAGGATGGCTGAGGCGATCGCTCAGTATCCATTGCATATATCCAATGTATTTGAACAAAATTAATGTATAGGCTCAGGCACAGCAAACATTTGCACCGCATAGGTTTGACCTCCAGCTCCCACCACAATGCCGTAGCCAAATCGGGTATATTCAGCAGTGAGAAGGTTGGCTCGATGACCATTACTATACATCCAGCCTCGTTGAGCCTTTTCTAGCTCTTCATAGGTCAACCCTAGACCTTTTCCCCCACTACTCTTAAGAATGTTTTCGCCAATCCCAGCACGGGGACTGCCGCCGATTGCAATAAAGCGATCGCGGGGCGTTTTCCCCTCTGGAGTGATATGCTCAAAATATTGGCGCTTAAGCATGTCCTGTGCATGAAGTTGCGCGGCTTTTGAGAGCAAAGGGTCTTCAACCAAAGGTGGCAAATTATTAATAGTGCGATCGCGATTGACCAGTTGCAGCGCAAACACTCTTAACTCAGACATAGAGCGCAAGCTAGTTGCAGTCCAAGGAGTTGCCAGCGCCTTACCAATTTTCCAGTCTGACCCCCCAAATCCATTGTAAAGACCTCCTCCTAAAATCCTTTGGGGGGAGAGTTCGCTCCAGAAGTAGTGGATGTCGAGGGGATGTCCCCTGAGTAACTGGGTAATGTAATGAGTGGTTGGTCCTGAAACCAAAAGCACTGCAACGAAAAAAACGTATCTCCATCTAAGGTTTGCTTTATCCAGCGCTTCTTTGTGAGTTTTTCGAGGTCTAGACATCGGTTTAAATTCCACAACCCTTCATTAATACAGCTTTTCTACTTAATTAGGACTTGTGCACTCGCCCTCTGAATCCTTCAAATTGACAAGAGAGTTTGAGATTCTTCTATACATTAGGGGTTAGGAGCAGTGCCGCTGATATGACCTAAGTCCTGTTAATTCAACCTATCTCTCAGACTTGGGCACTTATGCACAAACTTAGCAATCGGAAAATATAGACAGGACTTACGCAAATTTCTCATTACGAACCGCCATTTCAGCCGGATTAGTTGAGCCGCACAAGTAATCACCCCAGGACTTACGCAAATTTCTCATTACAAACCGCCATTTGTAGGGGTGAACGGCCGTTCACCCTTACGATATGTGGTGTCCATGCGTAAGTCCTGGCCTTGTTGTTATTGGGTTAATTTATTTATGGTCTGCTTGATGTTTTAAAATTTGCACTTTCTCAAGCAACTGAGCAACTTTGTCTAAATCTTTATCTCCAGGCGATCGCTCTACACCACTTGATAAGTCAATGCCCATTGGTTTCAGCTGGCTTAGGGCGTCTAAAATATTATCTGGCGTTAAGCCACCTGCAAGTAGCCACGGGCAACTGGGACGAAATTCTTGTAGTGATACCCAGTCTAATGTTTTGCCAGTCCCACCTAGCATTTGAGGGTGGTAAGCGTCAAGCAGGAGCGTATCCACACAACTGGCGTAAATACCTGCTTGATTTAAACACTCTAGCGTCTTCACTCTCAAAGCTTTGATAATTTCCACTCCAGGCAGAGACTGACGTAACTGTTGGCAAAACTCAGGAGACTCATCACCATGTAGCTGGACAGCTGTCAAACCAGCTTGGTCAACAATCTGAGCAACTTCCGATTGGATTGTATTAGCAAATACTCCAATTCGTTCAACTGGCACCAGCAGCTGCGCGACTACTGCTCGAATTTGTACTGGCGTTACGTAACGGGGGGATGTTTGCACGCACATGAAGCCCAAGTCAGTTACTCCTAGTTGCGCGATCGCTTGACCTTGCTCTGGTTTAGTAATGCCACATATTTTGACCCGCATGGTCACAATTCTCAGTCCTAGCTTTTTGTTGAGTTTTGTAATGATTAAGATTAGTGTTAAATCTTAAAACAAGTTGATAAATTTACACCAAAAGTTTTTATGATTTTTTTGTTCGTTTAACAAAAAAGGCGAAAAACCCTTGATTAACTCTATTTTATTAGCTGCTGCCCAAGCGACTGTGCCCGCAACGCCGGAATGGACTCCCACAGTCGGTCTGGTGATGATTTTGTGTAACCTGTTTGCTTTTGCGATCGGTCGCTTCGCCATCCAGAAGAAAGGCACCGGACCTGATTTACCTGTTTCTAAGCCTTCTATTCTCAGCAACTTTGGCATCCCTGAACTATTAGCAACAGCAAGCTTTGGTCATATTCTTGGCGCTGGCGTTATCTTAGGACTCAGCAACGCGGGTGCTTTATAGATAGAATACTCTCCTCCTCGAACAAGAGGAGATGAAAGTGAGGAGGTGACTAAAAGAGCAATCTGAGGTTCAACACACAAACGAATCTTTCTTCAATTCTCCTTTCCCTGGCACCTCCTTTCCTTCTCTGGTCTTTAGAGCATAAATCTAGTAGGACTTACGCAAATTTACTCATTAGACGCTAGATCTAGAGGTGTATAGCCATAAGCTCCTACCAGTTATAGAGGTTGTGCGTAAGTCCTGTCTAGTTCTCCAAGTTACGATATCATTGCTCAATCCTTCCCAAGACAGAAGGGGAAAGTGCTCTTTTCTCGGTAACCTTCAACTATCCCATTCAAGGGGAAGTTCGTAACTTAGGAGAAAAAACTTGATTAGTTCAATTTTACTGGCGGTGCAGTCAACTGTTCCCGATACGACTACGTGGAGCTTTAGCGGTTCACTAGTCATGAATATTTGCATCATCCTCGGCATCATCATTGCCCGTGTTGCCATTCAAAATAAAGGAAAAGGTCCATCTCTACCTTTGCTAGAGCCAATTTTGGGTAAAGGTTTTGGTCTGCCTGAATTACTGGCAGGCATCAGCTTCGGTCATATATTGGGAGTTGGTGCGACTTTGGGACTAACAAACGCGGGTCTGATTACTTAAAAGCAATTTTTCAAAAGTTAACAGTTGGAAAGTTGAAGGTTAGAAGCTCTCCTCTGAAAATAATAGTAGGAAGTGAGTTATCAGGAGTGATGGCAAAGTACTATTTTATAGGTGTAGTAGTGACAACCGCACCATTATGCCTATTTTATAAATGAGTGTTAATGTCACAAAAAGAAAATTTTTATTCCTTTGTTGTGAGGACAGCTCAGGGTACTTAATTAGGTAATCTCTTAGCTTGCTAAACTTCTAACCTTCAACCAATTTTAAAGACTTTTAATTTTAACTAGAAGCATCATCTATGCTGGTATTGGGAGGCGTCAAAAGTCCCAATTAGACGAAAATCTGATGCAGATAGGCTGGCGAATTGGCTCTTTGTTTGGAATACCACTATTTTTAGACCCATCGTGGTTTTTCATCTTAGCTTTGGTAACGATTAGCAATGCGCTCTATTCATATAGAACCTTTGGGTCAGTTTTGGCCTGGAGTGGCGGATTGACGATGGCGCTGTTGTTGTTTGGGTCGGTTGTCTTACATGAACTGGGTCACAGTTTAGTAGCGCGATCGCAAGGTATTAAAGTTAACTCGATTACCTTGTTTATCTTCGGCGGAGTCGCTTCTATTGACCGAGAATCTAATACTCCTGGTGGAGCCTTTCAAGTTGCGATCGCAGGACCTGCCGTAAGCTTATTTTTAGCCCTGCTGTTGTATTCACTCAATCAAGTACTGCCCGCATC
Organism: Coleofasciculaceae cyanobacterium CTOTU46601; assembly: GCA_031970155.1. Lineage (GTDB taxonomy): Bacteria > Cyanobacteriota > Cyanobacteriia > Cyanobacteriales > Coleofasciculaceae > DALYIW01. Next base: position 11,133 of record DALYIW010000092.1, on the reverse strand, counting down.
TACCCTAGGAGAGAAATTAGCCTTTGACTTAGCGAGCATCAACTTTTTCCTAGCGCTATTCAACTTAATACCAGGTCTTCCCCTCGATGGTGGACAGATTTTGAAAGCGGCGGTTTGGAAACTCACTGGCAACCGTTTTCAGGGCGTTCGTTGGGCAGCCAAAACAGGTATGACGTTGGGAAGCATGGCGATCGCATTAGGATTAGTACTGGTGCTACTGACGGGTGAGTTTGGCGCAATTTGGCTAACCTTGATTGGCGGTTTTATTTTCCGCAATGCGAGTGCCTATGACCAATTGACAAATCTGCAAGAAGCCTTACTCCAGCTTATGGCATCGGATGCCATGACTCGTGAGTTTCGGGTGGTGGATGCTCATCAAACTCTACAATCTTTTGGTCAGGAGTATATTTTAGAAGACATGCAGACGCCGATGCCGTACTACGCTGCTGCTAACGGGCGTTATCGGGGTTTAGTCTCCATGGAAGATTTCCGAGTTATGGAGCGCAGTCAATGGGAAACTCAGACTCTTGAAAGCATTGTACGCCCACTCTCAGAAATTCCTACAGTGGAGGAGAAAACTTCCCTGTTGAAGGTAATTAACAGCTTAGAAGCTAATCAGGTTAACCGTTTGACAGTTCTCTCCCCGGCGGGTGCTGTGGCTGGAGTGATTGACCGAGGCGACATTGTACGTGCTATAGCCAAGAAGCTCAATATGTCGATTACAGAAACTGAAATCAAGCGCATCAAAGCTGAAGGCAGCTATCCTCAAGGATTACAGTTACAAGCGATCGCACAAGCAACAACTCAGTAATCCTGCAATCACACACAGTCGGCGTTGTTGGTTGTTTGTTAAGAAAAGCCTTTTACCTCTTCCCTGCTGATAAGAAGCTACTTATTAGCCTGTTTCCGCTACTCTAAAAAAAAGAGTCATACTGGTAGCTTTGGCAACCTCCTTGCTTGGATACTTCTGGGTGCCACATCTCCAAGTGTAGCCCTTGCAAGCCTGAGTACACAAAACCACTTTGATTAGGGAAAACTGCCGTGGATGCGGGGAATCAGCAAAGGATTTTAGGCTATTTCATCGAAGAAGCAAAAGAACATCTCGATACCCTCGAACATGGGATATTAGATCTGCCTTCAGTTGTACAAGACTCTGAGAAGGTTAATGAGATGTTTCGCGCCGCCCATTCCGTGAAAGGAGGGGCAGCAATGCTGGGCTTTAGCAGTATTCAAAGGACTGCTCATCGGTTGGAGGATTCTTTTAAAATTCTCAAAGAGAATGACATTAGAGTTGACCAAAAGCTAGAGACTTTATTTTTACGGGCTTATGACACCCTAAAAGATTTGATCGAACAACTGCAAGGGCCATTTGGTTTGCGAGACGAGGAAGCGGAAAAAACAATGCAAGCGGCAGAACCAAGTTTTGCCAAATTGCAGAGTTATCTCGAAAGCTTGATGAGTAGTGGCAAGCAAACAGCAACGGCTTCTACTGCCTCAGTTGACAAACCAAAAGAGCAAGGGGCAGTTGGGTCAAACTTTGGGCCTCAGGTGATGGAAATCCTGAAACAGATGTTGCAACTATTTAAACAACAAGATACACCAGCCAGCCGCCAACAATTTCAGGTGCTGTGCAAGCGTTTAGTTCAGGTAGGGGCAGGGAATAAAGCTTGGCAAGGGTTAGTACAAGTTTCTTATAAAGCGATCGCCAATCGACAGAATTCTTACCAGGTGTTAGCACCAGTCGTGATAAAAGAGCTTAAGCAGGCCAGCGATAATTTGCAAACTGGGAAAGCCAGTGCAGTAGCAGCAAGTCCAGCCTTACAGAAACTAGCTAGTGCAGCACCCTCTGCCGCAACACCAGCAACCACTACTCCCTCAAAACCCGCAGCAGCCGCAACACCAGCAACCAATACCGCCCCTAAACAAATCACCCTCACTGTAGAACCAAAAGCCGCAGCACAAGCAATTGTCAAAGCTTTTGATAAACAGCAACTGCTGCAACTGACTAAGTTACTTGTCCAAGCGACTCGCGCCTCATCCTAAAGCGCCTTTCTGGTTGAGGTGCGACTATTTCCTGTAGTCGCACCACTCCCTTAGAAGGCTTTCCAAAGCACTGTTGAAGAAAAAGGATGACAGATGTTGGATGAAAATGCTTAATCTTAATAGTCAAGAAGCCCCTAAATTTATTTATGGACTACTCATCCTTCATCCCTCATCCCTCATCCCTCATCCCTCATCCCTCATCCCTCATCCCTCATCCTTCCTATTGACCAAGATAGCGCCCTGCCATCTGCATGGCGTCAGCAATATCAACATCGCCATCATTGTCAGCATCTAAGAAAGTATTGAGGACAGGATTTGCCCCCTGAGGGTTTTGACTGTTGCTACCTGTTTGGAGGAACTTCAACACTAAAGGAACCAGTATCGGCAACATGGTTTGAACTGTACCTGCACTTAGCCCCGTTCTTCGTTCAACTTCCTGAGAGATCTGCTGTATTTGTGAATTTCCAAACAGCAACTGGACAGCTTGATTGCTGGGATTCGTGCCACCAAATTGATTGACAAAATCTTGTGTCTGTTCCTGACCTTCATTATCTCGTTTTTGTTGCAGAGCAGAACGAGCATAACCTCCAACAATCGATAACACAGATTGTATTGTTGAGGGGTCAGTGTTGGCATTATTGCTCAACTGTTGAACAGTACCCACAATATCACCTAGCTGACTAGGGCTAGCTTGCTGAGTAGGACTATCGATCGCGTTGATGATTTGCTCAAACAAACTCATAATTTTTCCTCAATTTTCACTAAGTACAAAGTTTTGCTAATCTCAAGGGTTGCATGATGCTACCTTGTCTAGCTAACAACAGAAATGGTACGAGTGCCACTCTAACCGTTAGAACTAGAGATGTGAGCAGTCTATAGGATGCCAACTTTTCTGATTCACCCTCAACCTTAACTCTCCCTAGCCCCTACCTTTCATGCCCCTTCCGCGCTTACTGACACTAATTGTTGGTCTTAGCCTGATTCTAGGGCTAATGCTTTGGCTGATTACTTCTGTGTATCAGCTGTATCTCCAAATTTCATGGACATCTCCCTTTCTGGCAAATTTGCTGCTGTTGTTGGTGATTGTCTTGATCGGGGTTTTAATCTTCGCGTTTATCTACTATGTTGTGCTATTTCAGCGATCGCCAAATCCATCACGGCGGCGTCACCCAGCACCGAAAGTGCCAGAAGTGAAAACTGAAGCAGCAGAAGAAACCCTTAAAGCTGTACGCAAGCAGGTGACGCAGATTCAGGACGAGGTAGCGCGGCAAGCATTACTAAGTCGATCGCGAGAGATTGAATCTATCCTGTCTCGTGGGGAACTGTTGGTGGTTGTATTTGGTACGGGTTCAGCGGGTAAAACGTCACTGGTGAATGCGCTGATTGGGCGGATGATTGGTAAAGTCGGTGCGCCAATGGGTACGACGGAGGTAGGAGAAACTTATAGCCTGAAGTTGAAGAGATTAGAACGCCAGATTCTGATTACAGATACACCAGGGATTTTAGAAGCAGGTGTCGTCGGTACTCAGCGAGAGCAAATGGCGCGACAGCTGGCAACCCAAGCAGATTTATTGTTGTTTGTGGTGGATAATGACCTGCGGCAGTCGGAATATGAACCTCTACGTAGGTTAGCCGAGATTGGGAAGCGATCGCTCCTCGTTCTCAATAAAAGCGACCTCTATACTGACGAGGATAAGGAAATAATCTTAGCTAGGTTGCGGCAGCGCGTGCGAGGATTTATTGCGGCAATGGATGTAGTTGCGATCGCAGCTAATCCCCAACCTGTAAAACTAGAACATGGTGAAACCCTCCAAACAGAACCCGACGTCATGCCCTTAATCCGACGCCTCGCCGCTGTCCTCAGGGCTGAAGGAGAAGACTTGGTAGCCGACAACATCCTACTGCAATCCCAACGCTTAGGAGAAGAAGCACGCAGCCTCATCGACAACCAGCGCAGGCGACAGGCCCAGAAGGTGGTAGAACGCTTCCAGTGGATTGGCGCAGGTGTGATTGCTGTGACCCCTTTACCCGTAGTAGATATGCTGGCAACTGCTGCTGTCAATGCTCAAATGGTTGTCGAAATTGGCAAAATCTATGGCTGTGAACTAAATATGGAGCGAGGTAGAGAACTAGCGCTATCTCTAGGCAAAACTCTAGCTAGTTTGGGAATTGTCAAGGGTGCCATTCAACTTCTCTCAACCGCACTGCAACTTAATGTCGCCACCATCATAGTAGGCAAGGCAATTCAGGGCGTGACAGCAGCTTATCTGACTAGAATTGCTGGGAATAGTTTTATTGAATACTTCCGCCATGACCAAGATTGGGGCGATGGTGGCATTACTGAGGTTGTACAGCGGCAGTTTCAGCTAAATAGAAAAGATGAGTTTATTAAGGCTTTTGTTCAGGAAGCGATCGCAAGAGTCATCAGACCACTAGATACCCGAACTACTGAGCAAGAAGAATCCAATACACCCAATGATTGGTAAAAATTTCTGTTTCTTTAACTCACTTGCTGCGACGCTTGAGAGTGTACATTACGTCTGAGCGCAGGACGTATTTCCTACCACGAATCACACTAGCACCCTCGTGTCGCATCTCATGACGGAAGCACAGAGCCATACCTGTCTCAGGCACTACGGATGCATTAGGTACTACATTTGGATCGAGTATTACAAAGTAATCGTTGTGAAAATAGAAGCGAGTTTCGCCTCCTTCAAAGCCATCGTTGAGGTAGATCATGAACGTTAATCGGCTATGGTCGCCGTTTCGCCGCATATATGAACCATCCCCGTGGAGTGCAAACCGCTGACCTGGGTCATATCGGTAAAACCGCAAGCGCTCATTAAGTCCTATTGCTGTCCAGTTATCTATCGTGGCGGGGACATACTCAGCGATACGATGCCACAAGTCTGCTGCACGTTGCTCGTCATCTAGGATTACGCGATCGTTATTGCGAACCTGTGGAGCCATTATATGTTCATCTTGACCGACGGTCAGACCAGCAGGGGTGTAACCAATGTTCTCAGTTAAAGCGATATACTCAGCACACTCTTCTGGAGACAGAACGTTTGATACAGTGAAAATGCGCTCTGGAATAATATCGTTTTTGAGCATTGGGTTGTCTATGTCAATTTTCTACAAGTAAGAAAAACTTTTGCATGAAAAAGTTGATACAGCGATAGTTTCAGCCTAACTGCTCAGATGTTTTTGTCAAGGATTTTGTAATTTAAAGTGAGCTGCTATGCTTTAGCTGTGCATAACCACGAGTCATCAGACCCTCAAAAATCCAACCGACTGAGCAAAAGCAACTCAACTTGCCCAATGATTAGTAAACACTTATTCAACGAGACTCGATTGGCAGAAGGCAAATGGTAATGTACTAGGGAGCTATTGACCGGATTGATTTAGCACAGCATTTCACCATATATGAAAAACAAAAGTGTTGGTATTACATCCATTGGATACTATGTTCCTTCAGGAATTTTAACCAGTGAGGAAATGGCAACATTAGCTAATTTACCCGTGTCTGTTTTGACAGAAAAAATTGGTATCAAAAAGAAACCAATTGCTGGCAGAGACGAGCATCCCAGTGATATGGGGATTAAGGCGGCATTAGAAGCTATAGAAAAGGCGCAAATTACAGCAAGCGAAATCGATATAATTGCTTATTGTGGTGCCGCAGACTATGATTATAGATTTTGGTCACCTGCCGCCAAAATCCAAGCTGAAATCGGAGCAGTAAACGCTTTTGCTTTTGAAGTCAAGAATTTTTGCAATAGCGGCAATTTAGGTATACATATCTGTCGGAATATGTTGCTTGCAGATAATGATTTATCTTTTGCATTAGTTATATGTAGCGATAAATTATCCGCACTACTTGATTATTCCGATCAAGACTGCATATCAACATTTACTTTTGCTGATGCTTCAGTAGCGGCAATTTTGAAAAAAGGAGAATTAACCAACCAAATACTTTCTTATCATGCTATGACTAATGGTAAATTGGCTGATTTTCTCAAGGTTCCGCTAGCCGGAACCAAATTTCCTGTTTCTGGTCAAGAGATTGATAGAGAACTAAGTTTTCTAAAAGTCACAAAGCCTCAGGAACTAGAAAAAATATTATCAAATGTCTATTTAGAAAACTATAAATTAGTAATTGAAAAATCCCTCAAAAAAAGTGGTTATTTTATCGCAGACGTAGATTACTTATTTACCAATCAAGTCAAAAAAAGCTTATCAAAACGGATTCTAGAATCTTTGGGCTTAACGGATGAGCAAACATTCATGTCTTTGCCTGAATACGGTCACCTAGGTGCTGTAGATACCCTCTTTTGCTTGGCAAAAGCGATGGAGGGAAACAAAATAAAATCTGGAAATCTCGTTGTTTTAGCTAGTAGCGCTGCTGGTTTTTCCTGGGCAGCGTTAACTTTGAAATATTAAGGTTAAACCACTACTGCATAGCTTCTAGAGCAGTTGAGTTTGACCTGAACTTGAGCTGTAATAAAGCTGCTATTTAAGGCAGCAATGCTAATACGGCAACAGGGGAACCACTACCACCTCTCAAGCGCAGAACACCAATGACTAATGTAGTACCGATCGCAGGTAACTGATCTAGATTAGTGAGATTCTCCAACACAATACGCGGCTGTTCCAAGACTAATCGATTGGTGGCAAAAGTAGTACTCTGACCTGGATCTACGCCATGAATATCAATTCCTACCCCAGCTATCTGACGTTTACTTAGCAAAAACTGGGTTACCTCACTGCCAAAACCCGGAAAATGCAGTCCTCCAGAAGCATCTTGGTTGAGAAATGCGGCCTTATCTAACCACTTTGACTGCCATCCCGTAAATAGCAGCACTACGCTACCTTGAGGAATCTGACCATATTGTTCCTCCCATGCCAGAACATCAGATAATGCGATCGCATAATAAGGTAGGGGGTTAATAGTAGGTTGGTCAGAGCATTCGTCCATATCCCTGGATTTGGTCTGGAAAAAAAGTACAGCAGCTAATCAAAGCATGTTGCGGCGATTTTTGGCATCCAGAAACTTCAGTTGCTGATAAAGCATTCCAATTAGCGGCAAATCTACACCTACTGCTGAAGCGGTACGTAATGGATTACCGAAAATTGCCTCTATCTCCAAAGGACGTCCTTCATCATAGTCAAGCTTCATACTGGTGCGGTATGGCGTCATCTTTTCTGTATAGTCGAGCATTTGTTGGATAATGCGATCGCAGATAATTCGATCAGTAGCGGCAGCACCAGCAACAACTTCACGCATTAGCTGCTCAACTAAAGACCTAGTGTGGTGGTCTGTCATCAGCTCATCCGTAGTAGCATTGAGAACCACAGAAAGCCCATTGTACGGAATATTCCACACTAATTTCTGCCAACGGGCAACCAGCAAGTCTTCACTCAGATGAATCGGTATACCCGAACGTTCAAAGTCATCGGCAATTTGACGCATCTGCTCAGTAATACCACCAACTTGATAGTTTGGGGTATATTCACCAAGCGTTATTTGTTTGTAGTCAAGATGGCGGATATGCCCTGGCCCAACCTTGTTAGAACAGAGAAAGCACAAGCCCCCAATTACCCGTTTTGAGCCGACAATTTGGGCAACTGCCTCTTCGATGCCCAGTCCATTTTGCAACACCAAGACAACCCCATCTTCTTTAACTAAAGTTGGCAACATATTAGGCAGCAGATGATTTTGCGTTGTCTTCAGTGCCACGACTACAACGTCACAGCGCGGCATCTTAGCGACATCGCCATAAGCGTTGACGTGAGGGAGAGTGAAATCATCGTCTGGAGACTCAATGACTAAACCATGCTGGCAAACAATTTCATAATCGCTGTGCAAAAGAAAGTGAACCTCTAGCCCTGCTTGTTGCAAGCAGGCACCATAGTATCCACCTAGCGCACCAGTTCCCAGGATGGCGTAAGTGCGATTAGACATCGATACTTACCCTAGGTTTGGTTGTTGACTCGTAGGCGGTAGAAACGATGAATGCATTGTTCCTAGAGAATTGGCGTGCATGTGGGCAACTTCTACTGCTTGCGGCAGCTGACTGACGGGAGCAGGTATCATCTCTCGCGAGTCCAAGAACTGGACTAGGGCCAGATAAGCGATCGCCAAAATTAAAGAAATCACCCCAGTTATAATTGCAACAAGCTTTCCGCGCTCCATCAGTTCCCTCAAAGCGTCAATTTTTTATAGTATCCCTATATCAAACTTTGCCACAGACACAGGAGCAACGCACCATGACGATGCTTGTTGAACACAAACAAGTGACACCAAAATCTGCAAAATAGGGAATCATAGAAAATCCTCGTTGGAAACCCTTGTGCTCTGTTCCAAGGGAGGAAAACGGGTAGGCAGGAAATATCGCTGCCATTTCGCTGTATAATTGCGGCAGTAGCGAAGTAGTGGCTATGTACCTGACCCAAAAGAACCAAATCCGAGAACTGAATAAGTCTGAGTTTTTGGCTGTGCGGGAATTGTGCCGACTGAGTAAGAACCTCTACAACGTAGGGCTTTACACGGTTCGACAGTACTTCTTTCAGGAACGCAAACACTTGCGCTACGAGTCGAACTACCATCAATGCAAAGGCAATGAGAACTATCGGTTGCTTAACACCGATATTGCTCAACAAACGTTGAAGGTGGTAGACCGAACGTTTAAGAGTTTCTACGGGTTGATTAATGCACTTAAGGAAGGGAGTTACCAACAACAGGTAAGACTTCCCCACTATCTGTCTAAAGATGGCTATTTCTTGCTGATAATTCCTAGAATCGTTGTTAAAGACGGGAAGTTTAGGATTCCAATGTCCAAAGCTTTTAAAAAGCAATATGGCGAAGTTTGGATTTCATTTCCTAAACGACTTGATATTAATCAAGTCAAGGAAGTAAGGATTTACCCTAAATACAATGCTCGATACTTTGAGGTAGAGTTTATCAGCGAAGTAGAACCAGAACCCGTAGAAGTTAACCCAAGTAGTGCAATTAGCATTGACTTGGGCGTGGACAACCTTGCTGCTTGTGTTGATACCAATGGGGCATCCTTTCTCGTGGATGGCAAAACAATTAAATCGATTAACCAAGGGTTCAACAAGCGGAATGCTGACTTGCAATCCATCAAGGACAAGCAGGGCATCAAGGGCAATACCCTCCAACAAGTGAAGCTGGTAGCTCATCGCAACAATCAGGTGAGAGACTACCTGAACAAGACAGCAAGATTTATCGTAAACCACTGCATTGATAACCAGATTGCACAGATGATAGTTGGTTACAACCCTGGAATCAAACAGGAAATCAAGATTGGGAAGTGCAACAATCAAAACTTTGTCCAAATCCCGTTTCACAGTTTGCGCTCTAAATTGAAAGCGTTGTGTGAGCGATACGGATTGATTTATACGGAACAGGAGGAGTCGTACACCAGTAAGGCAAGTGCCATTGATGGTGATACCATTCCTGTTTACAATGCCGACAACCCTAAGATTTACCAGTTTTCTGGCAAGCGAATTAAGAGGGGATTGTATCGGACAAAGGATGGACATCTGGTTAACAGTGATTTGAATGGTTCCTGGAATATTGGGAGAAAAAGTAAGCTCTTCGGGCTTTGCCGGAGTGTCTAGGGGGTCATTGACTGCCCCAAGAAGGATTAATCTTCTAAAACTAGAGAGCAATGGGTCGCAACGCCGTTTTAACCCGTTGCGGAACAACCTCTTAGAATCCCCTGTGCTTTAGCTAGGGGAGGGTCAATAAACTCAACCGACATCAGCGAACCTGTACCCGGATGGATTCTACTGCCGACTTACCAGCAGCACTGACTACCGTTGACCGGATACCAGTAGTACAGACTACTGAACTGACAAAAGTCTATCGTACTGGCTTCTGGCTCAACCAAAAAATTACATCCTTGAAGAACTGCTCCCTTACTGTCTACCAGGGAGAAACCTTTGGCTTACTCGGACCCAATGGAGCAGGGAAAACCACCCTATTAAAAACACTACTAGGAATTGTACGTCCAACATCGGGGCAGGCATGGTTGCTAGGACGTCCCATCGGTAACACACAAGTCAAGCAAAAAGTCGGCTACTTGCCAGAAAACGCCTATTTTTACGACTATCTCACGGGTTGGGAGTTTTTGCAGTTTGTTGCTGGGCTATTTGAAATCCCTGCTGATATCCAACAGCAGCGTATTCCTTTTCTTCTAGATTTAGTTGGGTTGTCCAAGTCAGTGGTTCGCAAGAAGCAGCTACGGCAGTATTCTAAAGGGATGCTCCAGCGCGTTGGTATGGCGCAAGCACTCATTAACGATCCAGAAGTGGTATTTCTGGATGAACCGATGTCAGGCCTTGATCCAATGGGACGCTACCAGATTCGGGAGATTATTCTCTCTCTGAAGGCTCAAGGCAAGACGATTTTCTTCAATAGCCATGTGCTGTCGGATGTAGAGAAAATATGCGATCGCTTTGCGATCCTTGCCAATGGGGAATTAATTTGTATCGGTTCCCTAAAAGAACTCCTCGGCGATGCTGACACTTACGTAGTCAAAGGCAAAGGTGGCAACTTAAATATCCTCAAACGCTGGGTACCAGCACTGGCACTCGATGCAGATAGCTGGTATGGTCAGCTGCAAGGTGAACCCCAAGAATTTCTCGCAACTCTCCGCCTAATGGATGCTCAACTGATTGCTATGAACCTGGAGCGTATCTCTTTAGAAGATTTTTTCATGAAACAGTTGCAGCAACGGGGAATCACGTCCTGTCATTAAACCACAACTCCAACCTTTGAAGGATGCTTGTTAACTCTGAGCTGTCACAAGCATTAACAAGATACTCTTTTCCGAAAAACCCTGGCTGATATCGTCGAGACTGTTGTCAAAGCTGGTTCGTTCAATACATTGAGCAAGGCGCTGAGGTTGCCGATTTAGTCGATATTCTGAAAAGCCGTGGTCTCTACACTATCTTTGTACCTGTTAATGAGTCTTTACCAAAATGCCAGAAAGAAAGTTAGACACCTTACGGCAGCAACAGGCGGGGCAAACCCTTGCCTGCAAGGAATAAAGCACCTCGTCAAAA
>DALYIW010000091.1:10907-26360 GCA_031970155.1 Coleofasciculaceae cyanobacterium CTOTU46601 | reverse complement strand
GGAGTCGGGAGTCGGGAGTCGGGAGTCGGGAGTCGGGAGTCGGGAGTAAGGATACAGTAAATGAGTCTCCACTCCCTAGTCCCCAATCTCTACTCAACGGCTTGCGGATACTGATTGTTGAGGATGAAGCTGACGCCAGAGAATTGCTAGCTACCATACTCGAACAAAGTGGAGCGCAAGTGATCTCATTCGCCTCAGCGACAGAAGCCTTCAACGTCCTGTGCCAGTCGAGAGTTGATGTACTGGTAAGTGATATTGGGATGCCTAAGGTTGACGGTTACGAGCTAATCCGTAAAGTACGAGCATTTGAAGCACAGCGAAAAGAACAACACATTCCAGCGATCGCTCTAACCGCTTATGCTAGAGAATCAGACCGAAACTTAGCTCTAGAGGCAGGTTTTCAGGTTCATTTAATCAAGCCTTTTGACCCAGATGAGTTAGTTAGTGTAGTGGCTAAGTTGGCTGGAGGCAAATTGACAAGCTTGATGGGTAATGGGTAATGGGGCATCGGGCATGGGTAATGGGTAGTGAGTAATGGGCAGGTGGATTCTCATCCCTCATCCCTCATCCCTCATCCTTTTTTGGTCATAATTTAGAGAAAAGCCAAGTAATCGGTTAGAAAGATGGTCAACCTTTCATCAGCCGGAATGCCACATCCTGAGCAAGTTAGGGATTCTCGGATTGCTCCTTTAGAAAGTGGCGATCGCCTCACTCGTCACGAATTTGAGCGTCGTTATCAGGCAATGCCCCATGTAAAGAAAGCTGAATTAATTGAAGGAGTCGTTTACGTGGCATCCCCATTACGCTTTGAAAGCCATGCTGAACCACACGGACTGTTAATTATTTGGCTAGGCACATACAAGGTGGCAACGCCTTCTGTAAAACTGGGGATTGAGCCAACCGTGCGCCTGGATCAAGACAATGAACCGCAACCAGATGGAGTTTTGTTAATTCCTGAAAGTGCTGGAGGACAATCAACGCTAAGTGAGGATGACTACATTGAAGGGGCACCGGAACTGGTGGCGGAGATTGCAGCTAGCAGTGTCGCCAACGATCTGCACGACAAGAAGAAAGCCTATCGCCGTAATGGGGTGCAAGAATACATTGTCTGGCAAATTTTTGAGAACCAGTTGGATTGGTTTAGTTTACAGCAAGGGGAGTATGTGCCACTGGCAGCAGATGGAAATGGAATTGTGCAAAGCCAAGTTTTTCCTGGATTGTGGCTATCGGTGCCCGATTTACTGGCAGGGAATATGACTAGAGTTCTAACAGTGTTGCAGGAGGGGCTGAATTCAGCGGAACATGCTGATTTTGTGCAGCGGTTGTCTGGGCAGCTGTAGGAGTAAGGTAATTAAAAGTTCATTACGATCGTCTAGTCTGTACTAACGGTATGTTTCAATCCCTGGTAGGGATTCAAGGTAATTAAAAGTGAGCACAGCACACTGTTTGATGGTTGGATTACCAAACGTTTCAATCCCTGGTAGGGATTCAAGGTAATTAAAAGCATTGATGGTTTCAAACCCCTCCTCAAAAAACTCTTCGTTTCAATCCCTGGTAGGGATTCAAGGTAATTAAAAGTAATTAGCCTAAGCGGCTTCAATACACTCACACAAGTTTCAATCCCTGGTAGGGATTCAAGGTAATTAAAAGCCAACCCGCAGCGGCTGTGAGCCAAGTTTCATTGGTTTCAATCCCTGGTAGGGATTCAAGGTAATTAAAAGCTTCCAACTGCGTACACATTGCCCGTGTACCCTTCTCGCACGTTTCAATCCCTGGTAGGGATTCAAGGTAATTAAAAGTTTTGTTTTTTGCACTTCCACAATTTACTGAAACCGTTTCAATCCCTGGTAGGGATTCAAGGTAATTAAAAGCAAGAAGTACGATGCTGAATGTTTATTGTGTGGAGTTTCAATCCCTGGTAGGGATTCAAGGTAATTAAAAGTTCAATTGCTGAGTAAAGCACTTGTAGAGCTTACAGTGTTTCAATCCCTGGTAGGGATTCAAGGTAATTAAAAGTTGTTTTTCCTGTTATGGGGGTGGGTAAAGCAGGTTTCAATCCCTGGTAGGGATTCAAGGTAATTAAAAGCTCCTTCTAGCCACTCTCGACCATCATATTTAGGCTTGTAAGTTTCAATCCCTGGTAGGGATTCAAGGTAATTAAAAGGCTGGCAGCTGAAAAGCTTGATGTATTTGGTTTTCAATGTTCAAATCCGACTGACAAACATTAATGTACATTTCAGCCTCTGCTTGAGTCAAGACCCTTCCTGAAAAATCAGCTAAAACCCTTTTGTAGTAAGCTTTTCAGGAAATCCGACACCCTCTTGATGAGGTGAGGGGCTTCAACCCCACTTCCAGTAAAGGATACAGCCCGAAATTTTACCCAACTCAGAAAAACACCTACAGGTTGTCGGATGAGAAAAAATTTCTATGGGATTGAGCCAAAATATGCAATGCTGAATCTGCAACTGCACCCAATAGCTCAATATCTAGAGTATCAATTCAGCTGTCAGGCTAGTGGGTCTGGGAGGGTAATCAACAGAATATGAGAAGAATTCGGCATCTGCTAGCACTCCTGTCCTTGGCAGGAGCGATCGCAACCCAACCATTGTCTGCACAACCCATTGTTCCGGAGACCGATAGCACAGCTACTCAGGTTACCCCAAAAGGCGATCGCCTCGACATCACAGGTGGCAAACTCTCAGGCGATGGAACCAATCTCTTTCACAGTTTCACTCAATTCAACCTCAACGCCAATCAGATTGCTAATTTCCTCTCTAACCCCAACATCGTAAATATTCTAGGGCGTGTCACTGGCGGCAATCCCTCTGTTATTAATGGTCTGATTCAAGTTACAGGCGGCAATTCCAACTTATTTTTAATGAATCCAGCAGGGATTGTCTTTGGCCCAAGTGCCAGCTTAAACGTACCTGCTGCCTTTACTGCCACTACCGCTAACGGAATTGGTTTTGGAAATCACTGGTTTAATGCCACAGGTACCAATAATTACAGCACCCTAGTCGGAACGCCAAGCAACTTTGTCTTTACCCTAAATCAGCAAGGAAGCATTATCAACGCTGGTAACTTGGCAGTGAGTCAAGGGCAGAATTTAGCCTTAATCGGTGGCACTGTTGTCAATACTGGGCAACTGACAGCACCTGCTGGGACTATTACTATAGCGGCTGTGCCTGGGTCAAGTTTAGTTCGCATTAGCCAAGTTGGAAATTTGCTGAGTTTGGAGATTGACCCACAAGCGCCTGCGGCTTCTTCAGGAATTACACCTCTTTCTCTACCAGAGTTGCTTGCTGGAGGTGGGAGTGATGCAACAGGAGTCACGGTTAACAGCGCAGGAGAGATAATACTAACGAATTCAGGGATAAGTATTCCTCGTCAGGCGGGAACTGCTACCGCTTCTGGTACTCTCAATGTTTCTGGTCAAACTGGCGGTTCGGTGAATGTTTTGGGCAATCAAGTTCAACTCTCGAATGCCAATATCAACGCTTCAGGCACCAACGGTGGTGGCACTGTGCGGATTGGTGGAGATTATCAAGGTCAAGGCACCGTCCCGAATGCTTCTCAAACCTTTGTCAGTAACGACTCGACTATAGTTGCCGACGCCCTCAATAGTGGTGATGGTGGTCGAGTAATCGTCTTTGCTACAGATACAGCTAGCATCTACGGAACTTTGACGGCACGAGGAGGAACAATTGCTGGGAATGGCGGGTTGATTGAAACGTCAGGTAAGCAATTTCTTAATCTCACCAGTACTCCCGATGCTTCTGCTGCTAATGGTATCGGTGGCACTTGGCTGATTGACCCAACTGACATCACGATTGTAAATGCTGGTGGTGGTGCTATTGGTACGAATACGGTGAACGTCGCCAACATCAACAACGCATTGAATACTGGTACCAGCGTCACCATTACTACAAATATCGGCGGGACTGACTTAGGCAACATTACCCTGAGTGAGGGTACCAATATCAACAAGACGGCAGGTGGAGACGCTACTCTCACCTTAGATGCCGACAACGACATCACCCTAGATTCGGGTATCACTTCCAGTAGTGGCAAGCTGAACTTAAGCTTGAACGCTGACAGGGATAATAACGGTATAGGAAGACTCCTAATTAATGCCAATGCGCCCATCTCGACACTAGGTGGAAATATCACTGCCAAGGGGAATACTAACAGCCCCGATACATCAGGCATCAGTAGTTTCAGTCAAGGAATTGACTCTGGTGGTGGGACAATTACCTTCAACGGAACTAGCACTGGACCTAGTAATAGTACTGGCATCTTCTCTAGGGGCATCACTGTTCAAGGTGGGCCGATTACCTCAGGCGGCGGAGAAATTGTCTTCAATGGTAATAGCAGTGATGGGTATGGCATTGCTATCATCACCTCGATTGACTCCGTGGGTGGGAAGATGACCTTCAACGGAACTAGTACCGGGACTCGTATAGGGACAGCGAGTGATGGTATCGGTATCATCGTTTTTGGGGATAGTACTATTACCTCAAGAGGCGGAGAGATTATTTTCTCTGGGAATAGCGGCGACGCTGATGGAATTTTGGTCTTTGAGGCTAACGGTACTCCAAGCATCGACTCTGGGGGTGGAAGTCTTACCTTCAATGGAACTAGCACTGGGAGAGGCAGGGGTGTCAGCGTTGAAGTGGATACCAACTCGACTGGTGGGAATATCAACGTTACTGGTCAAAGCAGTAACAATGTTGGTATCAATATCTCAAGCCGTCTCGCTTCTGGAACTGGTAATCTTACCTTGACGGCTGACAGTATTAGTCTTGACCCTAATGCCTCTATTACTGGCACAGGAAATCTGGTATTACAGCCTTTAACTCCTAGCCTCAATCTAGATATTGGCGGAACCTACCTAAGTACCGCAGCACTGGAACAGTTGAATAATGGGGGTTTTGCTTCTACCACTATCGGACGCGAAGACAGTAGTGGTGCGATCGCCTTTGCAGATAATGTTACTTTTAATAACTCTGTTATTTTGCGATCGCCTCTTGGTAATGGCTCTATCAATACTACTGGTTTTACCCTGACTGGCGCAGGTGAAATTACTCTACTAGCCAACCAATCAATTACTACTGGCAATATCACTAATCCAGGCCAGCCGATTACGATAACTAGCAACAATGGCAATATCGATACCAGTGCTGGAACGCTTGACTCTAGGGCTACTACTGGGAATGGCGGCGCGATCGCACTCACAGCAAGCGGCAACATTACCACAGATAATATCTTATCGAGTTCTAATGCCAACGGAAATGGCGGGACTATTAGCCTCACTAGCACAGCAGGCTCTATTAATACTAGAGCTGGTCTTCTAGATAGCAGGGCTTTTAATGGTGGTAATTCCGGGTCAGTTACTCTCACCGCTGAGAATGACATTATCACTGGCAATATATTCTCTAACCTACAGCCTGTAGCTACTGGCAGGAGTGGCGATATTTCTTTGCTCAGTGCGGCAGGTTCTATCGACACCACTGCCGGAGCACTAGATGTTGGCGTTACCTTTGGAAATGCTGGCACGATCGCTCTACAAGCTAGAAATGACATCACTACTGCCGATCTACGTGCTTATGCCGTCAATTCGGGTCAGGGCAATAGCGGCAACCTATCTCTCACCAGCTTAGCTGGTAATATTAACACAAGCACAGGTACTTTGTCAACAAATTCTGATAATGGCAATGGAGGAGCGATCGCTCTCAACGCGGATGGCAACATTACCACGGGTGCGATCGTGTCGAGTGGCAGTACTCAAGGACAGGGCGGAGATATTACCCTCAATTCTCCCAATGACATTCAAATTGCCTCCATCAATGCCCAAGGTGGAACTAGCGGCGTAGGAGGTACAGTTGACATTTCCACCGATAGCTTTTTCCGAGCAACTGGCACGTTTACTGACCAAAATGGCGTAACAGCTAGCATTTCCAACGCTGGAGGAATTGGCGGCAGTCCGATTAGGATTCGACATGGGGGTGGATTGCAGTTAACACCCTTTGATGTGGGAGATGCAACCATTAACGGGACTGCTGGGGCTATCTCGAATGGAGTAGATACAATTTTACCGTTGCGATCGCTTCCTGGCCCCTACACTCAAGGCGATATCCGTATCATTACTCCCAACAACCTTACATTGACGCAACTCGAAACAGCATTTACCAAGCCCGAAAACGAGCCATTACCACCACCACTAACAGCAACTCGTCCCGGATTTCTGGAACTCGATACGGCTTTTGCTGAAACTGAGGAGTTCTTAGCTAGTCAATTTGAGCAGTATTTGGGACTACAACCTGCTCGAACTATATCCTTAGAAGAAGCTCGTGGGACGCTTCGCAAAAACCAGGCAGCGACGAATATTACATCAGCACTAATTTATGCCGTATTCGTCCCCGAAACCTCGCAACCGAACACATCAGGGGTTTTAGTTAACCCACAGATAGAGAATCAAGCTCAACAACTTCTCAAGCGTACCCCCCAGGATAGAGACCAATTAGAGCTAATTGTGGTAACAGCACAGGGGAAACAGATTAAGCGACGCGTGCCGGATGCGACACGCGCTAAGGTGCTGGAAGTAGCAAAAACATTACGGAGCAATGTCACTGATCCAAGACAACCGAGCAAGGATTATCTACCAGCAGCACAGCAACTTCATCAATGGTTAGTAGCACCTATCGAAGAAGATTTACAAGCCCAAGGCATCCAAAATCTCATCTATATCATGGATGTTGGCTTGCGTTCAGTGCCACTGGCTGCTCTCTACGACGGTCGGAGATTTTTGATCGAACGCTACAGTGTTGGTTTAATGCCCAGTCTCAGCTTAACTGATACCCGCTATCAGGACGTGAAAAAGTCTCAAGTGCTGGCAATGGGGGCGTCGCAGTTCATTGATCAAAATCCCTTACCAGCAGTACCACTAGAGTTGTCTCTAATCACTCCACAGTTGTGGCAAGGTAAGTCCTTCCTCAACTACGCCTTTACTTTGAATAATCTAAAAGCCCAGCGCCGCGAAAAGCCTTTCAGCATTATTCACCTGGCTACCCATGCTCACTTTAAACCTGGGGCACCGAGTAACTCTTACATTCAGCTGGGGAATGGCAAACTATCACTCAACCAGCTGCGGCAGTTTGGCTGGAATAACCCACCTGTGGAGTTATTGGTACTGAGTGCTTGTCGAACAGCATTAGGCGATCGCGAAGCCGAGTTAGGTTTTGCAGGGTTAGCGGTACAAGCTGGGGTTAAGTCAGCTTTAGGAAGTGTGTGGAACATCAGCGATCAAGGGACATTAGCACTGATGACCGAGTTTTATCAACAGTTGAAAAAGGCACCGATGAAGGCAGAAGCCTTGCGACAGGCGCAACTGGCGATGCTCAAGGGAGAAGTCCGCGTGGAGGGTGGGGAGTTACGTACTACTGGGGTAAAGGTGCCTCTACCGCCGGAACTAGCAAAGCAGGGAGACCATGATTTCTCTCATCCTAATTACTGGGCTGGATTCACCATAATTGGTAGTCCCTGGTAGTTAGGAAAGGATGCGTAGGGCGTGTTTTCTTGCCCCGAAATTGGCTTAAATTGTAGCAGGACTTACGCAAATTGCTGATTTAAACGCTACTGCTAGTAGTAGGGTGGGCACTGCCCACCTTACATGTAGAGGTTCTGCGTAAGTCCTGTTGTAGGTTGGGTGGAGCAACGAAACCCAACATTTCTCCTCGCGTAGGTTGGGTGGAGCAACGAAACCCAACATTTCTCCTCGCCTAGGTTAGGCGGCGATACACTTAACCCAACCTCTACAAGAGTAGCTTTGTTGGGTTGCGCTACGCTTAACCCAACCTACAAAAGAGGCGAAAAAACACGTCATAGGTATGAGTCCGCGCAGGCGGACGAGAGTTTGTGTAGCCCCAGGCTTACAGCCTGCGGGTATTGATGGGTATTCATCCTTGTCCTGCCAAGACCTATATGAGACCGCCCAACATCCCACCTGCGGCTTGACCCAACATGCCACCTATGCCACCCATTAGACCGCCGGGACCTGGGGGCGCAGCACCTGGGGCACCACCTGGAGCACCACCTGGAGCAGCGCCTTGAGGTCCAGCCATGCCGCCCAACATTCCACCAGCGGCTTGACCCAACATGCCACCTATGCCAGCAGGACCGCCCATCGCCCCCATTGCGGATTTACCCATCGCCATCAAACCAGGGAGGAAGAACTGAACGGGTTTGGTGCTGTTCTGGACTGGCGAAGTGCCACCTGCCCCCCGTCCACCACTCGCACCAGGAACCTGCACTGGCAGACCTTGCGCGGCTTTCGCTCCCAGGTGATCAGCCTCTTGTTCTAGGGCAGGGTCTGCATTGACAGGAGCGCCCTTACTCTGCTGAGGCACTGGCACTCGTCCAGCCCGTTGCTGCACCACATGAGTGAGTTCGTGTCCTAAGAGTGATTGTCCGGAGCGGCTCTGGGGCTTATATTGTCCGGGAGCAAAGTGAACGTTGCTTCCTTGGGTGTACGCTAAAGCTCCAATGGACTTGGCTTGAACGCTGTCGGTATGGATGCTGACATCGGAAAAGTTAGTGCCGAATGACTTTTCCATTTTTGCCCTTACTCCTCCGGGCATGGAACTACCAGCACTTGGGGATGCCGCCTTTTGCATGGGCTGGCGTTGGATTGAGGATTGAGCCGTCTTAGCCAACTTCGTTTGTTCGGGTTCTTCTTCGGGTTCTTCCTCCCGTTGAATTGTCCCTGCCGACTTCATTTGTTCAGGTTCTTCCTCTGGCTCTTCCTCCCGCTGAACAGCCTGCTTCCCTTGCACTGGTGCTGATGCGTTGGTTGGGAGTGTTGCCGCATTGTGACCAAAGCGTGTTGCCCGACTTAGTTGAGTTTTTAGGTCGCTCTGCTGATGAGATGATTGGTTTGGCTTAGTTTGTACTTTAAACCCACGAGTCTCAAATCCATTATGCAAGCGCGGAGCGGACTTAGTTGCTAGAGGTTTTTTCTGAATGTGTTCTTGAGTACTCATCGGTAAATCCTTTACACAGAGGTGGTTAGTGTTGGTAAGCGATCGCTGAGAAACCGGCTTTGAGGAAGTCACAGAGGGCGTTGGTAAGCGTGTGAACAGAGAATCCTGTTCCTTGTCCGACTTCATCTGCGTCCTACTGGCTTCTTCATCGTTTTCTTGCTCTTCGTCAACAACAGAGCGTTGTAAGTACAATTTTCGCCGGGTAATGGGTACTTGGCGCTGAATAGGTGGATTTGGATGAATGGGGACTTGACTCAGGTTGTGGCCAAAACCCTTTGCCCTATTTAGTTGTGTCTGTAAGTCTACAGGTGTCTGTTTTGGCTGGGATGCTGTATTGACGCTGGTCTGAAGTGCAAATTGATGGGGCTTAAATGCACTAGGCGTCTCGATATGAGTAGCTGGATACTTTTTGTGAGTTTGCAATTGAGTACCCATGGCTGAACCCTCTACAGACTGACGCTCTGCTTTAGTTTCACTCTAAACTCTCAAATTATAACTCCGGACGGAGCTTAGTCTTGATTTGGTATGAAAGTAAGCTTAGCTGTAATTTGGCGATCGCACTCAATTGAGCTTAGGACAGTATTTAAGAGAGCGTCAAATGTTTAGGCTTGCTATATGTCTACCAGTTTTTGTTTAGCTTTTAAGGGTTTAAAGGATTTAAAGTAATCTTGCTCCCACAACTGTCTAACAGCATTTTCCATTGCTTCACGGGTGACTTCGGGTAGGATGATTAATCCTGGCTCCGATAAAAAAGGAGAACCTAGTTCGATTTCAGCTTCTAGATCTTGTTGTAAGCGAACAGGGTCGATGAAGTACACAGGGTACATTTCTCCATCAGGACTATGAACGATACCATCACTTCTGTACCCTTTCATGGGAGTTTCTTCTTCATCTGTGTCATCCCAGCCGTATTGAAATGTCAGCTTTGGATAGCCTGACATGGCTCTATTCCTCCTGAACTGCTTCGATTTTACTGAGTTCCTGATTAAACTGGTCAAATGTTAAATTGGCTTCACGAGGTACTATTTCATAATGTCGTGGATCTTTTCCTCTTTGAATGATTTTTAAGGTATCGGGCAAAGAGGTAATTTTATAGGCTCCTCCAAACCGCCGAACCTTGTCAGCATCTAGATGGACAGATATCCCATGAGTAGGTTTGACACATCCTTTTCTATCAATCTTCACTTCATTGGGTTTGGCTTGAAACTTGCTACCTCCTCGATAAATTGAACCTTTCCCATCTTCTGCCTTCACAGCTTCCGCTTCAGCTGGTTGGCGCTGCACTAGGGTCTGAATATTCAAGCCTAAGGTTTTGGAGGGTTTGTTTGTGTTGCGCTGTTGGATAGACTGGCTCTGTGCTGGCTGTTGTAAAGGCGATCGCTCCCCACTCTCCTGAATTTGGTCTACCACCTGAGCTGTTACCGTATCAGCTTCCTGCTCATAGGTATCTTCAGGGGTTCCCACAGAAAGCTTGGCTTGAAGCACCTTTGGTGTTTTTGCCTGATCTGACTTCACCGACTGTCCCATCACCAACTTGGGCTGTACGGCTTTTGGAGCCAGTGAACCTGTAGGAAGCATCCGACTAACGTTATGACCATATCGCTGTGCTCGCCTCAGAGCTGTCTTCAAGTCTGGCTGCTGCGACTTTTGAGCTGTTTGAGATTCCACCACAAACGGGCGCGATTGAAACATCCCCTGAGCTGGAGCGGGTGAAAAATCTGGTGTTTGTTTCCTGATACTCTTCTTGCGGGTGCGAAGTCGGCTAGACATAAGGAATACCCTGACTTGAGACAGAAGAATTAACAGATGATCTTCATGCTAAACCCAAAGTTGCCTATAAAAAAAACAAACAACAAACAACCCTTCGACACTTCGGCTCATCTCAGTGCAGGCAAGCTCAGGGCAAGCCAAACAACAAACAACATAAAATCCCCCATCAGGCGCTGGCGTGGGATGAGTTAAACGTTTGCTCGTGTTAGCAGGGCGAAGCGAGACATCTTACTCAAAACTTCCCATTGCTCTGTAGAGAGTTGAGCTAGCAACGATTCGGTGATCATTCCACGATTTAAGCGTTTCGCCTCTTCAAGATAGGAACGAATTTCGGCAATTTCCCAACCATATCGCTGGAAAAACTCGGTTCCCTCTTCAGGGGCGAATTGCAGCCTTACTACACTGGGAACAGGCTGATTTTCTAGGCTTGCTTGGAGCTGTTGCAGCGCTATGGGTGAGGCGATTTCGATCAACCACCAACGAAACGGCGTCTGTGCGTGCAAATCGGTGGCGATCGCACTTACCTGCTCAGCCGTCATATAAATAAGCAGTCCTTCAGCAATCACAAGCACCCGTTTTGCTGCCGTACTAACGTGCTGAAAGAGCGCCTGCCTTGCACTAGGGTCTGTAATATTAAACGGGAGTGATTCTAGATGGCAAATCGGCTGATCGTTGGCGAGTTTTTCCTGTTTGTAAGTCAAAATATTGGGTAAGTCACCCTCGATCCAACGAAGCGAAGTGGGTAAAGGCAGTCGATAAGGTCTCGTATCTAGCCCAGCTCCTAGGTTAAGTACCGTATCAACGCCGTCTTCCTGAATCGTTCGCACAATCAACTCATCCGTCACACAGGTACGTACTGCACAGCCTTGCGCCACTGATTCACCTCCCGGCATTATCTGTGCAATCTCCTCACCGTGGGTTCCAGCTAGAAGTCGAGCGTAGGGATCTTGAAAAAGGGCGTCTGAGCGATCGCTCTCCAAAGCACGATAGTACGCTGTCAAGAAAGCGGTATCAGAAATATATTCAACGGGTAAAGAAGGAGAACTCATTCTAGTAGACTCGCTATAAAGCGTGGCTTGTGATGTTCCGTTCCTTGCTGTGTTTTAAGAACCTTGCTGGGGATGTTCAGCTTTTTGCTCATCTACGAAGTCCCACATCGCTTTGACTTCAATACCAGGAATGTTATCAAGTTTACCTTCGAGGCCACGCTGGTGTGCATAACCTATGCCTGCAAGTAAATACCCATCCTCTTGAGCTTTCTTAATTTTTTCGTACATATAAAACTCTCTCATATTTTCAAATTTCTTTTTATCTTGTTGGTCTTCTTGTGCGACTTTTCCAGATTGAGCTAAAACCTTATTTTCTTCAAATTGGCTAAACTCTTCCTCTTTTCCAGAAGATTGCAACTCAGCGTTAGCTGCATTTTTAAATGATTGTAAAAAGGCATCATAAGTGAATTGACCCTGCACGATAGACTGGATAAATTCAGTGTTTTTTAGTTCTTTTCCTTGCTTTAGTTGTTTAGCGGTTGTGTTAAATTGTTCTTGATGTTCATTCCATAAATCTTGCGGATTTTGTTGGTATTTTGCTGCCTTTGTCGCCATCAGCATTGCCACTCTTAGATAATAGAGTTCAGCTTGACTCCTCTCATAGTTACTTTGCGGCGTAGCGCTCCCACTACCAAAGCGATTCAAGATACGGTTCATACGCTTCTTTCCAGATGACCTTAAGGATGTGCGTGTGCCTTGATTCCTTGGGTTCATTGCTACATCTTCAACCGCTTCATTAACTTTTGTTCGTAGCCCTAGCAGGGCGACAATAAGCTTTGGCAAAAGTTTTTCAGCATTATGAGATGAAGAAGATTTATCAGGCTTCTGACCTGACTTTAGATCGAACTCTTTGTTTCTCTTATGGCTTGTTTGTTGAAGCCTTTTTGATTCTTGGAGTAGTTCTTGTGGATATTCTGTGTAAGGTTCGTAGATATACTTTTTAGTCTTGGTCGCTCTTACTATATCGGGTAAGGTTGTCTGACTGTGGTCTTCACCAAGCACAAGCAATTTATCATTAGGAATGCGTACCCAAGCTTGGTTTTTTTCTTCATAGCCTATTGTTTCAGTTTTGCCACTTGCGTAGTCCTGCATTTCTTGTTCATCGTTAAAGTAGAAATGTCTATTGGGGTCGCTCCCCATGTCCTCTACTTTTTGGTTCTTATTCTCACTTTTCTTTTTGCGCTCCTCCTGCTGTGGAGTTTCTAATCTCTGTTTATCAGACCCTAAATAGATAGCTCGTTGTATCGGCATGGGTTGTGTGACTACCCCAGCTGAAACTCCTGTGGGCTGAATCCGGCTTAGATGATGTCCGTAACGCTTGGCCTGCATCAGCGATGTCTTCAAGTCGGGTTGCTGTGACTTTTGTGTTGACTGCGTCTGCACTACAAACGGGCGCGACTGGAACATCGGCTGCGCTGGAGTGGCTGAAAAATCTGGTGTCTGTTCCCTTGTTCTCTTCTTGTGGGTGCGGATTCGACTTTTCATCAGGATACCCTCACCTTCTTGAGGCAAAAGAATTATTGCTGTATTATCACTTAAAATCTCTTAGGCTGTGCTACGGTCTAGACCTTTGCCCACTGACACCTAACCCCTAACCTCCGTATTTGTGAACGGACGTTCCCATGATTCTTTTGAGGCATAAGCGCCAACTACTGACAAGCGATCGCTCACGTCATGCGAACGGTTAGTGCGTTACTTGGTTAAAGCACCCTACAAGTTTGGCGATCGCACTGCCAACGGTTGGGTTGTTGCGTTACAACGTTTACGCACCCTACAAGGTGTGCGATCGCGCTGAGAACTGCTATAAGCTTTCTGGGTCTTGCTTGTGTTCAAGGGCTTTTGCTCCCATGACATCCGCTTCTTTTTCTAATCCGGCGTCATCATTAATTTCTGCTCCCTTTACCTGCATAGTCGGTTTGACTCGTCCCTGCTTTTGCTGAGCTACATGCCATGCCTCATGCGGCAGATGCTTTTCCTGACCTGGGCTGACATGAATTTCTGTGCCCTGGGTGTAGGCGTGTGCATGTAACTGGGCGGGTTTTGCGGAATTGTAGTGGACTTTTACGTCATTCATGGGCAAGCCGGAGAGGGTTTCAACCCCAGCTTTAAGGTTATCGGGCATACCTGTCTGATTTTTCTGATGCACGCCAGACCTACTGCCGCCCATTCCAAGCTTCTCGGATTTCTCTTGATTCGTCTTAGCCTGCAATTGTGCCGTAGCCGCTTGAAGCGCCTGTGGAGCTTTTGCGCTTTCTGAGTCTACCTGCTGTCTGTTTCCCTGCTTGGGCTGTATAGCTTTTGGGGCTGAAACTCCTGCGGGTTGTATCCGACTGAGGTGATGTCCGTAACGCTGTGCCCGCATCAGTGATGTCTTTAGGTCTGGCTGCTGTAACTTCTGTGTTGATTCCGTCTGCACTACAAATGGACGCGACTTGAACATCCCTTGAGCTGGAGCAGTAGAAAAATCTGATGTTTGTTTCCTGGTAATCTTCTGGCGAGTACGCATTCGGCTAGCCATAGGGATATCCTAACTTGATTGAGAAAAATTTTAATTCTGTTTTTATCTTAAAACTTATATCGCACTTACGGTGTTGGTAAGGTTGGCGATCGCACTCTTTCGGTAATCGAATCAACTTGCGATCGCGCATCCGTTCTTCAAGCCGATCGCTCCTCTTCTCAAAACCCAATCACTGAGCGATCGCACTGTTAGACAGCTCGGCTCTGAAGTAGCATCAGATTAGAAATCAACGAATGATAGCTTAATGCATGTCATCAGTCGTAAAAAGCTGCGTGAATTTTGCCAAAAACATGCAGATTCCTGTGATGCGCTTGATAATTGGCACAAGGCAGCAAGTATTGCTACATGGAAGAATCTTGCTGAGGTGCAAGCCGTTTATCCTCAAGCGGCAGCTGTTGGTAATTTTACTGTTTTTAACATAAAGGGCAACAAATATCGCTTGATTGTTGATTTAGTTTACAGCGATCGAACGATTTATATTAAATACATTTTGACGCACGCGGAATACGATAAGGATGACTGGAAAAATGACTCTTACTTTTAACCGTGAAACTTATGCAAGTTTGCTGGCTAAATATCAACCTAAGGTGATTAAAACAGATGAAGAAAACGAGCAAGCCATTGCGTTAGCTGAAAAATTGTCTCATCGAGTTAATCGAACTTTGGAAGAGTCAGCCTTATTAGAGCTGTTGATTACTCTGATAGAAAAGTATGAAGATGAACACTATCCTCTGGGAGAAACAACACCACACTCAATGCTTCTTCATCTGATGGAGGCTCGGAATTTAGAGGAAGCTGACTTGGTAGAAATTCTTGGTTCTAGGGAAGTGGTTTCTCAAGTTATGAGTAGAAAAAAAGAAATTACTCAGGAGGTGGCGAAGGCTTTAGGACAGTTTTTTCACGTCGATTCTAGTTTGTTTGAGAATTAGGCGATCGCTCCTGTGGTTCCTAAAACCTAATCAATTGACGATCGCACTACGCATCCTACAAGATTGGCGATCGCACTACACCCTCTACAGGATCGCGCTTTACCTTTTCCTTTCCATTACTCCAACTTTTAACGGTCCATATTGCTGGT
>DALYIW010000091.1:1658-10880 GCA_031970155.1 Coleofasciculaceae cyanobacterium CTOTU46601 | reverse complement strand
CCGGCTATTTTTCCGGATGCCTCCACTTCGTGCTCCCATATCGATTCTGCCCCACCTCCGTATACGCCCATCAGTGGATCATAGATCACACCATCGATCTTCGCCCGCGTATGGGATTCAAATGAAGTTCGTGTAGGGGTTGTATTTTTTCGATCTGTGCGGCGATCGATGACATTGCCTTTTCGAAAAGTCGTCATCTGGGGGTGGATACCTTCTGCACTTATCCTTCTTTCTTCTATCTTGTCTAGGCTGGCACCTCTCCCACCAAGCTTTCTCCATATCTCACACATCAAACTAGCTAAAGACTCGCAATTCCACACCCGACTGTTTAAGGATGCGTGTACACTTGATGCTGTTCCCGCATATTGGTCGTTGATTGTATAATCGCAAATCGCTTTGAATATTTTACCGGGATGCGGAGGGTCTTCTTTTAACCCGTATATTTCTATAAATGCGTCCAAGAGTTCTGATTTTTCGTCGGGTCCAGCTTGGCGTTTTCTCATATCCGCCTGCGTCTCGAAGTACTTCTGCTCGGCTTCGCTTGGTTGCTCGGACGCTATATTTGTTTTCTTGGGTGCCAGTTGTATCATTCCCTCACTTTTATTCGGTTCGGCTTGTTTTTCTTCCTCCTTTCGCTGAACAGCCTTTCTTTCCTGCCCTCTCACTGCTTTGCTTTGCTCTTCGGGTCTTTTTCTTAAGATATGACCAAAGCGAGTCGCCCGACTTAGTTGTGTTTTTAGATCTGTTTTCTGTTGATTTGACTTCTCCCCCTCTTTCGATTGCACAACAAATGGACGCGACTGGAACATCGGCGGCGCTGGAGCGGTTGAAAAATCCGGTGTTTGTTCCCTTGTACTCTTCTTGCGAGCGTATATGCGGCTTTTCATCGGGATACCTAGTCTTGAGGCAAAAGGTTTATTGCTGTATTTTCACTCGAAATCTCATCGGCTGTGCTAAAGTTTAGAACCTTATCTGCTTGCTCCCAGCCCCTCACTTCCGTATCCATGAGCAGACGCTCAAATTTTTCCTACTCGCTCAAGGTTGCCTATAAAAGGTGCTTCATCGTCACGGATTGCGAGAGTTTCGTAAGTGATCCGACAATCTCTGCGCGGCTGTTGTCGCCGATATTGAGACAATCACCCTCCGCGAAAATCTATCCGCCACGCCATTGTTTACTTCGTTCTGCTGTCTCGGAAAACCTAATTCCCAATCGAAGCTCTCATTCAAATCGACCCGATCCCATTGCGGACTGTATGGCCCAATGCAAGCGTTATTCGACCCCTGACACATGCCATTGCCGATTGAATACATCACATGCTGTATGTTCCCGCTTGGGTTCCCATTGTCATCGGCTCGAAAAATTCCCACGACGCGATCTGCTGCTATATTTGGTCCCGGTTCTCTGTGATCCCCTCGACTTACCAATATTTGTTCTACATTGTCTGCGTTCACCTTAGGGGGTGGTTGGTCGAGCGTTCCTAACATATACAGATATTCAGCCACCGACTGGTAGCAATTCTCACGATGTCCATCCGGTGTAGCATACGGTCTGCGTGGCTTTTTTATATATGGGCTTTTTCTGGTAAATTTTAGCTTTCCTGGCAAAAAGTTGCTAGCTCTCAAACACTGTATGACTTGCTGGCTCTCTCTCCCCCGACCCTCCAGCGCGTGCCTCTTCTCCCTCTTTTGTTGGGTAGATGTCTGCTCTAGGCTCTGCTGGTTTTTCTCGGTACGTTTGTCGCCTTGTTCCCTTTGCTTTCCCACTACTCTCTTTATGTTATGACCGTAACGCTCTGCTCGCTGAAGTGCTGTCTTTAGGTCTGGCTGCTGTGAAGGCTCTGCCTTTTGCGTCTGAACCACAAATGATCGCGACGGAAACATCGGCTGTGCCGGGGCGGCTGAGAAATCCGCTGTCTGTTCCCTCGGACTCTTCTTGCGGGTGCGGATGCGGCTTTTCATCGGGTTACCTCACCTTGAGACAAAAGGTTCAAAGCTTTACTATCACTCTACAGATCGAGAGCTGCGATCAGGTATGGGCTTTTGGCTAATTACACCCAGCCGGGGTTTTCCGGGTTTATGAGCAAGGTGCTTCTTTGTGTCGCCTTAGGGAATACGTAAGGCGTTGGTGGCGGTGGGAGAGTTGGTGTGTTTCGCTCTCGCTAACGCACCTTACACGCTAGGCGATCGCACTACAAGTGATGATAAAGTCTACTCAGCTCTGTGTTGGTGTGGTTAGCGATCGCCTCGGCTCTTTCGGTAATCATATCGACTGGCGATCTCACATCCGTTCCTCTTTTTTGATCGCTCCTCTTCATCCCATATCCCCATTGCGTTAACGAAGTAACGCACCCTACAAGAGCTTTGTTCTTTTTTTATCCACCTTTGTATGTTGGGATTCGTGCCTCTACCCATCCTCCTTGGCGAGCGTTGTTTCTAATTTCTCTACACTCTCGCTGAGTAAAGCGAAATGTTTCTTGTCCTCGTTAGCCGCGTTTTTCGTTCCGCTTTTTATATACTTTACCAGTCGCTCCCTTTCTACCCAAAACTCCTCTATTTCCCCCTTCATTTCCTTGAACGTTGTCTTTTTATTCTTTGTTACTATTTGATCGATTCTCGTCATGCTTTCTTCGTACCTATCCCATTCCACTTGCGGATTTTTTCCCGTTTCTCTTTTCTTCTCTATCTCCTGAAGGGTTTGCTTTAGTTCACTCAATAGATATTTTAGGATCACCCTGCTCTCTTCCCTCTCTGTTGTCATTTCTTTTCTCCTCTTTTCTTTTCTTCTTTCCTTTTTTTATCTCCTCCCTCGCCTGCCTTCTTCTGTTTTTCTCTTTTCCTTTTCTCATCTCCTTTTTGTTTTTTCTTTTTTTGCTGACTCCGGGCTTCCTTCCTCGTTGTTCCTTTTCTTCCCTTTTTCGCCTTTTTTCCTTTCCCTTGTTTTTTTTGCTCGCTTTTCCTTCTCTATTCCCTTTTTTCTGGGATATCACTATATTGCTTGTAAAATTCGTGTAACCTTTGCTGACTGTCCCCCGGTCCCGGATAGTCAACATAATATGTGACCGTCATATCGAATGCCTTGGGCGTACCCACTTTTTTATCGTGCATCCCCTTGAGGTAATTGTTACATGATAGACATGGTTCTCGCTCTGTGTGGATATTGATCGGATCACCCGCACTATGTCCTTCTATAAGCTTGTTTCCAAGCATGTTTCTTTCCGAATGCCCACCTGCATCAGAATAGCCGTAGGTATTCGGGCTATCCTGATCTATGGCGAAATTTTTCTGGCACCCACTATATTTCCACATGTCTTCATGTTTCCGGTGATTTCTTAGGGCTTGTGTCATTGTTGAATTATTTCCTATTTTTTCTTCTTTATACTGCATTTGGAGTACTCCACTCCCCTCCTCTCTTGACTGTTGTTCTTCTTTCTGTTGCTTTACTTCCTGTTTTTCTCGCTGTATCGCTACTTTTCTTTTCTCGGCATGTTTTTGGCTTATGTTATGACCAAAGCGAGTCGCCCGACTTAGTTGAGTTTTTAGGTCACTTTTCTGTTGAATTGACTGCTCCCCCACTTTCGGCTGCACCACAAACGATCGCGACTGGAACATCGGCTTGGCTTGTGCCGTTGTATCCGGTATCTGTTCCCTTGTTCTTTTCTTGTAAGTGCGGATGCGACTTTTCATGACTGTTCCCCTTTCTTTTGGGTTTTGCTTTATTGCTTTCTTTTTACTCGTAATTTCAACAACTATGCTAATAATTAGACCTTTCTCCGCTTACACCCAGCCCCTCACTTCCGTATCCGTAAGCGGACGCTCCAACTTGACATACTCGCTCTTCGTCGCCTGCAACAAATGCTTCATCGACACCACCTCCCCAGCATCCGCCGCCAGAAACGCCGCATTCAGAGCAATATTGCGAATATTCCCCCCCGCCACATTCAACTGAGCCAACTTCTGCGCGTCTAACCCATCCGTCGGCGTTTTCTGAGGGTAAACCCTGCGCCAAATCTCCGCCCTCTGACTCGCATCCGGGAACGGGAACTGCACGATAAAGCGGATGCGGCGCAGAAATGCCTGATCCAGAGAACTCTTCAGGTTCGTCGTCAGCACCGACAACCCCCGATACGCTTCCATCCGTTGCAGCAAGTAACTCACCTCAACGTTGGCATGGCGATCATTTGAGTCCTTTACTTCTGTCCGCTTGCCAAACAAGGCATCCGCCTCGTCAAACAGCAATATCACCCCACCCAATTCCGCCGCATCAAACACCCGCCGCAGATTCTTTTCCGTCTCCCCGATATACTTACTAATCACGGCCGAGAGGTCAATCCGGTACAAATCCAGCCGCAACTCCCGCGCCAGCACCTCAGCCGCCATCGTCTTACCCGTACCGCTAGCCCCCGCAAACAAAGCGCTAATTCCCAAGCCCCGGTTACTTTTCCCCCCAAACCCCCAACGTCCGTACACCTGTGCCCGTTGATTGACGTGGGCGGCAACATCTCTGAGGACTAGCTTCTGCGCCTCTGGCAACACCAAATCTTCCCATCCGGCAAGACAATCAATCCGTTGTGCCAAATCGTCTAACTTAGGACGGGCTTGGGCGCGGCAAGAATCCCACAGCAGACCGTTAAAATCAGTCGTATCGTCCGACTCCTGCTGCTGCCACTCCCTCTTGACTTGAGAACACGTTGCCTGAATCACTGGCACGCTGAGATTAAACTGGGACACCAACGCATCCACCTGACCGTTCAACGATGCCGCCGTCGTACCCAACGCGGCTTCCCAAACTTCGTACTGTTCGCTTGTCGTAGGTCGTCCGATGTCAAATGCCAAACTCGGTCTCAGTCGCGCCCGCCTGCGGTCTGCCGTGGCGATGAGCACCGGAGAACGCAGCCATTCGCACAAGTGGGCGATCGCTGCCTCCCTCGCCAGATCTGCCGCCTCTAAATCATCGCAGTCAATCAACAGCACGCTGCTACCTAACGCCACTTCCCGCTCCCAAAGTAGCTTAAACTGGTTCAGGTCGCTGGGTGTCGTCGGTACGCTGTGGGCAGCAATGGTATACAAATTCATCCCCAAAACGTCACAAACCACTGCGGCGATCGGGCGTTTGCTAGCCACTTCAGTACCACATAATTGCAAAATTGGCAACTTCAAGTAATCATTCGTTCCCACCGACCAAGCCGCCACCATCTTCTGGGTCACCTGAGTGTGAGAATCGACTAACTCCTCGGTCACCTCCACCGGCTCCACCATACCCAAGAGGCGATCGTCCAAATGCTGCACGCCCATGAGATAATGCAGAATCCGCTCCTCTATCCGCAGCGGGCTGATCATCAGTGCGCTTCCAGAACATACCTCAATTAACCGCCACCGACGCAGCGTCCCAGCGGGAGTCAAGGCACTCCAATGCATACCATCTAACACCATCATGGCCAAACCGAAAGTTGGATAGGGGCGTTGGTCATCCCCCTGCGCCGCCTTGCAAAGCACCGCAAACGTGGCATCCAGTTCTACGCCAGCACACAACAGCAGCAGATTTCGCTCAAACTCACTCAGCCCGAAGATGGCACACAGTCGTTCTAAGGTAGATGATTCGGCAAGTTCAATCGAGTCTTCTGGGAAATTTTGTCCGTTGCCGTTGGGGGAAGCGATCGCATCCTCTTCGACCTCCCCATATCCAATTTCCTCCTCATCCAGCAAACTCGGATCGGCGTGCTGCACCAAAGCCTGCCGGACTTCAGCCAATGCCGTCATCAGATAGTCTTGATTAGTGACTTGCCAGTTGTTGTTTACTGCTATGACCATGGTTCGTTTAGCCCTGCTACCTTGTAACTGCTTATGGCAATCGGAGAGAGTTCTTTTCTGGAAGCTTTGGTTGGGAGCATCCCGTTTTTGCAAATTTGTAGTGCGGGCATCTTGCCCGCTTCCATAACACTCCCGACTCCCGACTCCCGACTCCCAACTCCCAACTCCCGACTCCCGACTCCCGACTCTCCTGCCCTAAATAGTAATCCGAGGACTGATATACCAGTTAAAAGTAGGGCTATCAGGGTCTGTGTCAGTGTTCAACAAACTTTCAGCACCATCAACCTGCACCCGCACCAGATACTCTCCAGCCTTAACTTTGTCTACAGGAATCGTCAATTCCATAACCTCCTCCTGACGGGCTGAGGCCTTAAACATACAGGTGAATGGACTATCAACAGACCATTCATTCAATATTAAAACGACTATCTGTCCCGGATTAACGGTTAAATTAAACTCCACAGTTACATTCGCCGATCGCGTATCATTTCTGTCATCCTGCACATTTGAGACGCTAATCGAGCTAATTGTCGGGCGCAGCACAAAGGCAGCTAAATTCGACTCTATCCCGCGATAGGGACCAGAAACATGCATTCTTGGCCCTGGATGTACTACCTGTAGACTTTGCACTCCAGCTCGCAGTACTCCAGGCGGCACCAAAGTCAGGGGGAAGACTATCTGAGAACTACTCTGTGCCTCCACTGCTATTTCTACTCCCCCAATACGTACCAGGGTGATGCGGTCATACAACTGCCGCCCCAGAATTAGCAGGGTGCTGTCAGCGAGTATCGGCTCTAGCTTGCCCCTCTGGGAGACTACTCGATCCACGATCACCTGACTATAAGGCATTACTAAGGAGCGGCGATCGCGCACGGGTAAAGCCCTAGCACCCGGTTGTTCACCCTCAATAAAGATAACGGTGGCTTTGTAAGTACAAGAGAGGGAATAGGGTGTCTGGAAAAACACCGACCAGATTTTAGAGAGATTTTCCACAGAAATCTCTGTAGGCTGGATCTGAATTGGCTCCATCCCATTTGCCAGGTCAGACTCAGCCAGATAGCCGAGGGTAGGGTCAGCCAATGTTTCTGCAATCATCTGCGGTGTGATCGTAAATCCTTCTTGCAGGGTACGAATTACGCAACCCAGCAAACGCTGCGGCTCCAACTCGGTTTCATTTCCGTAGAAGCTCAGCAGGTACTGGAAATCTAAAGCCGCTTGGGTACGTTTCGTCACATCTCCCTTAGGACGCCTAGTAGGAATATCTGAATTGCGAAAGGGTTCATTAGGCGTTACCAGGTACAGATAAATATTTATTCCAGTTTCAGGAGACCCACCCTCCAAGGTGTCAGGCCGAGCCGTAGTGACCCTGGCTCCATAGACATCTTCCTGGACAGCCGATTGCAGTATCCTCTGTAAGGTCGCTGTTACAGTTGCAATAGCAAGAAAGTTACTCATAAATTAAGTCGAGAATGACGAACGTTGCGCTCTTTGACCATGACAGTATTGGAATTCCTTACCAGAACCACAGGGACATGGATTGTCTCTACCGACTTTGGCGAAGAGCGTATTGAACGAGGGCAGGTCATCAAAATATTGGTCAGGTGGGGATGTATCTGTGAGAATTTGAGCCTGCTCAATATCGGGCATGTACTCAGACAATTGGGAACCCATCTTTACGTCTTGCGCTCTTTCCAGAAAGGGAAATGGAAACTGATGATGCTCTTGAAGAGACTGAACTCTTGAAATCAGTTCAGATTCATCTATAAAAGTCCCATTTGTACCAATGATAATAGTGTTTCCTACCTCCAACGGACATAAATAAACATACTTAAATACGCTTTGAATAGTTTTGACTTTTTCGCTATAGAAAGCACCCTGGTTAAGTAAGTTAACTACAACAACTCCTTCTGGTGATAAGTGGCTCTGGCATAGTTCATAAAATTCTTGGGTGGACAAGGAATAGGGGAAATATCCATTACCGAGTACAACATCGATAAACATCAGATCGTACTTAATATCTTGACTGCACTGTACTAAATATTCCCGTCCATCTTGGCAGGTTACCCTCAATCGCTCATCCAACTGCACGCCAAAGAACTTGGTAGCTACTTCTATCAGGGTTGGGTCAATTTCTGTACACTCAATAATAGTTTTGGGGAAATAGTGATGTAACACTAGGGGAATTCGACCGCCACCAAACCCAGCCAGGTAGATTCTTTGCGGTTCTCTAGACCAGGCTAACCCTAACATAGCTGCTTGAGCGTAGGGCGCAACCAAATACAGTGGATTGTCTATATCCAGGCAAGACTGTACTAATTTTGAAGTGAAATTGACTTGTTCTAGCAGGATTAGACTCAGTTCGTTGTTGATTTTTTCAACCACGATAAAATGCAGACCAGAGGGTTCAAAAAAAATCGTTCCTGGAGGTATGTCTTCAAGCCAACGGAGTCGTTGTCTAATTGCTGCTTCATTTGTAATTTGCCAAACTTCTGGTTTCATCATCCTTTTTTTGTCATCGGACTAAGACTTCTAACAAACAACCCTTCGACACTTCGGCAAAGCTTCGGCAAGCTCAGCTACCGCTCAGGGCAAGCCAAACAACAAACAACAAACAACCAACAACAAACAACCAACAACTACTTATGCAGAAACTAAGCCCAGTTTTAAAGCTTTAACGATCGCCTGAGTGCGGCTAGTCACTTGTAGCTTCTCAAAAATTGCAGTCAGGTGAGCTTTAACTGTGGCAACTGTAATGTAAAGGTGTTTGGCAATTTCTTCATTAGAAGCTCCTTGGACTAACCATTGCAAGACTTCTCGCTCTCGCTGAGTTAAGTGAATGGCTTGACGAGCTTGCTGTGATTGCCCAGAGTAAAAATGAAACAACCGGAAAAAATGGGTGGCGACTTCTGGCGAAAGGTAGATTTCATTATTCATGACTGTGGCGATCGCATCCCACAACTGGCTAGCAATCCGTTCTTTAAACACATAGCCATTAGCCCCAGCTTGCATCGCCCGAAAAACCCATTCGTCTTCCCGGTGGGCTGACAATACTAACACTTTACCTGTGTAAGACAATTCTCCCAGACTAAGCAGAGCATTAATTCCATCACTTGGAGGTATCTCCAAATCGAGCAGAACTAATGCTGGCTGTTGCTCCACCGCTAACTTCAAGGCTTGATCCACCGAAGCCGCTTCACCCACCACCTCAAATTGAAAAACTCCATTATTGCTGTAGAAGTCAAGCAAGGTTTGTAACCCTTGGCGAAAGCGCTGTTCATCATCTACTAATAAGATGGAAATTGGTTGAGGTGTAGTCATGAAAAGCTGATTGTCATATTGACAAAATAAACAAAAAATGCACTATAAGAAAAGCTCAATCAAGTGAACTCTCCTATATATCATATGGGTGCAACT
>DALYIW010000091.1:0-1565 GCA_031970155.1 Coleofasciculaceae cyanobacterium CTOTU46601 | reverse complement strand
GAACGGCCGTTCACCCCTACTGTATGTGGTATCCACTGGAGGCAATTGGCGAGGTTTGGGATCTAACTCGTGAACGGTCGTTCACCCCTACTATATGTGGTATCCATGGGTAAGTCCTGCTCTGTTGATTAACCCTAGGGCTAAAGAGGATGACGCGGTAAGGTAAAGGAAAAGTGCGCCCCGCCACCCGACTGATTTTGAACCCACAAACGACCTTTGTGGTCTAGTATGATTTTTTTGGCGATCGCTAACCCCAATCCTGTACCCCGTGGACGCCGAGAATAAAAAGGAGTAAATGCCTGTTTGAGATCTTCTTCAGAAAGTCCAGGCCCTTGATCTAAAACTTCAATCAATACTTCATCTCGAAAGACAGTCCAGTTACAGGTTACTGTCTCCATCTGAGGGCTGAAATAAACAGCATTACTTAAAAGATTGTCAAAAACTTGTTTGATCTGCCAACGATCTACCGCCAGAGTTACAGGTGTCTGTGAACAGAGGATTTGCAGCTGTTTTTGCTCTAACAAGGGTTGTAGCCCTTTAATACTCTGGCCGACAATTTCCCACAAATCATGAGGGGCAACACGTAATTTTTCCTGCTGCCCACAGTAGAGTAAATCCGTTAAGTTGGTACTAAGGTCATCAACCGTTTCTCGAATCAGCATAGCCTGCTCTTTGAGCCTGCCTGCTGGCGAACCTAGGCAAAGATTCTCGGCATACAGACTAATCATGGCTAAGGGATTGCGTAGTTGATGTTCTGCTCGCCGAACGACTTGTTCGAGTAACTGAATTTCTGCCTGTTGACGAGAATACTCCCTATAGATAACTAAATGGTTAAGCAACAGTTGCATCTGCTGCTCTGTCCAGTGTTTCTCTTGAGCAGAAAGAGGGGCATTAGCCCACAACAGCAAATACTCAGGTTCACAGCAGTATAAGTCTAAGAGGCAAACAAAAGCTTTAAGACCCCCAGCCGTCGCCACTTCCCTCAGCGACAAGGTTGGAAGAGACTCAAACTTGCATCCGTGTGACTCTAGATCAGATAACTGGGGGTAAGAACCACCTGAGTTAGGTGGGTAGTACACAACCGATTGACGATGTTCTTGCTTGGGGTCATTGTAAACAATCCAAGCTGCTGCGATCGGGAGTGTGACGAACTGTTCGACTTGCTGCTGACAGAAACACCTAATGTCGAAAGGGCTGGGCGCAGAGTATGGATACTTCTCCATAGTCAATTGTTGCTGACTACTCTTCATGGCTTATTCCCTGATAGCTACAATCTTTCAGTGACTTAAAGGCAGTGTAGAGCACGCGTCAATCCCTACGTTCAGGAAGTGAGAATGAGAATGAGCAATTGTCATTCTGCTAGTTGTGCGCTCCCGTGTACGGTGCCTAACTTAATTTTGTCCAGTCTTTGGATGAGCAAGTCTTTCTCTCACAATTGTATAAAGTTTCGACCAAAGTCTAATAACCAGCAGGTTGTCTGTATCTTTAATCTGATAGCTGTACTGTCTAATGACCCAGTCTCATGATCCCTGCTGTTGCCCAAACCTTGGCAAAAATCCTGGCTG
>DALYIW010000090.1:0-26363 GCA_031970155.1 Coleofasciculaceae cyanobacterium CTOTU46601 | reverse complement strand
ATCGAGGCGCAACGGAAGTGGAAGCAACGGTTTTATTTGGCTTTTGAGACGCTGTTGACTGCAAGGTTGATACAGTTGCCGCTACGCCTGCCATTAGAATTAACCCGGCCAGCGGCAATTCCCAACCTTTGAGCAGACGACGTTGCGACATCAAGAATTCTGTTAACCTCTTATTCACCGTCGTTACCTCCTTCAAAAAAACGTTGAAACACCCTTGAATAAAACCGTCTTAATGCTGCTGCACACGTGGCAGCAGCCAGAACCTACTAAAAAAACTTAATTTAAGCTATAACCGGATAGTGTTGATCAGCCTCGCTAAAAAACTTAATGTCAGCTCTAACAAAACACCAGCGTCTTGCTCAGCATCACTATAAATAGATATAAACCGGAAAGCTCTTTTAGTTTGTTCCTCCTACGACCGGTTTATCAACCGTCACACTTAGGCGTCTACTTTTGTCTTCCCCACTTGGAAGTTGTTAGCACAAGCCTTCTTTCATTGTGGTTAAAATAGTAACCAAAAATCAAGGTGTAACGCTTCACTCAAATGGGTGAACTTAACTTCATCCAAAAGAGTGTTTTTTGTCAGGGCGGGCAAATAGTCATGCATTGGTGTAGTTGATAACAAATCGCTGAGGAAATTTTCCCAAGCGTCATGCCTCCACATGAGCCACATTACTGCCATTTCTGGCTATTTGCTTGGCGCTCTACATAAGGCTTCAACGGTAAGAGTTGGGCTTTCGGAAAAGGGTTACAAATCTTTGTAAAAAAGAAGTGGTAACAGAAAACTGTTACCACTCCAAGCCATATAGCTGATCTGGTGCTACTGAAGACGTTTCAGGCTTAAGTTGACACCAATGCTCATGAGTCCCCCTTGTCCGCCAGTAGCACTAGCTAGCAATATACTCCTTGACGTTGGTATGGCGACGCCGTAGTTGAGCTAGAGCTTGGTGTTCTAACTGGCGCACTCGTTCGCGGCTGAGGTTGAGTCGCTGGCCTACTTTTGCCAGAGATAGCTCATTGCCATCTTCTAACCCGAAGCGTAGAGCAAGTACTTCGCGCTGCTGGGGAGTAAGTTCTGCCAGAAGATTATCCAAGTCTTGCCTGAGTGACTCCTGAGTTGTGTAATTGACAGGGGTCAAACCATCATCCTCCAAGAGGTCAGATAGCTCAGTGTCTTGATTATCTCCAACCCGAACGTCGAGAGAGATGGGTTGACGAGCCATGCTCAAATACTCACGAATCTGAGCAGGTTCTAGTTCCAACTCCTGGGCGATCTCAGCAGGGGTGGCGTTGCGACCTAACTTCTGAGACAGTTCCCGTTGGACTTTCTTAATTTTGTTGAGCTTTTCTGTGATGTGGATCGGTAGACGAATGGCACGCGCTTGCTGAGCAATAGCACGAGTAATCGCCTGACGAATCCACCAGTAGGCATAGGTCGAAAACTTGTAACCCCTTGTGGGATCAAACTTCTCGACGCCTCGCTCTAAGCCCAATGTTCCTTCCTGGATCAAGTCCAGAAATTCCATATTGCGCTTCTGGTACTTTTTGGCGATCGCAACGACGAGGCGCAGGTTCGCTTCAATCATCTTCCGCTTCGCCCGTGTTCCCTGGCTTACAATTTTATTGAGGGAGGCTTCATCAAGATTAACGTGGTCTGCCCACTCCTTCGTCGTCGGTTCGCGCTGCAACTCTAATTCCAGGGCTTCTTTCGCCTCCAGCAGTGGCATCATTTGCTGCACCTGCTTACCATAGACAATCTCTTGCTCATGGGTCAGCAGTGGCACGCGACCAATCTCATGCAGATAGGTGCGAACCATATCAGCTGAGAACGTGGGCTTGGTCGTCTTTTTAGTGGTGTTAGCAGTGGGCATTTGTGAGTGATGACTCCGTAAACAAGCAGTAAATCTGTCGCGGCTTTCCACCTCAAAAACTCTTGCGAACTGTACCCTTTGAGGGTATTTGCACGATTTGGTGGCTACATCTAACAAAAGATGTATAGATCACCTGCCTTTTTTTATACCGGGCAGGAGATCCAAGCGTGAGTGAGGGTTGAAGCTTTATACTGAAGAAAGGGCTTCTTCCTTCGATTTTGCGGAGTTTCTCAGCTTAACGGCTCAGGCTGAGAAAAAAATACCGAAACTTGAAGTCAGTATGAGTTCGCTTTAACCCTATAATATTACAAATTTAGACCCTGGTAAAGAGGAAAAGGTTCAACGGAAAAGGTTCAACATTTCTTTCGTCTAACGCTGGTGTCCCAACATTTTCATATCAATACTCCTAACGACACCGACAGGGCTGCTCGGCTGTTCGCATCACACCTGTAATACTCATGATGCCCTAGTAAGCTTTAAAAATTAACACGGCACTAAGCGAAATAACCGAACTGTTTTATGGGGGAATGTCTAGAAACCCAACGCATCGCCTTAGCAGACTGGGCAATGGAAGGCTGAATGCTCCAATGATTCAGTCTATTAGCCTATGCAGTTGCATAAGCTTTATACGTTGCGTTTGTCTCTAATTATAGCACAACTCCCAAACTACTGATTTTAGCATAGACGAAATGCTATTAGCTGAAGGTGGCATGGCGATCGCCAGTTCGGGCGGGTAAAGGTGACAAAAGTATAATGCGATCTGCGCTAGCGTCACGCCTCGCTTCGCTAACGCAGCAGCGCTTCGCTATCCCACCCCTCACCTACAATAGAGGCGATTGACCTCAACGGCTGCCGTGCTATGACACTTGCCAAATTCCTTGAACTCAACACAACTTCTCTTCCAGACCATACCCAGTTACCAGAGTCAGACGGGACTTTTGTGAAAAACTTTCAGGAACATCCTCAGAGCATTCTCCTAACTGACTCGATTAGACCTGTATTGCAGCAACTTCATCCAAATGGTCAATACTGTATTGGTCAAGATAGTGGTATCTACTGGCGTTTAACTGATCCCCCAGAACGAGGTGCCGAGGCTCCCGATTGGTTTTACGTGCCCAACGTACCACCCTTGCTCAAGGGACAGGTGCGTCGTTCTTACGTGTTGTGGCAAGAATACGTTGCACCCTTGATTGTGTTGGAATTTGTCTCTGGGGATGGAAAAGAGGAGCGAGACAAGACATCGCCACTACCACCGGAGGAAGATAGAGAAAGAAAGGTGGGCAAATTTTGGGTGTATGAACAGGCGATTCGCGTGCCGTTCTATGGCATCTATGAGGTGAAGAAAGCTCAGGTGGAAGTTTATCACTTGGTAGATGGATGCTATCAGCTAATGAGCGCCAATGAACGAGGTCATTATCCTATCGAGCCAATGAACATTGAGTTAGGCATCTGGCAAGGGCTGTATGACAATATGGAACTGCCTTGGTTGCGCTGGTGGGATGCACAAGGGAATCTGTTGTTAACAGGTGAGGAGCGAGCCGAGCAAGAACAACAACAGAAGGAAATGGCTCAACAACAAGCTGAACAAGAACGACAACGAGCTGAACAAGAACGACAACGAGCTGAAAGATTGGCGGAACGATTACGCCAAATGGGGATTAATCCTGATGAATTGTGATTGGTACTTTTAGATAAAATTTGATTGATTTTGGCAATGAAAGACTTCAGAGAACTCAAAGAGTGGGAAAAAGCGCATAACCTGACAGTTGCTGTCTATCAGGCTACTAAAGAATTTCCCGAAGAAGAGTTACTGGGACTCACGCAACAAGTTCGTTTAGCCAGTGCTAATATCCCGATCAAAATTGCTCAAGGATGCGATCGCCAGGAAAAGGAAGAACAAGTTAGTTTTCTTCAACTAGCGAGAGATTCAGCAATTGAGTTGGAATATTACCTATTGCTCTGCTATGAATTGAACCTGCTCGACATGGCTGACTACGATCGCCTCGTTAGTAGTGTGGTTGAGGTGAAGGAAGTGCTAGCCTCTTTCATTGAAAAACTGAACCCTAACCGTTGAGAATTCAGTGGCTGGAAGTGGAAATGCGATCGCACATTTAGAGGACATCCCATTTTGTAAATTTGTAGTGCGAACATCTTGTTCGCTTGTAGTGTACGTGAGCTTTCCGGCTCACACTACCCATAAGCTTTGCTGGCATTGGGTACACCCTACGTTTAGGGAATGGGTGAGAGTGCGATCGCTACACCTTAAATACAATTAAGTAACTAAATATATAAACTAATCCGCCGAAGTCGTCTTTATGACTATTACTACACCCTTTGACCCTGGAGTTACCCATCTCCCCGACCACACTGAGCTACCCGAATCAGATGGAACATTTGTGAAAAATTTTCAGGAACATCCTCAAAGCATTCTACTCACTGATTCCATCCGACCTGTCTTGCAGCAACTTCATCCGAATGGACGATATCGTATCGGTCAAGATTGTGGTATGTACTGGCGTTTGACTGAGCCTCCAGAAAAAGGCGCGGAGGCACCTGATTGGTTTTACGTGCCCAACGTGCCACCGCTTCTGGATGGTGAGGTGCGACGGTCTTATGTTTTGTGGAAAGAATTGCTGGCACCGCTAATTGTACTGGAATTTGTTTCTGGAGATGGGTCAGAGGAGCGCGATCGCACTTCAGTATTGGCAGATGATGAACAAAAAGGCGAAGAAAAAAAGAAACCTGGCAAATTCTGGGTGTACGAGCAGGCAATTCGAGTGCCTTTTTATGGCATCTATGAAGTGAAAAAAGCTTCGGTGGAAATGTATCACTTAGTAGATGGTCGATATGAATTAATGAGTGCCAACGAACGAGGTCACTATCCAATTCCTCCATTGGGTGTTGAGTTAGGAATTTGGCAAGGGCAATATGATGAGATGGAGCTACCTTGGTTGCGTTGGTGGGATAGTGAAGGGAATTTGTTATTAACTGGAGATGAGCGATCGCAGTTACTAGCATCCCAGTTAGAGCAGGAACGACAACAGAAGGAAGCCGCTCAACAACGCGCCGAGCAATTGGCAGAACGTTTGCGCCAGATGGGAATTAACCCGGATGAGGTGTGATTGAGATTTGGGCGATCGCGTTTTGGGGAGAAGATGCGATCTGCTGTAAGCAGCGTTCGACTGAGTTCACGCCGAAGTCAGCGCTTCGCGATCGCATTTTTGGTCATTCTTGACAAGCTCGTGTTAGCTAACTAAATTACTCTGGGCAATAACACTCTTGTGAAACTTTTTAGAAACAGTTAATGGAAAAAACCATAGTTTCTCTATTTTCAGGCTGCGGCGGTTTGGATTTAGGCTTCCGTAAGGCAGGCTTCCATGTACTGTGGGCAAATGAATACGATAAGGATATCTGGCAAACCTACGAATACAATCATCAAGATACGTTTCTTGAGCAACGAGACATCAGAAAAATTGCCTCAGAAGAAATTCCAGATTGTGTGGGAATTATTGGCGGTCCTCCATGCCAAAGCTGGAGTGAAGGGGGTTCTCAACGAGGAATTGATGACGATCGCGGCAGACTATTTTTAGAATATGTCCGTCTTCTTAAGGACAAGCAACCTCGATTTTTTCTAGCAGAGAATGTTTCCGGGATGCTCCATAAAAAGCATCAACAAGCATTACAAAATATTATTGCGGCATTTGAAGAAGCTGGTTATGTCGTCTCATTCAAACTGCTTAATGCCAAGGATTACAACGTGCCGCAGGATAGAAAACGAGTTATTTTTATTGGCTATCACGTTGATTTGAATAAACGTTTTGATTTTAACTTGTTGGTGCCCAGTTTTCAGGTTCCTACTTTACGGGATGCTATCTGGGATTTACGCGA
The DNA here is from genome assembly GCA_031970155.1 of Coleofasciculaceae cyanobacterium CTOTU46601. Taxonomy (GTDB): domain Bacteria; phylum Cyanobacteriota; class Cyanobacteriia; order Cyanobacteriales; family Coleofasciculaceae; genus DALYIW01. The sequence continues at coordinate 20,604 of DALYIW010000090.1, read as the reverse complement.
GTCGGCAATTCCGGGATTGAAAAACAATAAGACGCAAGGGGAAGCCTGCCTTGTGCCAAATCATGAGTATATGATTGGTGGATTCTCTAGTATTTATATGTCCCGTAATCGCGTTCGTTTTTGGAATGAACCATCTTTTACTATCCAAGCTGGTGGTCGTCACGCACCCATCCATCCCCAGGCAAACAAAATGATTCATGTAGGAAAAGACAAATGGATATTTGACTCTAATTCACCCAAACCTTACAGGAGATTATCAATACGCGAGTGCGCCAGAGTACAGACGTTTCCAGATGATTTCATTTTTTGCTATGAAAGATTAGCTGATGCTTACAAGATGATTGGTAATGCTGTACCAGTGGGCTTAAGCTATGCTTGTGCCCAGGCAATTTATCAAGACTTATTTTTAAACACCCAAACTATCAGAAAAAAAGAGTGTTTCAGTAATATAGAACCAGTACAATGTAGAAGATTTTGAGCATACAGAAGAGTCCGTCGTTCGCTTACTACTGAGGCAAATGATCAAAATTTGGCAGCGTGATTGATTTAGCGAAGAAACTAGTCAGCCAATTAAAAAAGATCTTACTCTACCCAACGGCAAACTCAGTAAATTGCCTTTTGAAGGGTGAATGGAAAGCCAAAACAATATCGCTTTTAGGAACGCCTAACTCTACTAATTGGTTCGCAATTCCAATCTCAGTTCCATCATGTTGAATCCAGATTTTGCCGTCTTTGATATCTAGATGCAACACACAACCATATACCCGTCTTTTGTTGTTCCAGCCAGCATGAACTAATTGATAATGATCGTGTTCAGTATCAAAAATAGTCTGAGATTCAACATCTTCAGATGATGACTTATAGCTAGCGTATTCTATTAGTAAGTTTTGAATATGTTGGCGATATTCCTCTACTCTTGCCATTGGACAATCACCTCAGTCTCAGGTTCGTAAACAAGTAGCTTGAGTTGATGACGCTGGATTGCCATTTGGGTAAACGGAAGGATGAAGAAACTGTCGTAGGCATCCACGGTAATAGCTAAATATAAAATCCGCTCTGGGTCTTGTCTCTCCAACACTAAATGATAATTCAAAAACTGTCCTAGAGCTAGATGAAAGTCAGAAATGGCAGATGGCGCGAGAAAACTTTTAATTTCAACCGCTATCTTTTGTCCGTCTTTCTCCGCAGCAATAACCTTTTCTGCACCTAAATCTATATAGATGTTAATGCCGCCAAAGCGAATGAACAACGGGTCATCAGTAATTATCCACCCTTCTTTTTGAAGGGCATTTTTGACAGCGTTGTGAAAGACATCTTTAGCCGACATTACCTATTGTCCTAAAACCCCAAATCCGCCTTAGCTGATTCCGCTGCCGCAAACACCTCTTCATCCGGCATTTCATCCCAAGAAGTATCCCCAACCTCGGCGTAGAAGGTTTGATCGTAGGGACGAGTTCGCACTACTACTGGCATCGGGACGGCGTGACCTAAAATCAAGGCTTGTTGTTTAGAATCAAGCTTGGCTAGAACCGATCGCAAACTTTGCCCCCCAGATACCCCAGTGAAAATCGCCTCGATATCCTTGTCATCATTTAGCAAGGCTGTAATACGGGTGCCAATCTGGGACATTACCTCGTTATCAATCCCAGACGGACGCTGATCCACCACAAGTAAAGTAACGAAGTATTTACGCATCTCACGGGCAATAATCCCAAAGATGGTTTGGCGGACTGTGGCGGGATCGAGAAAGCGATGTGCTTCTTCGATGGTGATTACTAATTGGCGGGGGCGATCGCTTGGATTTTTCGACTGCAAAAATACTTCTGCTTTGCGAACATAGCTGGCATGAATGCGACGAGTCATCACATTGGTTGCCAACATATAGGAAAGCATATTGGACTGTGAACCGAATTCCACCACCACATGCTTACCCGCTTCTAGCGATTGCAAAATCTGATCCACATAATTATGGGGACAAGCGCTACGCATGTATTTCAACTCATCCAGACGTAGCAGTTTGCGCTGCAAGGCCATAATCGAAGACTTGTTACCTCGCTTCTCGTCGCAAAACATCTGGATTTCTTCATTGGTCATATTAAGTAACTGAGTAATCCAGGATTTGCCAAACTCGTTACGGAGGATGATCGCATTCTCCAGACTCGCCTCGGAGAGATTTAACTCCTGACGCACCAGCATGATATCTTCGACTTCAATCTGGTCGTAGCTGAGATAAAGTTCGTGGGCGTCACGTATGCCTCGGCGCTTGGTTGATTCAGGGTCGAGGGTGTAAACCTGCACCTGACTGGGGAATAGCTGCCGTAAGCCTTTAACTGTGCTGAATTGCTTGCCCTCTGAAACGGCTTCCCAGCCATATTCTGAGTGCATATCAAAAATTAGGTTAACTGCGGCTTGCTTGCGGATAATCCCTGATAGCAGTAACCGGGTGAGGAAGGATTTACCTGTGCCGGATTTGCCAAAGACGCCGTTGCTGCGTTCGATGAATCGGTCTAAGTCGATGCATATAGGGACATCCATGTCAAGAGGTTGTCCGATCGCAAAATTACGCCGAGTGGGGTCATCTTCCCAACCAAAGACCGCCCGGAAATCGCGATCGCTGGCGTCATACACTTGAGAGAAGTGGCTGGGAATTGTCTTAACTGGCAACAACTCCATCTCTTCACTACTTTGAGCTTGAAAGGAGGCTAAGGAACTATTCCCATTGAGGGCAACTCCTTTCTGCTGTCGGCTGAATTCTTGTGGCGTAAACATGAGCATCGGTGTTAGATTCACCGTCCCGAAGGTGCCACTACCTGCCAGAACTTCTCGTAAAAAATCGTCGTCAGGACTGGGAGGATTGGCAAGAATCCGTTGACTGGATGTTCCTAGGGAGACATCGGTAAGCATACAGAAAAAGCGCGATCGCACCCCCTGTACCACCAAAAACTTGCCCACTCGCATATCTTCCACAGAGACATCAGGATGCAATCGTACTTCCAGTCCTGCGGAAAGAGAGCCTTGAATTACTGAACCTAATGGCTTATCTAAATCCATTACCGCAACTGCTCAACTATGCAAGCCTATCTTACTATTGACGCAGCTGAAAGCCCACCCATTGAGACTTAGGAGTGTCAAGTTCAATGATTCATCGCCCATTGTTCATCGAGTGCATCTCAATGCAGCCAATTTATTAGGTAGTGTGAGCCGGATAGCTCACGTACAGCCAGCAGTGAGCTCTCCGGCTCACATTACTTAGTAGAGCGATTTTATTTATAAGGAAATAAAACTTCCCTAAACGTCACCGATAATCTTCTATTTCTAACCAATTTTTTACCCTGATATTTATCCTTTTTTCGGGCAGTAATGCTGTGTTCCCAATCGTATCTGGCTTCTCGTTGCAAGACCAGCACACTTCCAGGTAATAGGAAAATTGATACCTTTTCTTTTGTTAGAGAATGAGTCAAATCCATAACACATGTACTCCCCAAGCTGAGAGAAATAATCGTGTTTCCAAAGCAAGGTACACAGTCAATATGACTCATAATACCTTGCCCTGGTTTGTATTCATTGACGATTACTTGATCGGGGACTTTTGCTGTTAGACCATCAGCCACAAATTTATTGGCCAGGCTTTTTGCCCAATCTGGCAAAGCTCCTAAGTAGCTCGAAGAAGTAAGTAAGCCTTTTTTGTAGTCATATCTATAGCCATAATGTTGCACCCTTCTTTTTAAGATAGGTGACCATTCTGCCTGGTCTATAAGATTAAGTAGCTTACTTTGTTCATCTTCATTAATGTAGTCCCTAATGTGAGTAAGACCGGAGATTCTCATTGTGTCGTCTTCATAGGGAACTTCTAAATCTGAGTTTGGAGGGTCTTGGTATAACATTGATACTCTGTCTAGGGTCTAGAAAACGACTAACCTGAAAATCCGGAATTACCTCTGTCAAGTGATGATGATTACGAGTTTAATCAATACAAGCAGCTAATTGCTCTTTTGACAAGTCGGCAATTCATAACTAATTTCATAAAAAGTTTTACAGTTTTTTATGTCATCAAAAAATATTGCCTGGAATATTAATACATTCTCTTCATACTTCCGGTAGGTTTTTACTTTTTTTGCTGTTTGGTCATCAAAACAGCATGGTGATAGATTCCACTGGTGATACTTCTAACTTAATGATTCCCAATTCAAGCTTGTGGAGGACAAGGTGAATATAAAGTAAGTGTAAAAATGTATAAAATTAATATAAAGAAATTAAGCCGACTGTCTCATTTTTTTGAAGGGTTTGGGTAATTGTAGTTAAAAACTGCTTACTATTTCACCGAAGCTGCCTGTTGAGAAATTCCGAGCGTTACAAAATAGGAGATACTCAAAGATTGTGAGTCACTAAGGAGCATTACATGGCATCCATCCGCGAGTTGCACAACCAAATCATCCGCAAAGAACGCTCAAGCGTAGAAATTACCCAAGAAGCTTTAGACCGGATTCAGGCGCTAGAGCCTGTGTTACACAGTTTTTTATGCGTAACATCAGAATACGCCTTGGAGCAGGCGCGTCAAGTAGATGCCAAAATTTCTGCTGGTGAAGAAGTTGGGCTTTTGGCGGGGATTCCGATTGGCATCAAAGACAACATGTGTACCAAGGGAATTCCTACAACTTGTGCCTCCAGAATCCTGGAAAATTTTGTGCCGCCCTATGAGTCAACAGTAACGCAAAAGCTCAAGGATGCCGGAGCGGTGATGGTGGGCAAAACCAATCTGGATGAGTTTGCGATGGGCAGTTCCACTGAAAACTCAGCTTATCAAGTTACGGCTAATCCTTGGGATTTAGAGCGGGTGCCTGGAGGTTCTTCAGGGGGTTCGGCAGCAGCTGTAGCGTCGGGAGAGTGTCCTGTTGCTCTCGGTTCCGATACCGGAGGATCGATTCGTCAACCAGCGTCTTTTTGTGGTGTTGTTGGAGTCAAACCTACGTATGGCCTGGTTTCTCGTTACGGTTTGGTTGCGTTTGCTTCTTCTTTGGATCAAATTGGACCTTTCGCACGAAATGTAGAAGATGCGGCTATTTTATTAAATGCGATCGCAGGTCATGACCCCAACGATAGTACCAGTCTAAAAGTTGAAATCCCCGACTACGCCAAGTTACTTCAGCCCACGCTTAAAACTAAGATCAAGATTGGCGTGATTAAAGAAACCTTTGGCGAAGGCTTAGATCCCAGTGTCGCACAGGCTGTTAATAAAGCTCTAGAGCAGCTGAAAAATCTAGGCGCTGAAATCCAGGAGGTTTCCTGTCCTCGCTTCCGCTACGGTTTGCCTACCTACTACATCATTGCTCCTAGTGAGGCATCAGCCAATCTGGCTCGCTACGATGGCGTCAAATATGGCTTGCGTGTACCTGATACTGATAATCTCCTCTCGATGTATAACAAAACTCGCGCTGCTGGGTTTGGCAAAGAGGTTAAACGCCGAATTCTATTGGGCACCTACACTCTGTCAGCAGGATACTATGACGCTTATTACCTGAAAGCTCAAAAAGTCCGTACTCTGCTGAAACAAGATTTTGAGGCGGCTTTTGAGAAAGTTGATGTATTAGTGTGTCCTACTGCTCCCACAACAGCATTTAAAGCGGGGGAAAAGACAGAAGACCCCTTGAGTATGTATCTTGGTGATTTGATGACTATTCCGGTAAGTCTTACGGGTTTGCCTGGTATCAGTGTACCTTGTGGATTTGATGAGAAGGGGTTGCCGATTGGGATGCAGCTGATTGGTAAAGTTTTGCGGGAAGACCAGCTATTTCAGGTAGCCTATGCTTACGAGCAGTCTACACAATGGCATTTGCGTGAGCCTAAATTGTGAGTAGGGAGTAGGGAGTAGGGAGTAGGGAGTAGGTGGAAGAGACTTTCATAATTTCCAACAGATTAGACGACATGAGCGGGGAGCGCACAAAGAAGGGATGAAAATTTCTCTTCTCCCCAACTCCTGACTCCCTCTTTTCAAGACAGACACCATGAGCACTTGCTCACAAGGCAGGAATGAAAATTCCTCTTCCCCGACTCCCGACTCCCGACTCCCGACTCCCTATTTTCAAGTTAGTTTCTTGAAAGTGAGGTGATTTAATATGCCTGCGGGTTCTTTTGAGAAGAATAATTGGGGTTGGCAGCTGTCCCAGTTGCAACAACGATTTGGCGAGTGGTGGGAATTGCAAACTACCCGATTTTCACCGGACATACCTAATATGTCTCTGCCGTCTTGGTTGAAGTCTCCACTCTTGTGGCTAGTTGTCAAGGCAGCTTTTTGGGTGCTCCTAGCTTTTCTATTATGCTGGGTGGCTGTGCAGATTATGCGATCGCTCAGTCCTTATTTTTATTCCCTGAGAAATCAACTGAATCAGTCAGCTGACAAAGCGACAAAAACATCAGCGAGTGAATCATCAGTTGCTGGGTGGTTGCAGCGATCGCAAAAATTCCAGCAGCAGGGTAACTACCGCGAAGCTTGTCTGTGTCTGTATATGGCGATGTTGCAGCGATTGAATGATACTGGAGTTGCTCCTCACCAACTCAGTCGCACGGATGGGGAATATCTGCAACTCATCCAGGTACTACCCCAGCCCCAACCCTACCAAACCTTGCTCATGACTCATCAGAAGCTATGTTTTAGTCATACTGAAGCGTCACTCTCTGTCTTTGAGCAGTGCCAGCAAGCCTATCGCGAAATTGAAGTGTCATGAAACTGTCAAATCGGCGGTTGTGGTTATTCGGAGCGATCGCAATTGGGGCGATAATTCTAATCACTCTCCTAACAGCTCCTACTAGGAATAAAGTAAGTAGCGGTTCTACCTATAGCCGTTCCCCAGATGGGTATGGTGCTTGGTACGCTTTCATGTCGGAACGAGGAACTCCTGTTAAGCGGTGGCGAAAACCCTTTGATGATTTAGCTAATAACCAGAATGCTCAACCTCCAACTACTCTGTTGCGCGTCAGGAGGCACTTATTATGGTAGATCCCAAGACTGGGTTAAAAAGGGAAATACCTTGGTGATTTTGGGAGTTTATCAGCCAGTGACAGCAGCTCCCTTTAGTACGATGCAAAAAGCAGGAGATCTAAGCGTTAAGATTGACACGCGGCGAAGGGAAAAGAAAGCGAAAGAAGGACTTTTAGGCGATCGCTTCGGTGCAGTTGTTTGGCAAGAGAGTATTGGCAAAGGGCGAATTATTTACGCCAGCACCCCCCATCTTGCTGCTAATGCTTATCAAGACTTCCAGGGCAACTATGAATTTCTAGCGCAACTTGTCACCCAATCAAAAGAAAGAGAGGGGGGGAGAGAGAGAGAAAGGGAGAAAAATCAACTAATTGCTAATTCTCAAGTTCAAAATTCTATTTGGGTAGATGAATACATCCACGGGTACAAAGATACAGAGGCAATCAAGCAAAAATCTGCGGAAAGTCTCTTCAGTTATTTAGCTAAGACACCTGTATTTCCAGCGTTGGTGCAAGGATTCATGCTTCTACTTGTTGCTATCTGGGCTGGAAATCGTCGCTTTGGAAAACCTTTGACCTTATCAGCACCAGTAGTTGACAACAGCGAAGCTTACATCCAGGCTTTAGCGGGTGTCTTGCAAAAAGCAAACAGCAGTGAGTTTATTGTGGAGGTAGTAGGCAAAGACGAACAGTTGCAACTGCAAAAAACACTCTTTTTAGGACAAGAGCAACTCGACCATCAATCCCTTGTAAAAGCGTGGGTACAGCAAACAGGGCGTCCAGCAAAAGAATTAGAGCAATTGCTAGAAATGCCATCTCAAAAACAGCGACTGAGCGAGAAAGACTTGCTAGCCTGGTTGGAACAATGGGAGCAAACCCGTCGCCATCTCTCGTCTTGATAAGCTGATATGCATGATCAATTGCACATTAGCAGGAGTTGAGAATAGGGAAAACCGTCTCGCTACCCTTATGTAAATCTGTTCTTTCCGACTCCCGACTCCCGACTCCCGACTCCCCATTAAAACTGATAGATAACATGAGCGAAACCAACACCTTATTTAATCGCCTCAACCAAACCCTTGGCAAGATAATAGTCGGTCAATCTACTCTGATGCAGCAGTTGCTGGTGGCGCTGTTGAGTAGTGGACATGTGATTATTGAGGGCGTACCAGGCACAGGAAAAACTTTACTAGTTAAGGTGTTGGCAAGGCTGATGCAGGCAGATTTCCGACGAATTCAGCTGACGCCAGATATTTTGCCCTCAGATATTCTGGGAACGAATATTTTTGACCTAAATAGCCGTAGTTTCACTCTCAAGAAAGGGCCAGTATTTACCGAAGTCTTGCTAGCAGATGAAATTAACCGCACGCCACCCAAAACCCAGGCAGCGCTGCTAGAAGCGATGGAAGAGCAGCAGGTAACGCTAGATGGCGAGACTTTACCGCTTTCGGAGCTATTTTGGGTAATTGCTACTCAAAATTCCTTGGAATTCGAGGGCACTTATCCCCTACCAGAGGCTCAGTTAGACCGATTTCTATTCAAACTGGTTGTAGATTACCCCGATGCCGCAGCAGAAAAGCAAATGTTGCTCAATGTTCAGGCAGGATTTCGAGCTAAACGCCTTGATTTAGCTCGTCTGAAGCCTCTAGCTACGGTAGATCAGATCATCAGCGCCCGTAAAGCCGTTCAAACTGTTGAGGTTGAAGACAAGCTGCTAGACTACGTTCTAGCGTTAGTGCAGCGCACGCGACAACACCCGGATCTAACGTTAGGTGCTTCTCCTAGATCAGCTGTTGCTTGGCTACAAGCAAGTAAAGCTAACGCTTGGTTAGCAGGACGCACTTATGTTACCCCGGATGACGTGAAAGCAATTGCTCCACCTCTGCTACGTCATCGTCTGATTCTCAAACCTGAAGCACAGCTAGATGGCTTACAAATTGACTCTATAATCGCCTCATTGCTAAATCAAGTGCCCGTACCAAGATAAGCACCCTCCAATGAACAACCAACAACCAACAACCAACAACCAACAACAAAATGTCAGTGGAACAGCTTTTGTGATTGCTGAATTTAGAGCTGAAGAGAGTGAAGAGACCACTCCTCTTTACAAGGATGACATTGTTAAACTTTTTCTCAGCGAGGAAACAAAAAGAGTCGCTGATGAGATAGCTCAGACCTTTCCTCTTGCCAAAGAGATGATCAAATTACGAACTAAGTATTTTGATGATGTGTTATCTAATCAAATTTTACTGGGTTCTAAGCAGGTAGTGATTTTAGGGTCGGGTCTGGATACTCGTGCAGTCAGGAAAAGTTCTGAAAGTGTAACTTATTTTGAAATTGATACTGGTTCTACTCTTGAGTTAAAAGAAGAAAGTCTCAAGCAAAATCAAATTACGGCGAATGTTCGTTATATTCCTGGTGATTATGTGAAAGATGACTTAGTATCTTTGCTTAGACAAAACCAGTTTGATTTCGAGCTTCCTACCTATTTTTTGTGGGAAGGGAATACTACCTTAATCCCTAAAGAAGATGTGATATTTGTAGTAGAACAAATTCGTAACAATGTCAAGAACTTTAAATTATCCTTTGATTACATGTCGGATAAGGTGATTTCGAGAACCACAGGATATCAGGACATAAATGATTATATTGATAAGTACGAAAGTCTTTATGTTCCGTGGATTACTGGCTTTGAAACTATTGAGCCACTGGCTAAAGATTTAGGTTTGAAAGTTCTAGAAAATTTGTCAACGGCTGAGCTTCACCAAAAATATCGCCCTCATCGTTCCCTTGAATCTAATCTTTTTAAGTTCTACTTTGTTTGTACTCTAGAAAATTTGTAATTTATTAATGGTGGTAATTCAGGACTCTTCACTGACTCAGAAGTCATGAGTTGAAACAATGATTCCTTCACGACGAGTTTATGGTTTGTTGGTTCTGGGAATGGCGATCGCAATAATCCTCGCCATCATTTTTAGTCCGCAAGTCAGCATCATTAGCACCCTGATATTCGATAGCGTGGTGTTAGGTCTAGCTATCTGGGATGGGCAGCGAGTGAAACCTAACGCGGTGAAAGTGACGCGCCATCCCTTACAACGGCTTTCCATTGGGCGAGATAATCCCGTTGTTCTATCGGTGCAATCAGGAAATCGGCCTGCAAAAATTCGCCTACGTGATTACTATCCATTAGAGTTTAAGGTTTCTACAGCAACACTTGAGACAACACTTGAGGCTAACAATTCTCAGGAACTGACTTATACAATTCACCCAGATAGTCGAGGTGAGTTTCAGTGGGGAAACATTCAAGTGCGGCAGCTGGGGCCGTGGGGATTGGCGTGGCACGATCGCAAAATTCCAGCCAGTCAGATAGTAGCGGTGTATCCAGACTTGATTGGGTTGCGATCGCTTTCCATTCGCCTCACCCTGCAAAACACTGGCACCATGCGCCAAGCGCGACGCATCGGTATAGGCACTGAATTTGCTGAGTTGCGGGAATATGGGATTGGTGACGACACTCGCCTGATTGATTGGAAAGCTACCGCAAGGCGATCGCGCCCGTTAGTAAGAGTATTAGAACCAGAACGAGAGCAAACCCTAATTATTTTGCTCGACCGAGGACGCCTAATGACAGCGCAAGTGCAGGGACTCAAGCGCTTTGATTGGGGTTTGAATGCTACTTTATCTCTAGCCTTAGCTGGATTAAATCGAGGCGACAAAGTAGGAATCGGCGTCTTTGACAGAGAAGTAACCACCTGGATTCCACCCGAACGAGGTCAACATCAACTCTCCAAGCTGATTGAACGCCTTACTCCCATTCAACCAGTACTACTAGAACCCGACTACGTTGGTGCCGTAACAAAACTGGTAAATCAGCAAACCCGTCGCGCCTTAGTGGTTCTTATTACAGATTTAGTAGATATTACTGCCTCAGCTGAACTCCTTGCCGCACTAGCACGTCTGACACCTCGCTACTTACCGTTCTGCGTAACTCTTGGCGACCCCCAGGTTGACCGACTGGCGCACACTCCTGCTACTTTGCAAGAGGGGAAGCAAGCGATGGTTGCAGCGACTTATGGCCGCGCCGTTGCCCTAGATCTACTTGCTCAACGTCAAGTTGCCTTTGCCCAGTTGAAGCAAAAAGGTGTTCTAGTATTGGATGCCCCAGCTAATCAAATTAGTGAACAATTAGTCGATCGCTATCTACAACTCAAAGCTCGCAATATGCTTTAACGCTGCTTGTGTAATCTTTCAGCGAGTAAGCCTGTTGAGGCGATAGTAGATTACATACTCACCTTTGTTAGCACAATACTTTAGATAACTCCTTCAAGACTTACGCAACTCAAATACTGACCTACCCTTTGGCAAATTTGAGGGTTAACTTGGGAACTATGTATTAGAGCCATACTTGCTTTCATCTGTTATGGTCTCCCTTGCATCCAAAATTTCCTAGAGGGTAAAGATGTCTGACTCAACCATAATAGCTAGTGAACAACTAGACTACCCATTTCTACTGGTCACACAAATGGTCTGTGCTGATCAACAGATTCATTCTGAAGAGTCGAAAGCTCTGCGCGAACTGGCAAACCAAGTCAAGATAGGACAACGCACTCTTGATGAGATGGAGAAAATCCTTGCTCAAGACGAACACCATCTCTGTGTGAAGGATGTAGCTCGTAGCATACCGCCAGGTCAGCAAAGTGAGGCAATGCGGCAAATCCTAGCGCTGGCGTACATTGACGGTTTCTTTTCACCGTTGGAACGCGAGATGATCGAGCAGGTGGCACGGATTTGGCAGTGGTCTGCGGGGGAGATACAACAGCTTATTCAAGAAGCAGAAGGCTTCACGGCTAACCGCTCTGTCAACAATGACAACAAGCAAGCAGAACTGTCTGTCGGTGCCCGTTTGTTAAAGGGAGCTGAGTCTGTCTTATCACGCTCACTGGTGACTAAGTTGGCAGAGATTGCCCCTGAAAATGTCGGACGCCGAATTGAGCAACTGCAACGGGAAATTCTGTTGGCAGGGCCAGAATACGATGAGGCTATTCAGCAGTGTGCTGCGATCGCTACTGAAGATTATAAGTTTGCCGAAGTAGCTCTCAAAGGAACCGGATCAGCACTGACCAATTTGGGAAGAAATATCCAACTGGTGATCGAAGAAATCAAGGACAAAGCAAGTAGCAAGGGTCAAGCTACCACTGCTAAAGAAGTCGCAAAACAACTTGAAAATACTAAAAAGGCTCTCACCACTGAAGTTATTAAAGAAATTGAGGGTGTGCGTGAGTCGCTTAATGCCAAGCAACGCGCTCTCAATCATTTCAGCATTGCTTTTATGGGTAAAACCAAAGCAGGAAAAAGTACTCTGCACGCCATTATTACAGGTGAAGGTTGGGATGCTATCGGTGTTGGTAAGCAGCGCACTACTCGTTTTAATCGGGTCTATGAGTGGAAAAATATCCGCATCATTGATACCCCTGGAATCGGTGCGCCTGGAGGCAAAACTGATGAGGAAATTGCCCAGAGCGTTATCGAAGAGTCTGATGTCATCTGTTATGTGGTCACGAATGACAGTATTCAGGAAACAGAGTTTGGATTCTTGCAGGTATTAAAGGAAAAAGCCAAACCGCTAATTATTCTGCTTAATGTCAAGAATAACCTGCGGGACTCTCGACGTTTAGAGTATTTCTTGAAAGACCCCGACAAACTGTTCGCTATAGATGGAAAAAGTGGTCTTGGTGGACACATCCAGCGCATCCATCGCTACGCAAAACAGCATTATGCTAATGACTACTTCGACGTTGTTCCTGTCTTGCTTCTTGCCGCGCAGATGTCCCGCGAACCATCACATAAAGAGCGTAAAGTCAAGCTTTTTAAGGCAAGCCGGATACAAAATTTTCTTGACTCAATTCGCGTATCTCTGGTTGAGCATGGGGTAATTAGGCGATCGCAAACTCTGCTCGGTTCTACTGTAGGCGCAATAGACCATCCTTACAAATGGGTGACAGAACAAGCCCAAGTTTATGAACAGTTGACAAATACGCTCAAACAGAAGCGTGGGATTATCCAAAAAGATATCCAAAAAGCGGAGAAGGATGCTGGTGAATTTTTACTGCAACAAATTGAGACGATTTTTCAAGATACTTTAAACGCTGTTCCATCCTTTGCAGAAGCTCATTGGAACACTAACGAAATCAACTTGAAACTAGGCTGGGAGCAAAAACTAAAAGCTATCCGGTTTGAAGAACGTTTGAAAGCTATCTATCAGGAGACTAGCCAAAAATTCAATAAAGACGATCTGCCCACAATGTAGACTCTGGTCTGGATGAGGAGCGCATTAAAGGTCAAGTTAATATGCTCAAAAGTATCGGTGATACAGCAGGAGTTAGTTTGACAAAGTTAGCGACCAGGGGTTTTGTAAAAACGGCTTCTGGACAGGGCTTTCTCCGCTCTCTAGATGTAGCAGGAAGTGGTATGCATCAGGGAGTTGTGGCGGTCGGGAAATTTGTAGGCTTCAAGTTTAAACCTTGGCAGGCTGTCAATATTGCTAAAAATATCGGCAACGCTGCTAAATTCCTTGGCCCTGCTCTAGCGATTGTTTCAGTCGGAGTCGATGTCCATGCAAGCCTACAGGAACGTCAGCGAGAGAAGAAAATGGCTGATATCCGCCAGGAGATTACAAGTCAGTTTCAGGTAATAGCAAAAGACCTAGAAAATCAGGTTCAAATACAACTGTGGGAATTTGAAAAGCAAGTTTACGGAGAGATTGAGAATAAAATTGCCGAGGCTCGTCAGCAAGAAGAAAGCGCGATCGCGACTTCAAACACCTGGGTAAAACAACTCGCAGAAATCCGCAAAGATTTTGAGTTGATTCTGGGCTACATCACAAAGTCGGCAGAAACCCCTGTAGCTTAATGCGTTTAACTGCTTAATTGATGCTAAACGAGAAAGCGATCGTATCCCAGGCCCAACGAGTAAAATAGCAGTGAGGCAAAGGGAATTAGCGCCCTATAGCTTGGCGCTGAGAGTAAATTTCTTCCAGAAGCAAGTCGCGGAGTTCGTCAGCAATATCGTCGGGAGGATTGCCAGCTAGCGCCCGTCCAATCAATCGTTCGGCTTCTCGGAGTTCAGCACACTCCAGGGCGAGGACTGCGGCGCTGCGATGTAAAACAGAACGAGTGGGTTCCAAATCGAGTTGATTGGCAACTAAATCAGCCGCTGCCCGTTCTTTGACGAAGGCAGCTCTAGAAAACTCCAAGATTGCCTCAGCATCACCACGTTGACGGGCTAAGACTGCCTGATCTACCAGTTCCATTGCTTCTCGGTGGAGAGTTTCTAAGTCCTGCATTTTTCAACGATACATACTCTGGGAGTGCCAAATTCAACTACAGCAACGTAGCCAGGAGCCACGGTGTCTGAAGGACTGATCTGCTTTAGCTTCATATTAACTCTGGATTGGATGATGCTTTCAGAACCTAGACGAATGCCCGAGACCTCCAAACGGGCTTTACGCTGAAACAAGATGTCTTTTTCATCAATGGAGTTAAGCCAAAAATCGAAGCCAAAGCCTTTTCCTTTGACCGAGCGTTCGATGATGGTGAGCTTAGTGAGGCGAGGCATGATGAGTGCAGCGATACCATAGGCTCCGTATTCGGTGGCGACTTCTCGATCGGCATTAAATCGGCGAATGGTGTCGTCGATCGCGTTCCATTGAAGTTTGATTTCATAAGGTCGGATTCCGTCGATTTGCAGGGTAACAGGACTGTGATGCCCCCGCTCGTCCAAACAGACAGCAGCAGCATCTGCACAAGTGGCTCCGAAGGTGATTGACCATCCGGGACGTTCGGGTTTGTCTTGACAAAGGTCACTGAGGTGAAGGATTTCTGTTTGGGAGCTATCGGTCATGAAGGTTTTTGTGAGCGCATTTTCAAAATCCTACATAGAAGTCAGAAGTCAGAATACAGGAGTTAGGAGAGCTATTTTCATGGAAAGAAAGTTGTGCGCTCTCGGCGCGTGAGTGGCTGTCTTCTACACCTCTGACTCCTACTTTGAAGCTAAACGCCTGAAACAACCCTTGTTTAAAACATAGGAAATATCCCTTTAAGTACATCCAGAAAGCTTGCAATCAGCACGCCACTCAGAAAGCCAAATAAATGTGATTCCCACGACATGCCCTTGACTATAGGAAACACAAGCCAGAGTAGCTGACCATAGCAGAAGCCAACAAGAGTTGAGAGTACAATTGCCAGTGAATCACTCTCAAAGTAACCGTTAACCAGCAGAAAACCAAGATAGCCAAAAATCACTCCACTAGCTCCACTATGCGGTGCGGGTCTCCCAAACAGCCAAACCCCAAAACCACCAATGAGTGCTATAAAAATCGTGACAGTATAGAATTCCTGGGTTCCTCCTAACATTACAAACCAGCCAAGAATAAAGAAAGTAGTGAGATTTCCTAGCAAGTGAGACCAACTTCCGTGAAGGAATGGGGCAAACAGAATACCTAACAAACCAATATTGGTGCGTGGGCGAATACCCAACCTAGCGAGTGCGCCTCTACAGAAGACAAAATCGACAGTTCCTATGCAGAGCATGTACATAGCCAACTCACACAATAGTCGGAGTTGTTCAGCTTTCAAGTCAGATCTGAATCCTGAGGTAATCGCCATACTGATGCACATGACGAAAAGGAAAATTTCGATTAGCAATGCAGTAGGATTCATTTGACAGTTACCAGAACAGTACTTTGAGGGTTTTACTCCACGTACATCTCACACAAGTCTGACTTATGCATGTATAGCAGTTCTATAGAGGTTTTCAATTTATCAGGTACGGGGTAGGGGCACGGCAGCCCTACAATCCCTGTATTCAAATAGGATTGCTATAGGGGATTAAAATAAGGACACGAAAGTTTATTAGCGCTGCGCGTCTTGAAACAAATATAAAAGCGTAAGGCGGGCTGGCGACCATCAACTAAAGTTGGTTTTTCTGTATTGCTGCTACTCCCAATTCCCCACTCCCTACTCCCTTCTTTGTAATCAACTAAATCTCTTGATGAAGTTGCTTACGACTGCAATAAATAACCAAGAAGGTAAACAATAAGATTCCAACAAGATACTTGAAAGGTGCTGGAACTACTGGACTAGGCGAGAAAAAACCCTCAATCGTACCTGCAATAATCAGCATCGGCACAATCCCAAAAACAAGTTGTGCTGCCTGAGAACCATAGAATTTAAGAGCATCTATACGACGATATTTACCAGGAAATAGAATAGCTCTAGCTATCAGTAAACCAGCACCACCAGCAAAGAAGATCGCGGGTAATTCTAAGGAACCGTGAGGAAAGACAAATGCCCAAAAAGGATAGGCTAAGTTATTTTGTCCAACTAAAGAGCCGATCGCACCAATGTTGAGTCCGTTCAATATCAGAATGTATAGCGTGACGACACCAGCCGTGATGCCTCCAGCAACAGCAGCAAAGGACACCCTCAGGTTATTAATCATAATGCCGCTAGAGGCTAAGGGTTCAATGCCGACAATTGAACCCATCCATAATTCATGGCGATCGCGTACTTTCTCAATCAAAGACTCTGGAACAATCAGCGACATAAACACAGGATCTTGCCAAGCAAACCACCAAGCAATCAACGCCCCCAACAAAAAAAGTGCTGTAGCCACAGCGATGTAAGCCCATGTCTGCTGTACTATAGCCGGAAAACCCCAGCGACAAAACTTTACCACCTCCTGCCATTCCTGACGGCGCGAACCTTGGTAAATTTGGCTGTAACTGCGAGAAGTCAGTCGCTGCAAGTCTTGCACTAAGGTATTTCCTACCTGATTTGTTCTTGCTCTAGCTAAATCCGCCGAAACAGAACGATACAAACTTGCTAGTTCTCTGATTTGGGGCGATCGCAATGACTTAAGCCCTTTTTTCTCCACTTGGCTTAAAAGAGCATCCAATCGCTTCCAGTTGGGTTCTCGCCTTGCAATCCAACGTTGAATATTCATAAAGTTTCCCCAGAACTGTTACCAAACCTAGCCTAAGATAGCCTTAACTTTCGCGCCTCACACATACAACCGGAGAAGTCCAGCTATGTCTATGAATCTTAGCTCTCCCCAGCCATTGGGTCCGCTTAGCGTTGGTAATGTTGTTAGCGCTAGCTTGCGTGTCTATCGCGATCGCTTCAAGTTGTATTATCGTCTGGCGTTCATTGGTTATCTGTGGGTTTTAATTCCGATTTATGGCTGGGCTAAATTCTCTGCCATGATAGGATTGCTCTCACGTCTTGTCTTCACTGAGTTAATCGAACGTCCAGAGACAGTTGATCAAGCCCGCAGTCATGTCATGCCTCGGATGTGGAATTTTTTATTAGCTGGGATCTTGGTAGCTTTGATTGTGTTTGGGGCAAGTATGGGAGGTGTGCTCATTTTTGGCATCCTGGCGGGAGTGCTGGGTGCGATCCTTGGGCAGAGTACGGCGTCAGTTGTTGTTCTGATTCTGCTGGGTGCGATCGCTCTAATCGCCCTAATAGTTGGCTATCTCTGGCTAGTAGCCCGCTTGCTGATTGTTGAAGTACCACTGGCAATTGAAGATAATGTGGATGCCACATCAGCAATTGGTCGTAGCTGGAAATTAACCGCAGGATATGTCTCACGCATTGTATTGATATTCACTGTCGCATTTTTGATCTCAATCCCCATATCCGTTGCGATTCAAGTAGCTACCCTTGTCATTCAAGTAGTTTTAGCGGCCTTATTCACTAGGGGTTCTGCCCTCTTCGTCTTGCTGTACTATGTGCTAGTTTTAGGGTTGAGCTTTGCTGGTGGTTCGCTTTTGATACCCTTTTGGCAAGCTATTAAAACTGTCATCTACTACGACTTGCTCAATCGAAAGGAAGGATTGGGTTTACAGGTGCGCGATTCCTATCCGCAATAGCTAAACTTCAAAGCAGACATTTCGATAACCTGTTAGCGCGAATCCATACGTATTCGCCTTCTTCCAAGTGACTTCACACAAAGTCATCTCGAAGCCCAAATTCTTTTAGGGGTAGAAGGAACGCCTTCACCTTACTTGGTTATTTACTGTTGGTTGAATATTAAAAAACAACAAACAACAAACAACAAACAACAAACAACCCCAGTAACTTTATAAAAATATTTTTAATCGCGTTGCTTAACAAATGGAGCTAAAAATATGCCTGAGTCAAACCTTCTGAAACTTGCCAAGCAAGGCGATGCTAAAGCGCTTGCTATAATGCTCAATCGCTCACTTCAACCCAAGGGCATCACAGCAAAGGTTGGTCGGAAGGATGATTACTTAAAAATCCTACTAGAATCCGCTCAGATACCAGACCAAGAAGTAAGCGTTTCATTCATCCGTAATGGTCTCATCAAGCTAGAGGTTGAATCTATTAAAAAGGTGAAGGTTTACGGTTGTCAGACTGGTGAAGACTCTCCTGCTTGGAGTCAAAAGTTTGAGCTAGTATCTCAACCAGAGAAGCCCTCAATTACTGAGCAACCAGATTTTAATAATCTCCTTGCTCATCAAACTCGGCCTGTGACTGAAACACCAGTTCCTCCACCAGTAGAGACGCCCTCAAGCACCGAGCAAACACCAGTTCACAATCTACGGCAAAGTTCCACCACGTCTACGAGTCGAAGCTCTCGCCAACCTATCGGGCTTCTCAGTGTTGGCAATGTCGTCAGTGCTAGTCTACGTCTTTATCGCGAACATTTTAAGTTATATTACGGCCTGGCGTTCACAGCTTATCTGTGGATCATACTTCCGATTTATGGATGGGCTAAATTTTATGCTATTTCAGCCCTGATCTCGCGTCTAGCCTTTAGTGAGTTAACCGAACAGCCAGAGACAGTCACAGAAGCCCGTCGCCATGTCAATCGACGGATGTGGAGTTTTTTATGGGCTGCGATTTTGGTATTCGTGATGTTGTTGGCGGTAACATTTGGAGCTGGGATCATTTTTGGCATCTTGGGGGCGGCGATTGGTGCTATTATCGGGTCCTATGCTGGGGCATGGGTTATTCTTGCTTTACTGGGAGCGATCGCTTTTATTGCCTTTATCGTTGGATACATTCGGCTTTTATCTCGCTTGTATATTGTTGAGGTGCCACTAGCGATCGAGAATAATCTGGGTGCTAGCTCAACAATTAGTCGCAGCTGGCAGTTGACCAAGGGATATGTCTCACGTCTCCAGTGGATAGTCTTTGTAGCCTTTTTGATCACAATCCCGGTATCTGTTGTTGTTCAAATAGTTACCACTATCCTTCAAGTTATTTTAACGGTCGTATTTCTTGCGGATTCTCCTACATTTGTCTTGCTGAAGTTCTTAGTAACTGTAGCGTTGACCTTTGCCAGCGGTGCGCTTTTGATACCATTTTGGCAAGCGATTAAAGCAGTAATTTACTACGATCTCCGTAATCGCCGAGAAGGTCTGGGTTTAGAAATGCGGACTTCGCGATAGCTAGGGTAGCTCTCCCGTACTTGTGGTGACGAAGCAACTCTAAAAGAGCAATCATAGATCTCCCTACCCATCTTTACAGGCTGACATCGTTGATGTGAAATGCGAAGCTTAAAGAATTCACTCAGGACTTACGCAGAACCTCTACATGTAGGGTGGGCACTGCCCACGCTACTACTACTACTAGCAGTAGCGTTTAAATCAGCAATTTGCGTAAATCCTGTCCCTATAAACGTTACTCCTCAAGCTTTGCACAAGTGCCATGCGATTTTTTAATAAAGTCACGCTCCAAACCCCAGAAAGTGTTGAACTGGAATTTACTCTAGCAGGAATTGGCAACCGAGCCTATGCATTATTAATCGACTATATTGTTTTAGGCCTAATTCTAATTGGGTTTCTATTAATCTGGGCTATCCTGGCGATTCAACTGCGAGATGTTCTAGAAAATTTTGCAGGCAATAACAACAGTCTGCAACTCTGGTTGTTGGCAATCCAGATATTAATTAGCTTCTTTGTTTATGTAGGTTACTTTGTCTTTTTTGAAGCACTATGGCAAGGACAAACACCAGGTAAGCGCTATGTCAAAATTCGCGTGATTCGTGATGATGGACGACCCGTTAGGCTACAACAATCCACGCTTCGTGCTTTGCTGCGACCCGTTGATGATATTTTGTCTATAGGAGTATTTCTCATCGCGTTGACTAAACAGGAAAAGCGCCTAGGAGATTTCGTGGCAGGGACTCTGGTGATTCAAGACGAACGACCTGTTGCTGCTGCTAGCTTCCCAGTATCCGACCAGGCAAAAGACTTAGCAAATCAGCTACAAATAGAGGCAAATTTGTCTCAGTTGCTGCCAGAAGACTTTGCTGTGATTCGAGAGTATTTACAGCGTCGTCAGGCGATGACATCTGAAGCAAGGACCCAGTTGAGTAGAAAACTAGCTCATCAAGTCAAGGAAGTCATTGCATTGGAAAAAGTGCCGCAAAAGGTCAGCGCTGATCTATTTTTGGAAGCTGTGTATCTGGCCTATCAACAACAATCATCAACCTTGTGATTAAAAAAGGATGAAGGATGAAGGATGAAGGATGAAGGTGGAAATAGCCCCATAAATCAATAATGATGCTTGAAATTATTGAAAATTTCTTTTTTTCTACCTGATT
>DALYIW010000089.1:23735-26646 GCA_031970155.1 Coleofasciculaceae cyanobacterium CTOTU46601 | reverse complement strand
TCAGTCTAGAAGACTGGGGCTATTGCATTCCAAGCCTGTCTGCACAGGCTATGGCAGTGCATCTTCCTAGAGAAATGGTATTATTTGTCATTAGTTGTCGGTCAACAAGCAACAAACAACCCAACGACCAAGCTCAGGGCAAGCCAACAAACAACAAACAACAAATAACAAACAACAAATGGATTTTAGTGCTGCTTTACCTACTTTTGTAATTACCCTGCGCGAAGGTGTCGAAGCGGCCCTTGTTGTAGGAATTGTTCTAGCCTGTCTGAAAAAAGCCAAAGCGACGCAGCTAAACCCTTGGGTTTACGCGGGTATTGTTGTTGGACTGATTGCCAGTGCCTTAGTCGGGGTCTTATTCGGCTGGGGTATTCAAGTATTAAGGGCTACCTATCCGCAGTATGCGGAGGTAATTGAACCGTTACTAGAAGCGGTGTTTGGTGTAATTGCGATCGCCATGCTCAGCTGGATGCTAATCTGGATGACTCAACAGGCACGGTTTCTCAAGGCGGAAGTTGAAGGCGCGGTAACTGCGGCGATTCAACAGAACAGTAGAACTGGTTGGGGCGTCTTCACCCTGATTCTGATTGCTATCCTGCGAGAAGGATTTGAAACAGTTTTCTTAGTTCTTTCCTATTTCAAGCAAGGATTAGTACCAGCCTTGGGCGCAACTAGTGGGATAGCCGCAGCGGCTGGGATTGGGGTTTTGCTGTTCAAGTGGGGGGTAAAGATTAATATCCGTCGCTTTTTCCAAGTAATGGGTATTTTGTTGCTCTTAATTGTTGCTGGTTTAGTCGTCTCCTCCCTAGGACATTTTGACAGCGCCGTTAAAACCCTCGCTCAGATGGATCGGCAGTCAGAAGGGTTGTGCTTCTACTACGAGCGATTTGCCAAAAACCCATCCTGCGTTTTGGGGCCGATGGTTTGGGATACTACAACTGTGCTGCCAGATGACAAGTTTCCGGGTCTGGTTTTGAAGGCTTTGTTAGGTTATACCGATAAGCTTTATGTTGTTCAAGCCCTGGGCTACGTCCTGTTTATGCTCTCGATTGGCAGCATTTATTTCCGCAGTTTAGGAGGTGGTCCTGTAAAGACCATAAAAAATAGCACATCACCTCAAAAACCTGTTAGTTCACGACGCGATTAAAGTTGGGAAGTAGGGAGTGAGGAGTAGGAAGTCATGACTGGAGATGAGAGTCACCAGCTTTACCATAGGTAGTTAGCTAATCGGCATTCAAGTTGCATTCTTATGCAGCAATTACCATTGAGTAGTCAGGAACCAGAAGCCCTCTGAATACTAAATTCTGGCTCATGACTCCCTTTCCCCACAATTATGGGGCGTTAACTGCACATTAGCTTAAAACAGCTTTTCCCGACTCCTGACTCCCGATTCCCGACTCCCAACCGTTTAAAGGTGCCTTGGAGGAAGGCAATATTTAGTTATGATTCCTAAGTAGAGTGTCTGATACAAGGAAAACTGAGTATTAAAGTTATGGTAGAACGTCCTATAAAGAAGTCCGAGCGTCAAGTGGTTGCTCCCAGCAGCGATGTTGGCGAACCGGCCAAAGAGAAAGGACGCCCCATCGAAAAGCGTCTTGACTCAACTAATTCAGAAGAACGGAGTGCGCCCCGATCTTTCCAGAAGAAAGAGCGCTCCAAAGGAAGAGGTAAAGGTAATCAACAGGAGTCAGGTCCTGCTCCTGTGAATCCAGCCTTGATGCGTGGCCCAAAGCCAACTAAACCCAAACCGCCAGTAATTCAAGAGACACCTGAAGCAACGAGTGAGGACTCGGTTACCGAAACTCCTGAAGAAACGTCTTCCGAAGAATAGAAGTTTTCCTGACGAAGCTTGCTAACAATAAACTGGCGCTTCCTTCCTTTGCTTCTTTAACGTTTAGAAACTATTCTGTTTTTAAGCGTTAAATTTAGTCACAGAGAGATTGATAGACTTTGGATAAGTAGGTAGGTTAAATTCAACATTTCTATGTTAAAGACGTCAGCATTCAGCAGAAACACCTGACTTTTAGCTACCTACAAGTAGGGTGGGCAATGCCCACCCTACTAAACTTATTGACGCTCACCAACTTAATTTTGTTCGTTCTTGAAATTTGCGGGCTGCATACTACCTCTAAAGTCAACCTAGCAATATGGGAAATAGACCCAGCTTGCTGAAACTTTTTAGACAACCTTATGGATGCGATCGCAAAACCTCACAAACTTATCGAACAAGCCATACATACCTTGGCTGCTGATTATAATGTCAACTCATCTGTACGGCAACAACTCACCAAGTTTTTGCAAAACAGTGACAGCCGAGAGTTATATCGTGCTAATCCCCGGATGATTGCCAATCGCTTACAGTTATCTGAATCGGAAACACTACGGCTTTTGGTCATCGCTTTGAAAGAAGGACTGGTTACACTTAACTGGGAAGTCCAATGTTCATGTCCAACTTGTCGCTACCTTGACTTCAGTCCAAAAGGACTGATTGACCTGCGGACAAACCATACCTGCCCTAAGTGTTTCCACGTCCATCCCACCGATGCAGATGAAATAGTGCGAGTGACATTTAGTATTGATGAGCGGTTGCGCCAACTGGAACCCCAAGCCGATGACCCGAATTTTCGTACCGAAATAGATGCCCGTTACGGTGTGGTTTCTGGTCATCGCCTCATGACATTACAAACCTTCCGTGACCTGTTTCCCCGTGAAACTATACCACCAAATGAAAGCCTCCTGATTCGGCGAGTTGCTATTCTATTTACCGATTTGGCTGGCTCAACAGCTCTTTACGTCCGCCAGGGAGATACACGAGCCTATTACCTGATTCGCCAGCACTTTGACAGCTTATTTAGAGTAGTAGATGAGCATAACGGTGCTGTTGTCAAGACGATTGGAGATGCAATTATGG
>DALYIW010000089.1:18385-23725 GCA_031970155.1 Coleofasciculaceae cyanobacterium CTOTU46601 | reverse complement strand
AGCTTTCACCGTACCTGGCGATGCTTTGCAAGCTGCGATCGCCATGCACCAACAACTCAAAACCCTCAACCAACAGCTAGCTTTAGCGCCAGAAGATGAACTCATTCTTAAAATAGGTATCGATGTCGGTCCGTGCATCAGCGTCACCCTCAACGAACGAATTGACTATTTCGGTACCACTGTCAACACAGCAGCGCGAGTACAAGCTACTAGCAAAGGGAACGACATCGCTGTGACTGATGCCCTACTCAAGGACGAAACCGCAGCAGCAAGCCTCAAGAACGGCACTTGGCAACACAGTAACTTAATGTTAAAAGGTCTAGAAGGTCCGACCGTCGTCTATATGTTAAGCTTTGTGTAGAAACTGTTAAAACTACCTAATCTCAATTGTTATTGTGATCGCTATCACTTTTTGGAGTAAGCATTATCACGGGTTTTTAGTTGGCAAATTACCGGAATTAAACGGAAAGTAGGCGACCCTTAAAAAGGGGATTACTATCCAAACCTACAGGTACTTAAGACTTATCCGGAGAATCAACTATGAAACTGTTAAACAAATATGACTTCTTAGCAGATATTCAGTTTATAGATTACTGGGAAGCTAATTCTTTGTTAAATGACAAAGCCGTTGCTTTTATAGCAGATATCCAGTTTGTAGATTACTGGGACAATGAATTTTTCCTAAAAAAATCTAAGTATGATGGCTCATTAAATAACTGGAATACTTATATCAAGTTCACAAAAAAAGATCCATTTGCCCAGTAGACCTGTTCTGAAAAGCGCCATGGCGCTCTAAAATGACAAGCACATCCTTCAGCAAATAACTCGTGCAAGATGGATCTCAGCTTGTGCATGATTGTTAAAAACGAAGAAGCACGCTTACCACAAACCTTAAATAGTGTCAAGGGAATTGTGGATGAAATGGTCGTGCTAGATACAGGTTCCACGGATCGCACAGTTGAGATTGCGAGAAAGTTTGGGGCCAAGGTGCATCTATTTGAGTGGTGTAATGATTTCTCGATCGCTCGTAACGAGGCTCTAAAGTATGTCCAAGGGAAGTGGGTTTTAGTTCTGGATGCGGATGAAGTACTGACGAGTGAGATCGTGCCAGAGATGAAGCAGGCGATGAAAAGCGATCGCCATCTGGTGATTAACCTGATACGGCATGAAGTGGGAGCAGCTCAATCTCCGTATTCTCTGGTTTCACGTTTATTCCGCAATCACCCAGAGGTTCGCTTTTCTAGGCCTTATCATGCAATGGTGGATGACAGCGTGCAAGAGTTATTGCAGCGCGAACCCCAGTGGCAGGTAGTTTATCTCTCCACGATCGCGATTTTGCACTACGGCTATCAGTCAGAAGCGATCGCAGCGCAAGATAAATACACAAAAGCTAGGACAGCAATGGAAGGATTCCTAGCCAGTCATCCTAATGACGCTTACACCTGCAATAAATTGGGAGCGCTATATCTTCAAATCGGTGAGTTAACACAAGGCATCGAACTTTTAGAGCGTGGACTGACTGCTACTTCGGTAGAGCCTCTGGTGTTATTTGAGCTGCACTACCATCTCGGCTATGCTTACACTCGACTGAACAATCTCAATGCCGCATTAAAGCACTATAAAGCCGCAACAGAGCAACCGATTCTCATGCAACTGAAAATTGGCGCTTACAACAATTTGGGCAATTTGCTGTTGAGCGCTGGCAAGTTAACCACTGCCAAAACCGTCTATGAAACGATTTTGAAAATTGACCCCAGTTTAGCGACGGGACACAATAATCTGGGAATGACATTAAAAGCTCTAGGGCAGATAGAAGCAGCGATCGCATCTTACCAGAAAGCCATTGAGCTAAACCCTGACTACGCGGATGCCTATCAAAACTTAGGAGTGATTTTGCTCAAAATTGGCAGAGTCCCAGAGAGTTTATCAGCATTTAAGAATGCGATCGCCATCCACGAAAGACAAAACCCAACGGAAGCTCAGCGCCTCCGCCAGGGATTGCAAGAGATGGGCTTTCAGGTTTAACAACACTAAAAGCCGCATCTTTCCAGACGTAATTAATGGCTTTTAAATGTCTTGGTAGTAGGCAATGGAGAATTGAAATTTACCCATTTCCCCAAAATCTACGTACTTTAGTCAGGGAACGAGTTTAACGTCTGAAAGAGCTGTTGTTGCGCTCCAGTCGGCTCAGAGAGTTACTTAGCTCTCTCCAGTCGGAGCGAGCATCATTGCTCAAGTTGCGGCGTGTATTCCGCATCGCCGTCTGCATTCTTCTGCCTAGGTCAAGCAAGCGCTGGATGTCACCCCGTTGTAGATTGCGACTTTTGACGCGATCGCGCGCACGCTTGGCTTGATCTCTGAGCTCTTTAGCGATACCATTTAGGTCATCTTCGCGCCGGCTGCCATCAATACGGCTTCTGTCCAGTGAACGGTCGAGACTACGGACAAATCGATCAGCGTCATCCTTAATGTCCCTTAAGGTGTCTTCAAGGTCATCACGAACATCGTCCCGGCGATCGCGATCGTCTCTGGGAAAAAATTGAGCTTGTGCCTGGGTGATGAGGCTGCCGCTGGTAAGAGTAACTAACAGAGCAATTACGCTTACTCTTTTCATCATGTTCATCATGTCTCTGTCCTTCTATAGGAAAGTAGGTCACTCTCGTAATTTCGCAATTTCTAAGATGTGACCCGTAAAGCTGCTTACATTAAACTAAGACAGCAGTCCTCTAAAAATGTTCCCCCTGAGGATTGAATGAAAATGGAAAAGAGTTCAGCGGTGGGTAGACAAAGCTACGCACCGCTTGCCGTGAAAAGCTACTAGCAATCTGCCCTACAGCAGCAGGTGGCTAATTAATCGTCATCAATATCGTCATCTAAATCATCGTCGTCGTCATAACCACCGTCATCAACCCCCATCAGCTCAGTGATTTCCTCTTCATCATCAAGGAAATTCTGTTCATCGCTATCTCGTGCCAATAGACGATTGTTGGTCTCTAACCAATCTAAAAGCGAAGTTTCTTGCTTGATGGGAATTACATCAGCCAGTTGTTCGCGAGGCTCTTCACGCAAAGAAGGATTGTTCATAAGAAGAATCGGCTACTAATTTCACGAAGCTTAAAGATAAGTGTTTTTGAGTCTACCAAAAAAAAGAGCGAATGACGGCTAGAAATTCTCTTCTAGTAAGAAGAGTAGCTTTTTCTCTTTCCCCACTCTCTACTTCCCACTCCCTACTCCCTTTTTTGGTCAATAAACTTATCAAAATTACGCTAGCACATCGAGCTTTCTATATAAATAATGAAGAAAGCATCGGGAAGGCTACAGTCATACCACGGGTAGCGAGTAGAGTGTCAAGGTAGATTTGAGGGATAACTGTTAAGGCAATTCCCCCTTGTTCTGTGTGAGCTTCTCTATTTAAGGTTGACACTCTACTAGTGAGAAGCCTTGCTAGGGTGAAGTCTTTCCTGGTGAGACATTAAAATAGGTAAGCATGAGATGGTTAGCAAAGCGGAACTACTAGAAGCGATCGCTGGTAAAAATCGTGGTCTATTGGCAACCGAAACTGACAGGATAGCAATCTTAGCAGAAGTTGCGCGGCTCGAAGACCGCAACCCCAATCCTCGACCCCTTGAGGCAACCGACCTCCTAGAAGGCAACTGGCGTCTGCTTTTCACTACCAGTAAAAGTCTATTGAACTTGGGTCGAGTTCCACCCTTACCACTTGGTCAAATTTACCAATGTATTCGCACCTCAACTTCCAGAGTTTACAACATTGCTGAAGTCTCCGAGTTACCCTATCTGGAAGGCTTAGTCAGCGTTGCTGCTCGGTTTGAACCCGTTTCTGCTTCCCGTGTTAATGTCAGGTTTGAGCGGTCTATCCTGGGTTTGCGACGCTTAATCGGCTATACGTCTCCCAGTGATTTTATCGAGCAAATCGAAACAGGTAAAAAGTTTTTTCCAGCACTTGACTTTAGCATTGAAAGCCGCGACCAACAAGGCTGGCTAGATATTACCTATCTCGATAAAGATTTGAGAATTGGGCGAGGCAATGAAGGAAGTGTATTTGTACTAACAAAAGGGTAGATAATACCATGTAGGTATGAAATCAGAACTACATCCTGACGCTCCTTACGTCGCTAACGCGGCGCTATCATCCCTCACGCCCTTATCCCAAGGGCAATTCAAGCTGCTAGAAACTTGCCCCCGCAAATTTCAACACATTTACTTAGAGCAATTGGGAACACCTGTTTCTCCAGATCAACAAGAACGCCTTGCCTGGGGAAGTCGCTTTCACCTGTTGATGCAACAGCGGGAATTAGGATTGCCAGTGGCATCATTAGTTGAGGAGGATGCTCAACTACAACATTGGGTTACTGCATTGGTAAATGCAGCTTCAGATGTTTTGACTCCTAATCCTCAAACATTCCGTGAATCAGAACACTGTCGAACTCTGAATTTCCAAGGTTATTTACTGACAGTTATCTACGACTTATTAATTGAAGACGAAAAAAGCGCCCAGATTCTCGACTGGAAAACTTATCCCCAACCCAAAAACCGCCAGTGGTTAGCGACAGATTGGCAAACGCGCCTGTATCTATATGTCTTAGCCGAAACAAGTGATTATGCAGTAGAACAACTTTCAATGACTTACTGGTTTGTCAAATCCCAACCACGTCCGCAAAGCTTGAAGTTCACTTACTCTGCTGCACAGCACGATAAAACTAGACAAGATTTAACCACACTGTTAACCCAGTTAAGTGGATGGCTACAACGTTACCAATATAAAGGTATTGATTTTCCTCAAGTTGCAGAATCTACTGGTCGATGCAGTGAGTGTAATTTTGCGGTTCGTTGCCAGCGAACGTCGGAAAGTTCAACTAGCAATAGTAGAGACTTCTTCCCAAATTTAGCTGACATCCAAGAAGTGTCAATTTGACTGAAGATTAGAGAAATTCAAGTCCCGTTCTTCGACACCTTCAACAGCTTTAATTCTGTAAATCCCTCAACAAGCGTAACAATTCATCGCCAGATAAATCTGGCAATTGCTCCAACACCCCTCTCAACTCTTGTGGTGGTAACACCAAGAACGACTCCACCATTTCTCCAAGTTGTTCGTCTAACTCCCCAAAGCGAAATTGCAGCAAATTTTCCACAATTGCGCGCTCTCCTTGCTGAATTCCAATTTCATCATCTTTCAACTGAGATAATTGCAGCAACAACCGAGTCAAATCATTAGGAGGTAGTGCTGACAAAGCCTCTAAACTAGCCGTCATTAGCTCTGATAACTTACCAAATCTTCCTTGCAAGAAACTTTCGACAACTATTCGTTGTCCTTGCCGAATA
>DALYIW010000089.1:0-18285 GCA_031970155.1 Coleofasciculaceae cyanobacterium CTOTU46601 | reverse complement strand
CCTTGTTCAATACCTTGTTCAATACCTTGTTCAATACCTTGTTCAATACCTTGTTCAATACCTTGTTGAATCGCTGCATCCATCTGTTGACGATAAAGAGGTGCTAACGCCATAATTAACTCCCTATCTTCTACTTCTAAGTTCCGATTCGTTGTCAAATGAGCTTGCAAATCGTATAGCAATTCTAACGCATTATCCCGTAATCGATTAGCCGTAGGCAATGCTCCTAACTCCTCGATCGCCCTGGATTGCACCCCTCCTTTTCCCAAAATTCTCAGCCATAGCGTTTGGGGTGTATGGGGTAGCTGGTGAATCGCCACCAATCCAGTTTTTTGATAAGATGCCAAAACATAAACTCCCGTCGTCTCATCTTTCCCATCAACCATTACTCGAAAGCCAAAACCTTCTAATAAAGCAGGTGAAGCTGTAGGCGTCAGAATCCACAACCAGGGTAATTCAGTCTCAGTGATCTTTCTTTCTTCCCGTTTCGCCAAGCGTTCCTTCTCAGCATGAAGGTCAAAAAGCTTACTCATACAACTGCGAATTTGGCTAGGCGTAACCGCATTGCGAAAGGGTTCAAAGATTGCCGAAGTTATCGCCAATTGTCCTAATAATCCCAAATTTTGGGCGTAGGGAGTTTCTGTTGAGGTGGGTGTAAACCAAACATCAATTTGTCGCACTTCTCCCGGTACGTCCAGACTGGTTTTAACTTCTCCTAGCAGGGATAATAATTCTTTGAGGTATTCCTTAGCAAATTGGTCGTGAGGAAATCGGGTCATTAATTAGACAACAACTAAGATAGGCAAGGGTCTATCTTACAGAAAAAATGCACAGGACTTATGCACAGGTACGATATAGGGTAGGGGCGTATAGCTATACGCCCCTACAAATAATGCGTTAAAAGAGCAATTTGCGTAAGTCCTGATGCACGCTTGAAGGATGAAAATTTTTCTTCCCTTATTCCCTACTCCCTACTCCCTACTCCCTACTCCCTACTCCCTACTCCCTATTTTCATGGAACTCTAATAGTGACTTCCTGAGTTCCGATGATGCACTGCGGTCATACCTGTGGACTGTAGCACTTTGCCATTCTCAACCACAGCATAAACTACCCAATGATCGCCGCACTCCATTCGGCTTTGAACAGTGCACTCCAAATATGCTAAAGCCTCATTGAGGACGGGACAGCCATTCTCTGCTTCCTGAACCTCTAAACCAGCAAAGCGGTCTTCTCCTGGAGCAAAAGGCTTGAGAAAGTGCCGTCTGACGTTCCTTCCCTCCTGTAAAATATTTAGCACAAAGCGATCGCCTGTATGGGTCAGTGATTCGACAGCGCGGTCTTTAGCTACAGCAACCGTTACACCAGGAGGATTGAAACTCGATTGCGTTACCCAAGAGGCAAGCATGGCGCTAGTCATTTCTTCTCGCTTGGCAGCTAACACGCACAAAGAGCCAACAACTCTGCCCACAGCTTGTTCGGTCCGATCAATTTGGGCGCTACTGATAGGTTGCCAAGGAGCGCGAGATTTTTTCGCTTTTTTCAAGGCTTGTGCAAAATCAGTACCCGCTTCTTTGCACTGTTGGAGGGTGATATCAGTGGGTTTGAACTTAGCCCGAATGGATTCAAAACCCAAGCGATAACCAGCATCGAGGAGTTTACTTTCAAGCTCATCAACGGCTTCTCCACTCCAGCCATAGGAACCAAAGACACCGGCTAACTTGCTTTTGGCAGCAGTAGAGAGGATAGTCCCTAAGGCAGTTTGAACTTGGGTTGGCATATGCCCTCCTAAGGTGGGAGAGCCGATAATAAATCCATCACATTTTTCAACAGCAGCTTGAATTTCTGCGGGGTCGGCAGATTCACAGTTAATTGATTCTACAGCAACGCCTGCTTTGGTAATTCCTTTTGCGATCGCTTGAGCTAATGTTGCTGTATTCCCGTAAGCTGAAGCATAAATCAACGCCACAGACATCTCTTTGTCTGTCTGCTGCTGACTCCATTGCTGATAGTCGTGGGTGAGTCGGCTGAGGCTGTAGCGTACAATCGGGCCATGAGCCGGAGCATAAAACTTGGCGCGAAAAGGAGCAATTTTGTCCAGTGCTGCTTCTACCTGTCGGTATTGAGCTGCATGTAAGCAGTCATAGTAATAGCGTCGGTCTTCGTCTAATAGTTTCCAGTTTTCATCAAAGACTTCATCACCACAAACATGAGCACCAAATAGCTTATCAGTAAATAGGATACGAGACTTCGGGTCATAGGTACAAAGTCCATCCGGCCAGCGTGGGGTAGGAATGGGGATGAATTGCAGTTGATGACCTTGCCCTAAGTCTAAGGTTTCGTCTGCTCGTGGCACCCAGATTTTCAATTCTTGCTCTGAAAAAGCTGTCCGCAGAGCAACAGCACCTGGTTTAGAGCAAACTAAGGTGACTTGCGGCGCTAACTCTAGTAAAGCTTTGAGCGTTACTGTTCGATTTGGGTTAACGTGACCCAAAATTATATAATCCAACTGCGACAGATTGATACACTGCTGTAGCTGTTGTAGGTAAATCTCGGTAAATGACTCACCTGGGGGATCGAGAAGTGCAGTTTTATCAGCTTGAATTAGATAAGAATTAGCAGTGGTGCCTCGTTGTAGGGAGTATTCTACTTCAAATTTCAGTCGTTCCCAGGTACGCGATCGCACTACGCTAGTATCGCCAGCACCAACTGAGGCAACCTGAACATCGCGGGGTTTAATGTCTTGCATGGCTTGAATCGGTAATCAGTGTGGAGAGGTTAGGTAGAGAGCTGATCCGTTTTTCGGATTAGAGGCACAGGTTTTGAACAAACACGTCTAGTTGTTACGGTTTAAATATGCTTTTAGTTTTTAGTAGTTGGTCTTCACATCCTGAAGTGTTTATCTCGCTTGAAAAGATAGAACCCGTAGTATGAGAATTTAGATTAGTCGCTGTTTCAAGAGGATTAGATACTTTATCTGTTGCCAGTAGCTGATTCCTCATCAATAAGCGCTTTTCGGGGTCAATGCCATTAAAGGTTGGTGGCAGCCAAGCTCGAAGAATTAACAGTACTCCCATCACCAGCAAGAACCCACAAGCTGCTAAAATCTGTATCCAAGATGTTTCCAAAACTCCCCGCACGATGACTTCTCGCAAAACGGAAACAATGGACACCTCTACAGCTACCCCAATCGAGACACGTTGCTCTTGTAAGTAAATAATCAGCAGTCGGAACAGCTCTACTAAAATAAGCAAAAACAGGATATCTGAGGTAACTAAAGGAAAATTCAGGGGAGGCAGCAGCGAGAAGAACATTGCTCGTAGCTGGATTGCCATGAAGGCGAATAACCCTATACACAGAGAAATCACAATCAAGTCTTGGACGGTTTCTAGAACACGTACAATCCGATTTCGCATCAACCATTCGTAACCGTTAGTGGGTGGGTTCTTCAACGATGTCTGCATATAGAATTCCTCCAACCTGTATCAACACAATCCAGTTTACATTTCTCAGCCTTATAATTTCACTATTTATCTATTGATAAATCTAATAGTCTCTATTAAAAGATGCTCAATTCTCATCTGGCATAGAGGAGAAGGGAGTCGGGAGTCGGGAGTCGGGAGTCAGGTGGAAAAAATACAAAACAACTTTAGAGAAACTGAGTTTTTGTCAGTTCAGGACTCACGCACAGAGACGACATATCGTAGGGGCGTATAGCTATACGCCCCTGCAGTCGGTTGCAGGAGCTTAAGAATTATGGCTGCTATATATACAAACAGTTATTACTTGTTAGCTGTACTTATATCTCTAATTACTAGCAACAATAGCTACTAGCGCATCTAACCTAAAATGTTGGGTCAGTCAAAGACTAAAAACCCAAAATTCTA
Source organism: Coleofasciculaceae cyanobacterium CTOTU46601 (assembly GCA_031970155.1). Lineage (GTDB taxonomy): Bacteria > Cyanobacteriota > Cyanobacteriia > Cyanobacteriales > Coleofasciculaceae > DALYIW01. The sequence goes on along the minus strand of DALYIW010000089.1, from coordinate 14,400 downwards.
AGCTTTTTCAGATTTTTTCTACCCAACATTTTAAGCTTGGCGTGCTACTACTGAAATCTCCTAATCAATGAGCACTGACCACTATGGCGTGTTTTCTCGCCCCAGAATTGGCTGAAATTGTAGGTTAGACATTGGGAACGAAACTCAACCTACATGCGTAGCGAATGTTGGGTTGCGCTACGCTTAACCCAACCTACTAGCATGGCAATCTTAAGTTGTTGGGTTCAAAAAATCCGAATAAGCCTGATTATTCACTCTTTACAGCCATCACATTACCCAACAAATTAGACTAGACACGCTACTACCACAAGAGGTGAGAAGCCTAATGAAAGAACACTGACCACTAGGCGACATCTAGTAAAAACAACGACAACATAATTAAGTACAAAATTAGGGCAAACACAACCACCACAAAAGGAGGTTCAAAGAATATAGGTACATTGATATTGAACTCTGACAACACGCTTGGCAGAAAACCCTCGTAGCACAGAGCCTCACCACAGCTATTGTAGTTGAATAGAACCACATATACTTGGAAAGCAATAATTTTCAGCAGAAAAGAGCCATTAATTTTGATTCTTGTTCGGTTGCGACGAGAACGAACAGTTGCACTCAAAAATAATAGAATTGAGCTGATAAAGTAGTAGAAATTTATAAGAATTAGGTAAAAGAAGATTGACAACCAACCCCCTGATGTTGATACAAAGAGGGGCACGCTAATTATGGCGTAAATTGTATACAAACTCCAAAACACCCAAATGTTTGTTTTAATCATTGGGGTTATATCCAATAAAAATGTAAGAACAGCTGCAATTTCCCGCATCCCAGTCTAATTGGGAGCCGGATAATATATTTGGTAGAGCTTTAATCCCTTGGCTCTCAGGAACGATCTGCTGCAAGCAGCGTTCAACTGAGTTTCGACTCTTCGGCTACGCGAGAGAGCATCGCAAGCTCAACTACCGCACGGACAGTGAGCGTGTCGAAGTGCACGCCGAAGTCAGTGCTGACGCTCAAGAGCGTTGCTACCGCTTCGCTAATGCTATGGCGCTGCCCGTTACACTCACTCACATATCAGCGATAGTTACACCAAGGTCAGAGCAAATTAGGTCTTCATCGGTTAAACTAGCGTTGGAAAACTCAAGTGCTTATTACTTTGAAACCTTTCTTTTAATAATTACGGTCAAACACCCCGCCGTCCGGAGTCATCCACCCTTTTTATTAGCTTCTGCGAGAGACTTCTAACTTTGAATTAACTTGAAAGTGTTATCAAGGTAAAAACGAATGACAGATGCATTTCTAAGAATTACGCCTCATCTTTAGATAGGGCGTATTCTAGAGTGTGGTTGTAGAGTGCATCTTTAAATATATCACTAAACCCTCTCCGACACACACCCTTACAGGTATTTCTTACCCAGTTAAATTTTTGAATTAGTGTATAAGATTTATCTATAAGAATTAGTGTATAGATATGTAAAACTAATAAAGTAGATGCAGATGCATGAGTTGCAAGAAAGGAGGCTTCAGATGGTAGCACTGATTGAGGACGTTAAACGCAGGTTGACAATGCAGACGGTCGAAATTGCTTCTAGTACAACGGCAATTCGATCGCTAGATTGGGATCGCGATCGCTTTGACATTGAATTCGGGCTACAAAATGGCACTACCTACAACTCTTTCTTAATTCAGGGCGAACAAACTGCCCTGATAGATACCTCTCATGAAAAGTTTCGTCAGCTGTACCTGGATACCTTAACAGGGCGAATTGACCCCACTCAATTGGATTACTTAATTATCAGCCATACGGAACCCGACCATAGTGGGTTGGTTAAAGATATCCTGGCACTAGCGCCTCAGGTGACGGTGGTGGGTTCAAAAGTAGCAATTCAGTTTCTGGAAGATTGGGTGCATCAGCCGTTTAAGAAACAGATTGTGAAAAATGGCGATCGCATAGATTTAGGAAACGAACATGTCCTAGAATTTGTCATCGCTCCTAATCTGCACTGGCCTGACACAATTTTTACCTACGATGCTAAAACGCAGATTCTCTACACCTGTGATGCGTTTGGGATGCATTATTGTGACGATCACACCTTTGATGAAGACTTAGACCTAATTGAAGAAGATTTTCGGTATTACTATGACTGTTTAATGGGGCCAAATGCTCGCTCGGTGCTGTCTGCCCTGAAGCGGATGAGTCAGTTACCAGCGATCGCAACCATTGCTACAGGACACGGCCCACTGTTGCATCACAATGTAACTGAATTAACGGGTCGTTACCGTCAGTGGAGTGAAGAGCAGGCTAAGGCAGAGACGACGGTTGCTGTATTTTACCTGTCTGATTATGGGTATAGCGATCGCCTCTCGCAAGCGATCGCCCACGGCATCACAAAAACGGGTGTAGCGGTGGAAATGATGGATTTAAGGTCTGCTGACGCCCAAGATGTGAAAGAATTGACTAGCATCGCCTCTGGATTGGTGATTGGCACTCCACCGATTAGCGGAGCATTCGCCGCTACGGCACACACAGCTATCAGCACCATCTTGGCAGCAACCAATCCAAAGCAGTCTGTTGGGGTATTTGAGTCAGGCGCTGGGGATAGTGAATCTGTTTATCTGCTGGCGAATAGGTTTCGGGATTTAGGGCTGACTCCTGCTTTCGCGCCAATTCTGGTGAAAGAGACGCCTACAGATGCTACCTACCAGTTGTGTGAAGAAGCTGGGGTAGATTTGGGGCAGTGGTTGTCTCGCGATCGCACCATCAAGCAAAGTAAATCTTTAGATAACGATTTGGAGAAAGCTTTAGGGCGACTCAGCAGTGGACTGTACATTGTCACAACTCACAAGGGTAATGTCAGTAGTGCAATGGTGGCGTCTTGGGTAGCGCAAGCGAGCTTCAAACCCTTGGGAATCACGGTTGCGGTGGCGAAAGATCGAGCGATTGAGTCATTGTTGCATGTAGGCGATCGCTTTGTCCTCAACGTTCTAGAAGCTGGCAATTACCACAAACTCATGAAGCACTTCCTCAAGCGCTTCTCTCCTGGAGCCGATCGATTTGCGGATGTCAAGACTTACGGGGCGACTAATGGTTCTCCTATTCTGGCAGACGCCCTTGCTTACATGGAGTGCGAGGTAAAAAGCCGTCTAGAGTGTGGCGATCACTGGACGATTTACTGCACAGTTGATGTTGGCCGCGTCTCGAAACCCGATGCTCTGACAGCAGTACACCATCGTAAGGTTGGGAATCACTATTAACTTAACTCATTGCTTGGTTGTTGTTTGTTGTTTGTTGTTTGTTGTTTGTATCTTTGATAAACAATCCACAACCAACTATCAAGCGGCCGATTTCAACAGGCGTGAAGTACACAAACTAGGACTCATGCACTAAGTAGAAAGACAATTTTACTTGTGACTCTTAACTCCTGACTAAGCCCCTTCGAGGCGGGAATAGGGAGTAGGGAGTAGGGAGTAGGGAGTAGGGAGTAGGGAGTAGGGAGTAGGGAGTAGGGTGTAATTAGCCCCGAAGATAAAGGTTCGGGGACTCTTTCTTTAGATATGGAAGAGAACAAATATTTGAAATGAGGCGGCTTGCCGCGATGTTTCAATGCGTCCTTCTTAAATCGCTGGCTTTTAAGTCTAGGGATTCCCTCAATCCCTACTCCCTACTCCCTACTCCCTACTCCCCTTTAATCCTAACGACTGCCTTTATTCTGCTGTAATTGGATACTCATGAGCTACGTAGCGCTTTGACTGGATCGAGTTGGCTGGCTCGCAGGGCAGGGATAAAGCCTGCCCCTACCCCTACTAACAAGGCTGAACTTAAGGATAAGACAGCAGTGCTGCTCTCAAATTGATAGGGCAATTTAAAGGTATTAGTAACCACGATTGTTAATCCATGGACTGTAGCGATCGCAGCAGTTCCTCCAACTAAGCTCAACAGCGCCGCTTCCAGAATAAATTGCAGCAAGATATCTCGCCTTTTTGCTCCAATTGCCCGCCTTAATCCTATTTCTGGGGTACGCTCAATTACAGCAGCGATCGTAATATTAGCAATCCCAACACCTCCAATTAGTAACGAAATTATCCCGACTGCTGTTAGTCCTCGTGAAGCGAGTTCTAAGGTGTCTTTCTGCTTAAGAATTTCCTTAACATTATTCCTTACAAATAAATCTGAATCTGGAAAACGTTGTTTTAACAGTTGCTTGATTTGCTTTTCTAAGTTGTTCATATCTTTGAGGTCTTTAGGACGGATTGCTATCAGATCAATTCTCTGGCTACCTGTAATCGCCCGATAAGTTGACATTGGCAAGACCAATTCACCTGTTGGTTTGGCACTCTCACTCCTCAACTTACCTTCCATGACTCCAATTACGAGTAAGGATATTTGCCGATCAAAGATGATTTTGCCAATAGGCTCTTGACCCTGAAAAAGCTGCTCGGCTAAAAATTCATCAATGACTACTACAGTTCGATAATTAGTAAAATCAGCACTGGTGAAAGCACGACCTGCTAACACTTTTCGACCAGAAGTCAGGAAAAATTCTGGGGAAACAGCCCGCATTTGTGAGTCAGCTTCTTGACCCTGAAAAAGAAGTTTGGAGGAGAAGAAATTATAGGCACTAAGGGCTTGTAAGCCTTTGATCTGTTGTCGAAAGAATTCCATATCTTCTAGCTTTGCCTCTCTACCTTTTACTCCCCACAGGAAGATAGATAGTTGAGGCGCTTCTCGCTCTGCTAGTTGCTTTTCAATCACAGTTCGACTGATACTGCCAACCTGAAGCGTCGCACTGACAGCCGCCACACCCATGAAAACACCAAGAGTGGTTAGAGTAGAACGTAGAAGATTGCTGCGTAGGGAGTTGCAGGTGAGAGCAATTAGATCTAGGGGGGAGAGGCTCATCTCAATTGTGGAACATCCGTTAAGATTACTACCTATTAGAGTTGCACGGTCACACCATTGGGGTATACTCAGTTAGCTTCAGCACAAATGATAGGCACGAGTTTTGTTAGCAAAGAAAGTACAACATTAATCAGTTGATATCCATTGATGATCATCAAGATAGCTAAGTTCTGGAAAAGCTTTGGTTGAGACTGATGCATTTGTGTCCAGACCGAAGTTCTCCTTGTTCGATGCCTTCGGCGGCGCGAAGCCGCTGATCAGAAAGCTGGATTGTGAGAAGTAGCCTATCTTAGCAAAGGGTGCCGATGAAAAATTCAATACAGTGGCTGTGTACAGGTTTACTAATAGCTGGTACATTAGTGACTCCAGTGGCGGCTCAGACGCTACAACCAGAAACTGTACCTGACTCAGAAACTAGTTCAGAGAATAATACCTTCAGTATTCGTGGCGGGATTCGCTACACTACAGAGGGCGCTGGCTACAAGGAGGGATTCACTAGCTTTGAAGGCTTCTTTCCCCTGCTTCAGACTCCAGGCAAAAACCTCACCTTCTTAGAAGGACGGCTGCTGTTACAGAATGATGCTAACTTGGGTGCTAACGTCGTGCTGGGGCAGCGATTTTTTGACGCGTCTGGCAATCGAGTTTATGGTGGCTACGTCGCCTACGATAACCGCAACACCGATAAAAGCTTTTTCAATCAAATCGGTTTAGGTTTTGAAACCTTGGGGGAAGACTGGGATTTTCGAGTTAATGGCTACATCCCAATGGGTGATACTCGTCAGCAAGTTTCCCGGAGGTTCTTCTCGCCATTTTTTCAAGAAAACTTCCTTTTATTAAACCGCGATCGCAAATTTGAGGCCGCTGCTGCTGGGTTCGATGCTGAATTTGGGGGTAAGCTGGTGCGGCTTGTAGATGGTGCCCTACGCGGCTATGCAGGAGTCTACTACATCAACATTGAAGGGGGTAGCGATGCGGTGGGAGTACGAGGCAGACTAGAAGCTCGGCCTACGGACTATGTTACCGTCAACCTGTCTGTGCAAAATGACAGCATCTTCGATACTAGGGTAGTTGCTAGTGTTGGTCTTACCTTCCCAGGAAGTTCTGCTCGTGGCAACGGTAACAAACCACGAGGATTAGACCGCATGGGAGATTCCGTGGTGCGTCAATCGGCGATTCTAGTAGCTGAACAGACCAAAGTAGACCAGGTTCCGGCACTCAACCCACAGACAGGGCAGCCCTATCAGTTCCAGCACGTCAACCTTGGCTTAGGCGCAGGTAACGGTACTTTCGAGTCTCCCCATAGCAACGTCCAGGATGCCCTCAACGCCACTCGATCTGACGGCAACGATATTGTCTACGTGCAACCGGGTACAAACCCAGGGATTCCACCTTTCATCATTCCTGACGGCGTACAAGTTATTTCGACCGGGCCTGTGCAGCGACTTAATACAGTACAGGTAGGTCTGGTGCAGCTGCCTTTGTCGGGAGGAGGGATATTGCCTGCAATTCAACCCAGTTCGCTACCCGAAGCGTCAGTCATTCTGGGGAATAACACCGTCCTTGCCGGGTTTACGATTAATGGGGCCACTGGTGCTGGCATCTCTGGGACGAACATTACTAATGTGACTGTTCGAGATAATGCGATCGCCAATTCAGCTGAGCGGGGCATCTCACTTAATAATGTAACTGGGCAGGTTGAGGTCACTAACAATGTCATCAATCAATCTTCCAATCCCTTTAGCAGTGGATTCGCCATCACAAATACTGCTGGGTCAGTTGACCTGAGGATTCAAGGCAACACGATGACCAACACGACAAACAACGGGATTGGCATTAACTTGACGGGTACAGCCCAAGGGAAAGCCGATCTCATCGGCAACACTCTTTCCGACAATCAGAACGATGGGGTCTTTATCCGACTGGATAGTAGCGCTCAAGGAACCTTCAACATCTCCAACAACTCAATAGCCCGAAATCAGGGACGAGGTATCACATTTGAAATCAGAGATACTGCCAAAGGAGAAACGAATATTCAAAACAACACGATTTTGAACAATAGGGACAACGGAGTAGCCATTCAACTTTCCGATACCGCTCAAGCCACAACTAATATCTCTAGTAACACAATTTCTGGAAATGGATTTGTTGGGGGGAATACTGGAGTAGCTGCTCCGTTCAATGGCATTGATATTGAGCTGTTCAATTCTTCTACCGGGACATTTAATCTCTCTAGTAATACGGTTTCTGTTAACCAAAGTAATGGAATTCGGACGGCATCTTTCGATTCTTCTCAAGCGACGTTTACTATCTCAAATAACACGATTTCCAATAATGACCTTAATGGTCTGGAAGTCGCCGCGTCAGGTAATTCGACTTCAACAGTAACCATCGATAACAACACGGTTTCCAGTAGTACCCGTAATGGTATCTTCATCGACTCCAAAGAGTCTTCGACTACGAATGCTACTATCACCAACAACACAGTTTCTGGCAGTGGTTTAGATGGCATCAGTACAGATACAGCAAACAACTCGTTCCTCCAGGTTTTAATCCAAGGAAATATCGCTACTAATAATGGTCGCTTTGGGATTGAGATGACGGCGGCTGGGACTTCCCAGCTCTCAGCTGGTGTTCGGTTAAACACCTTGACAGCTAACCCTGGAGTTGATGATGTCTCATTTGGTTTCGCTGCGCGAACGATAGATACTTCTACTATGTGTTTAGCTCTACGCGATAATACGAGCAACAATGGCTTTGTACTCAGTCCATTTAGTGGCACTTTCAATGCCGATGCTTCTGGAAATAATGTAACTCCTACCCAAATAGGAACTATTAACCCGCTTGGCTCGTGTTCAGTCCCTTGAAAGTGTACTTAATTTGCCCTCAGTCTAGAAGACTGGGGCTACACAAACGAAGCCTGTCTGCACAGGATATTAAGTGCATCTTCATAGAAAATTGGTTATTAGAAGCTCTTCGCAATCGCTCAGTTGGTACAAAACCTGCTATTAAAACTTAACTTTTACCAAAACTTCAATGTACATTAACCGTCTTATTCGCTCACTTTTTAGATTTACAAGAACGCTCAAAGGCACTATTGCCATAGGACTTATTAGTTTGTTGCTGATTATCAGCATTACTATGACAAAAGCGACGGCTCAAAGTCCTGGTTATGGTGGGTCGATCGCTCCTCGTGTGTGGAGACAAATTCAAGCCTTAGAGCAAGAAAAGCGATCGCGCACACCTGCACAACAGAAAATCAATTCCCGCCTCCTGTATGCCATCAGAGCAAGACGAAGAGAGAGTTTTACTAGGCAAGTACCCTATCTGAGAACCTCCGTGAAGCTCAATCCTCAAGGTGAGGCGCGGATAGACATCAAGACAGCTCGTGGTCAAGTCACAGCACAATTGATCCAAAAAGTCCAGACCGCTGGAGCGAAAATCCTCTTCGCCTTGTCGGAGTATGACGCCATTCAAGTTCTCGTAACCCTTGACAAAGTTGAGTATATAGCCGCCTTCCCAGAAGTTAGCTGGTTGCAACCTTACGTCCGGCCCGTGACTAGCGCAATCACCACAGACAAACAGCCCAATCCGATTAATGACTCACCCCAGACTAGTGAAGGCGTTTCTTTTGAGCAACAGACTACCCAGCCAGGTTCTGCACTTTCTCGAACAACTGCCCGCCAAAAAACACTGATCTCCTACGTGGGTAGTGTGACATCACAAGCCGATACTGCCCAAGGTGCAGCACTTGCTCGTGCTACTTACCGAGTTGATGGAACAGGTGTGAAAATTGGTGTCATCTCAAACAGTTACAACAACCTGAATGGTGCCGCTACCGATATCGCCAACGGTGACTTACCACCCCAGGGAGTCACCGTAATTGCAGATTTTCCACCCACAGATCCAGAGTTTCCCGGAACAGACGAAGGGCGAGCCATGTTGCAGCTGATTCACGATTTGGCTCCAGGAGCTCAACTCTACTTTGCTACAGGGTTTGGTGGTGAGGCTGTGTTCGCCAACAATATTCGCGCCCTAGGTCAAGCCGGTTGTCACATTATTTTGGATGATGTGGGTCTGCCGCTTGAGCCAGCCTTTCAGGATGGAATCGTCGCCCAAGCGATCAATGATGTGACAGCAAGCGGTGCCCTGTACTTTTCCAGTGCCAATAATGGAGGGAATAAGAACAAAGGTAGATCGGGAGTTTGGGAAGGGAATTTTGTTAATGGAGGTTCTGTGGGTTACGGCCGAGGTGGTACTGTTCACAGATTTACTGACCAACCCTCTCAATTCAATGGCATCGTTAATCCACTCACAGCGACCAGTACCAGAACTGTCTTACAGTGGTCAGACCCCTTCAATCAACCGACCAACGATTATGACTTGTACGTGTTAGACTCCAACGCAACCCAGGTGATTGACTCTTCAACCAACACCCAGAACGGTCAAAATCAAGCGATTGAATACGTTAATTCTCCATCTAGTGGCAATTTATTGATGATTGTCCTCTATAGTGGTCAACCGCGTTTCTTACGTCTGAGTATGAGAAGTAATGCCGGGAAAAATACACCAGCTGGGTTGGGAATTAACACCAACGGTCAAACTGTTGGGCATAATGCTGCGGCGAGTGCGATTACGGTTGCAGCTGTTGATGTAGCGACGGCCCAAGGGAATCTCTTTACTGGCGGTGCCGCCAATCCTGTGGAGAATTTCAGTGCTGATGGTCTGCGACGGATTTTTTACACGCCGACTGGCTCACCGATTAATTGGGGAGCTCCCCTGAGTCCAAGCGGTCTTGTTCTTCAAAAACCTGACATCACAGCAGCGGATGGAGGTGTAACCAACGTCACTAACAGTACAGTATTTACTCCCTCTCAGCCATTTTTTGGCACCTCGGCGGCGGCTCCTCATGCGGCCGCGATCGCAGCCCTGTTAAAATCTTTTAGACATTCTTTGAGTTCAGCACAAATCCGTAGCATTCTCACTTCAACGGCTTTGGACATTGAAGCTCCTGGAGTTGACGAAGATTCTGGGTATGGTATTGTCATGGCTAATCGAGCCTTGCAGAAAGTTGCACAAATACCTTAGTCCGTTCGCATCCAAAAGTGTACCAAGATCAAGGTAAATTCGGTTTGGTTCTGTTGGCTCTAGGAGGACTAGATGAGGGAATGACAGGCACTCCTGATTGAATGGGAGTTTCTGGTGAGGGCAGTATAACTTGTTCGCCTGGTTGCAGACCAGATTTCACTTCTACAGTCGTTACTCCCTCTAGTCCCAATGTCACAGGTCGTTTTTGTGCCTTGCTTTGGCTATCTCGAATCCAGACAAACGGGCTAGATCTAGAGCGTACAATGGCGGCTAAATCCAAAGCCACTACGTTCTGGCGTTGCTGTTGAATAATTTCAACACTAACTTGGCTACCGGGAATTAGGGTGCCACTGGGTTTGTCAAGTTGTACAGTTGCAGGGACTTTCACTTGCCCAGGTTGCTCCTGCGATGATTGATCGTTGTTGCCTGATGCGATCGCTTGTGGATACAAACTCGTTACTTGTCCAGTAAAGGGCTGTGCATTCGGTCCAATGACTTTGATGCGAGCTTTTTGGTTGACTCGAACTTTCGCAGCATTCAATGTAGATAACTGAAGTGACACTAGTTCCTGCGCTGGATTGCCCAGGGTTAGCAGAATATCACCAGGCTTAACTCCATCCCCATCTTTGACTTTGAGATCGAGAACTTTACCTGCAATTGGTGCCGTCACAACGTTGTTTTGTAGTTGCTGCTGAATACTTTGTTGCTCTACTTGAAGTCGCTGAAGTTCACGGCTATTGGTATTGACCTCTGAGCGAGCCTGTTGCAGGTCAGACTGAGCCTGCAAAACTTTGTCTTGAAGCTCTTGAGGTTGTTTTTGCTCGGCTTGAAGTCGCTGGAGTTCGATGGTATCGGTAGTGACTGTTGATACGGCATCTCGTAACTTAGACTCAGCTTCGCGAACTTTGTCTTTTTGCTGTTGAAGTTCATCTCCTGAAATGAAACCTCTTTTAGCTAGGGCTTCATCTTGCTGTAGTTCTTGTTGGATAGCTTTGAGATTTTCTTGAGCTTCTCCAACTTTCTGGCGACTGCGTACTAGGATGAGTTCCTGTTTACGAATTGCCAACTGTTTGCTGACAGGATTTTGAAGTTCTTTTTGAGCAACAGCTAGCTTTTGTTGAGCTTCTTCAACTTTCTGGCGGCTACGTGCTAGGGTAAGTTCCTGTTTGCGAATCTGCAACTGTTGGTCAGCGAGGTTATTTTGTCGTTCTTGGTTACGTAGGATGATCACTTGCTGACCAAATTTTACGCGATCGCCAACTCCCACCAAAACGCGATCGACCGCAACTTCTCCTGGAGATTTCAACGTTTGTTGACCTCCCAATTCAACAATACCGCTCTCATTAATCACAAGCTCAACATCGCCTCGCTCCACAGTTAGTAGACGCACTGCCACTGGTTCTACAGAGCGATTCCAAGTCTCAATATAAACTAGCCAGCCTCCAGCAACCATCAGAGCAAAAGCTCCTGACCAAGCTAGCCATTGTACTCCGGTTTTGAATTCCTTTTTTCCGTGAAGCTGCATTATTTATCAACTGTTGTTGGTTGTTTGTTGTTTGTTGTTTGTTGTTTGTTGTTGGATGAGGAGGCAATTTTTTTGATACTCAGTTTTTTTAAAATACAAACAACCCTTCGACAAGCTCAGGCTTCGGCCGTGAGCTCAGCCGAACGGGCAAGCCAAACAACCAACAACAAATAACACTCACATCCCCTAACCTTTATTCCACTCGTTGTAATGTTGTTCGCTTTGGGTCAAGAATTTTCTGTCCAACACCGGGGAATTTGACAGCAATACTAATTTTGCTTCCTGAGCCAAAAACATGAGTAACTTGACCTGTGCCAAAGGCATCATGAATCAGTATCTCTCCAACTTTCCAGTCATGCGATTGTTGAGCTGAGCGTTTGGATTTTTGCTGGTTAGTTTGGGTTGAAGGTTGTAAATTTTCTTCTAAACTTTCACCTTTCACCTTTTTAACTTTCACCAAAGTGCTGCTGACTAATTCTTTTGGTAATTCCCCTAGAAACTGGGAAGCAACAGCAGCTTCTCGATTCCCATATAGGCGACGTTCGCGAGCATGAGAAAGATAAAGTTGCTCTTGGGCGCGAGTGATGCCCACATAACAAAGGCGGCGCTCTTCTTCTAAGGAAACAGGGTCATCTATTGAGCGGTAATTGGGAAACAACCCCTGTTCTAGCCCTACTAAAAAGACTACTGGAAATTCTAGCCCTTTTGCCGAGTGGAGAGTCATCAAGGATACAGATTTTTGTCCATCTTTCAAGTCATCTAAGTCAGAAGCAAGAGACGCATTTGCCAAAAAACCTTCTAAGCTAGTGTCTTCGTTTTCTTCCTGAAATTGGAGGACAGCGTTGTAAAGTTCAGAGACGTTTGCTAGTCGATTATCAGCTTCTTCAGTGCCCTGCTTTTTCAAGTCTTCAACATAACCCGACTCTTCAATAATTCCCTGAACAATCTCAGCTGCTGAAAGATGTTCAACTTGCTGCTGCCACCGTGCAATGAGTTCAGCAAAGCTATTAACTCCCTTCGCTGAACGTCCAGCTAAAGTATTAACTGATGTTTGGTCGCTAAGGATTTCCCACAAGGAAACACCTAATTCTTGGGCTGCTCCCATCAGGTTATCAATCGTTGTTTGACCAATGCCACGGCGAGGGGTGTTAATGATTCGCAGGAGGCTGACGGTATCATCTGGATTTGCGATCGCTCTTAAATAAGCTAGAGAATCTTTAATTTCTTTACGGTCATAGAACTTCAGCCCACCGACAATAATGTAAGGAACTTTGCCTCGAAGAGCATCTTCAAACGGTCGAGATTGGGCATTAGTGCGGTAAAGAATGGCAAAACTACCCCAATCAAGTTCTGGGTGCTGTTGCTCCATTCGGCGGATTTGATTGACAACAAACTGCGCTTCTTCTACTTCATCGTCGGCTTTGTGGACATAAATCTGCTCTCCTAAGCCGCGTGTAGGTTTCAGTATCTTATCAATGCGCTGGGTGTTTTTCTCAATCAGATGGTTAGCGGCTTGAAGAATGTTTTCTCTGGAACGATAGTTTTCTTCCAGTTTTACCATTGTGCGGGTATCATCATCGGGCAACCCATCTCCAAAGTCTTCCTGAAATTCCAATAAAATGGTAAAGTCTGCCATTCTAAATGAATAGATGGATTGATCGGCGTCACCGACTACAAAAATTGAGCGATCGCGCCAATCCCATTCACTCTTTCTAGTTTCTCCATTAGTAGTCAACAGCCGAATCAAATCATATTGAATCCGGTTGGTATCCTGATATTCATCAACCAAAATATGACGGAATTGCTGATGCCAATAGCCTAAAACTGTTTCATTTTGTTGAAATAGCTTGACTGGAACTAAAATTAGGTCATCAAAATCAAGGGCATTGTTAGCAGCTAGCTGAGATTGGTAATAGCTATAGACTTCAGCAATGACTCGCCCCTTGTAATTCGATTGTTCTTGCTCAAATTCTTCGGGAGATAAGCCTGAGTTTTTGGCGTTACTGATGGCGTAGCGGATTTTCCGAGGGTCAAATTTTTTGTCATCCAGATTTAACTGTTTGGTGACGATGTTTTTTACCAGACTCTGAGCATCGGACTCATCGAAGATGGAAAAGTTACGGTTCCACTGATGTCCTTTTTCGTCTTGATACTTGTTGATATCGAAGCGAAGAATCCGAGAAAACAGACTATGGAAGGTGCCTATCCACAGGGGTTTGATGTATTTTTTGTAAACACGCGATCGCAACTGAATTTGTTCTTCTTCTGGCAGTAATTCCAGACGTTGACCATGTTTTGAAAGTGCCAGCTGCTGGGCAAAGAGAATTTCAATCCGGGTTTTCATTTCCCGTGCAGCTTTGTTAGTGAAGGTTACCGCTAGGATGTTTTCCGGATCGACCTTGTGAGTGAGAATGAGATTGGCAATTCGATAGGTGAGTGCCCTTGTCTTGCCGGAACCAGCCCCAGCAACCACCAGCAAGGGACCACAGAAATGTTCGACAGCGCGACGTTGGGAGGGGTTGAGGTGACTGAGAAAGTCAGTTGTTTGAGTCATGGGGACGCGAGGCGACTGGGCAAGGTCGTAGCAAGAGAATCTATTCTAGGTCAAGGGTATCGTATCTTCGTGGCAGACAGTAGGGGTGAAATGCGATCGCAATCCACGAGAGGTTCAATTTCCTCTTGATTCCTAGAGTAGATAATAGGGATGAAAAACCCATCGGTGTAGCGTGTTACCCCAGAGCAATAGATGCATTATGCACTAACCCGCTCATCCGGCAGTGAATAAATTCACCGCCTAATAGCCCAAGTCCACTACAGTGGACTCACAGACTACTTTCCAGTCCTCTTAAGAGCGTTCCACGGGCGGCGATGGCAACCCGTTATAGATGAAAGA
>DALYIW010000088.1:26767-27080 GCA_031970155.1 Coleofasciculaceae cyanobacterium CTOTU46601 | reverse complement strand
AGTTTAATGGACAGGCCAGTGACAGTGGCAGGTTCTGAAAATATACATTCATAAATTGGGTATTTTGTCAAATAGTTTTACTCAATTAGTGTTCTAGATGGCGTATATGATGGCTCAGGAATTAGTGCGATCGCGTAACCTTTGCAAAACTTGCTGAATCGCCGCTACGATTACCTCTGGCTCATCCACCCAAACGAAATGACCACTCTGAGTAGCTTGTAATTGCGTACAATCTGTTGACAGCTTGAGGAGTTCCGTGTGCATTTTATCCCGCAGATTGTTTGCTGCTTTGACTGGCATATAGAAATTCAAA
>DALYIW010000088.1:0-26661 GCA_031970155.1 Coleofasciculaceae cyanobacterium CTOTU46601 | reverse complement strand
CCCGCCACATCGTTATCCAGTGCTGGTGATTGTAAAAAGATCTCTTTACCCTCTGTAGAGTTTCAGCAGGAAAATTGCGCAGTTCTTTTTTGAGAAGCTCAAACATTCCTACTGTTCCCAAAAGCCGGACAATGCCAAGTACAGAACCCAACTGACTCATAGCAAATCCTGACATAAAAAACAATTTTAATGCCCACAAACTCAGCGACATTTTTAACATCGCTTCTTCATGCAACCCATCTGTAAGGACTAGACCAGCTACTTTTTCAGGAAACTGATGAGCATAAAGTCGCACATTATAGCTACCAAAAGAGTCACCAACTAAAATATAAGGCGGCTCTATACCTGCTTTCTCAAGTAGTATATCTAGCTCTTTTACTATCTGTTTACTGGTACGAGGGTGAGGACTTGAATCACTCCAACCATAGCCAGCTCGGTCATAAATACATACCCGTGTTGTTTTAGCAATTTCTTCTACTAAGAAGTAACCTTCAATTCCACCAAGACTATGATCGAGTACAACGGTAATACTTCCATGTCCTAGTGAGTATAAATGTAACTTGTAACCTTTAATATCAATGAGTTGACCAGGGGGTTGATGCCTGCGATTTTCAGTCCAAGTAGCAATGAGGTGGTAGCTTGTTGTAGCCAGCAAAAACAACAAGTTGATTGAAATAGGCATAAAATAATTTCCGAAAATGAATCGATCTTACTCTTTTTACGAAGTTCACAGTTTACGTCGTCTGTATGCCAGCTCAAATATGAAAGATAAAAATTCGAGTAACTCCTCATTTAGCTCACTGGGTTCTGGCATCAGCAACAGCCTGCCATCAACCAACTCGTATTCGTTAATTTCATTACCGTCATCGAAATCAAGGAACTGCTCAAATGTCAGTAATTTCGTTGTTATATTCATTGCGATCGCTTACTGTTAAAGTCATTGCAAAATATTACAATTCTTCTTTTAATCTGTTTAGGTTCTATCTTAAGATTCAGGATAACTGTCCTGTCATTTATAATAAAATTATTCACTAATTAAAACTTTATACCTCTGGTTAAATACTAATGGTTCAAGTCATCCAAGCTCAAAATATTACCCTAGAACAACTCATAGAACTCTATAGTTTAACCATCACCTATGATGACCATTTTTTTACCGAGTGGTCGGACAATCTGCCAGAAATCACAGAGTTAGAAAAACAACAGCTAGACAGAGTTAAAAGAAACTATCTCGGCTTGGTAGAACGCCACGCTTTATCAGAAAATTTGGTGAAGATGGTGGTTGTAGAACATTTATTCGACTTGGCAGATTTTTACCTACCCCCATTCGATCTTAAAGATGAAAAATCGGTAGAACTTTCTGTACAAGACGAAGATAAGGTCATCCGTGGTCGCCTAGATTTCCTGATTTTCAAGAACCAGTTATGGTTAGCCGTTATTGAATCTAAGAATGCAGCTATCACTCTCCGAGAAGCTGTACCTCAATGTTTAGCCTACATGCTGAATAATCCCCAGCCTGAACGACCGATTTTTAGCTTGTTAACCAATGGCGATGATTTCGTATTCATTAAATTAACTCAGCAAGGTACACCCCAGTATGCCTTGTCTGATAAGTTCACGCTCTGGAAACGAGAGAATGAACTCTATAAGGTTCTGAGTATATTAAAGAAACTGGGTCAACTCATCAGCTAATAGCCATGTCTCATCGCCCAATTTACTTGGACTGCCACGCTACAACACCTCTGGATCAAAGGGTGCTAGAGGCGATGCTACCCTACTTTACTGAACACTTCGGCAATTCAGCCAGCATCAGCCATGCTTACGGTTGGGAAGCACAAGCGGCAATTCAACATGCGCGGCAAATCCTAGCAGAGGCCATCCACGCTACACCGGAGGAGATTGTCTTTACCAGCGGTGCTACGGAGGCGAATAATTTAGCGATTAAAGGCGTTGCTGAAGCCTATTTTAGTAAAGGGCGTCACATTATCACTCTACAGACGGAGCATAACGCGGTTCTTGACCCTTGCCACTATCTGGAATCTCTGGGGTTTGAAGTGACCTTTCTGCCAGTGCAGCCTGATGGGCTAATTGATGTGGCAAAGTTAGAACAGGCACTGAATCCCGATACGATTTTGGTGTCGGTAATGGCGGCAAATAATGAAATTGGCGTGTTACAGCCTTTGGCGGAAATTGGGGCGATTTGCCGCGAACATCAGGTACTGTTTCATACGGATGTAGCTCAAGCTATTGGCAAAATTCCTCTGGATGTCGAGGCAATGAACATTGATTTGATGTCTCTGACGGCTCATAAAGTTTATGGCCCTAAGGGCATAGGCGCACTTTATGTCAGACGCCGTAATCCGAGAGTGCAGCTATCACCTCAGCTACATGGAGGGGGGCATGAACGGGGAATGCGCTCTGGTACACTCTATACGCCTCAGATTGTAGGATTTGCTAAAGCTGTAGAACTGGCTCTGGAAGAACAAGCAACTGAGTCGGAACGCCTTACCCAGTTGCGGCAGCGTCTGTGGCAGCCATTGAGCCAACTAGAAGGGATTCATCTCAATGGTCATCCCACTCAACGACTGTCAGGAAATATTAACATTAGTGTAGAAAGGGTCGATGGTTCAGCCCTGTTGCTGGGATTGCAGCCTGTGGTGGCGGTTTCTTCAGGGGCGGCTTGCTCGTCTGTCAAGACAGCTCCCTCCCATGTGTTAAAGGCATTAGGGCATTCTGATGAGCTAGCTTATGCTTCGGTACGGTTTGGGATTGGCCGCTTTAATACAGCTATGGAGATTGACAAAGTAGCACAACATGCGATCGCAACCATTAACTCTCTGCGTCTATCTCAAGCCGCTAGTTTTCAGAGAGCTTAACAGCATAGTTGTCGCATCTGAGGAACAGCGAGGTATAATACACCATCATAGGAACAGTTATGATTAGAGGTTCCATCGAGTTATATCAGTGTAAACTAGCGATAGATACTCCACGTAACTGCTCCGATATTCAAGACTTTCTACTCACTCCTTAGAGAGCCTGAACCAGAAAGTCTAATCCTCCTAGGGATAGGATGAATCCAAAAACCTAGTAGGTATATCGTGCTAAATTGAAGCGCGTAGTGTGAAACCTGGATTCCAGCGATAAGAGGTATCAACGATACTGAAGCAATGCCACCTAACCAGTGAGCGTGAGTCCAGGAAGAAACAAAATCAAAGCATGAGTACGGTGGGGTACGCCGGGATTAACGCTTGAGCAAAGGCAAACCTCGGCTTGAAAGATTCAAGTCTTTCAGGTAAACCGACTGGTTAAGCCAGCAATCCCATGTAGTGTTAGCGTTTGCGCTCTTCATAGCGATAGCAAAGCGTTAACGTGCGTAATGGGATGTAGTCCGGAATAAGCGTCGATGTTAGTCTGGCATGGTGCGATTGCCTGGGCTTGGTGCCGCTAACGCTGTGCTAACGGGACTAACGTTAACACAGCGTTAGCAACGCTCTTGAGTGTCGTCGTGACCTCTCGCTAACCTCACTAAAGCGTTAGCGTTAACGTAGCAGCTTGAGGAGGAGCTGGCGGGACATTATAGTCCGGCGTGACGCTAGCCAATGGAAGTGTCAATTTTTATGAAAAGGCATGGTGTTGGCTACCACTTGCATTAGGAAGGGTTGACTGAGGTGAGTGGCAGTTGCATATAGTCACTCCCAGATCACTAAAAAATCTCTTTTTTTCAGGTGAAGTTAGATTTTTCGCAAACACAGTTATTTTGGGTAGCCACAGCCAGAGAGACAAAAAGTCTGGATGCCTAAGCCTGCTGCAAATTTTTGAGGAAATTGAATGCCAAAGCAAATTATTATTGCAGAGCAACATCGGCTTGCTGCCGTCTTTTGGGAAGATCAAATTCAAGAACTCGTTGTTGCCACGGGTAGCCACCAGGTTAGTGATATTTATCTGGGCATTGTAGAAAATGTCTTACCAGGGATAGATGCTGCTTTTGTCAACATTGGGGATGCCGATCGCAATGGTTTTATTCATGTCACTGACCTAGGCCCGTTACGACTCAAGCGCAGTGCTGGTGCGATCACCGAACTGTTAACACCTCAGCAAAAAGTATTGGTGCAAGTGATGAAGGAGCCGACGGGCAATAAAGGCCCCCGGCTTACCGGAAACATTAGCCTACCCGGTCGTTATTTGGTGCTGATGCCTTACGGACGAGGTGTCAATTTATCGCGGCGGATTAAGAGTGACAGCGAGCGCAACCGTCTCAGGGCGCTAGCTGTGCTAATTAAGCCAGCGGGAATGGGGTTGTTGGTGCGAACCGAAGCCGAGGGAAGAGCCGAAGAAGCAATCATCGAAGATTTAGAGGCGCTGCAAAAACAGTGGGAAGCAATCCAGCAAGAGGCGAATTCTACCAGGGCACCAGCACTACTCAACCGAGATGATGATTTTATTCAGCGTGTCCTCCGGGATATGTATACGGGAGATGTGAATCGGATTGTGGTCGATTCCCACACCGGGGTAAAGCGAGTCAAGCAGCACTTGGTGAACTGGAGTGGAGGTCGTATGCCAGAGGGCGTATTAATCGACCATCACCGCGATCGCATTCCCATTCTCGATTACTTCCGGGTCAATGCCGCCATTCGAGAAGCGCTCAAACCTAGAGTCGATCTGCCTTCAGGTGGCTACATTATCATCGAACCGACCGAAGCTCTCACGGTGATTGATGTTAACTCAGGTTCCTTTACGCGATCGGCTACAGCCAGAGAAACAGTCCTTTGGACTAACTGCGAAGCCGCCACAGAAATTGCTCGTCAACTGCGCCTGCGTAACCTAGCTGGCGTAATTGTCGTTGACTTCATTGACATGGACGCACGGCGAGACCAGTTACAGGTACTGGAACACTTCAACAAAGCCTTAAAAGGAGACAAAGCCAGACCCCAAATTGCCCAACTTTCAGAACTCGGCTTAGTAGAACTGACCCGCAAACGCCAAGGTCAAAACATATACGAGTTATTTAGTCAACCCTGCGCTACCTGCGGTGGTTTAGGACATGTAGTACGTCTTCCCGGTGAATCTGAGCGCCTGGTTAAGGAGATAGTAGAGCCAACCCTTCCCGTTCCCACGATGTTTAGAGAAAGGGAATCTCGGCCGCCAGAGTTTGCTGAACCCTTGGATATTGCTGCTGTCGATGACGCTGATGACCTCGATTTTGTGAATCATCCCAGCTATCACGAGCGAGGTGGGCTAAATAATAATCGCCGTCGCCGCCGCCGTCGTCTCGATGAACCAGTACCCAAAGAGGAACCCGTTCCCAAGGTGAGTTCTCGGCCAACACCAGTGCTTCAGCTGAAGTCGGAACCCATACTGGAGGTTGATAGCATTAACCTGACGCGAAGCGATAGCGAAGAACGAGTGTCACTGAGTCGCGACAGCACACCAGTGGCTTTTCTATCGCAGCGAGAGCCAGTACCATCCAAAGAGTTGCCAGTAGCGGGACGAACTCCCGTATTAGAGCCATCAGAACGAGTGGGAAAACCTCAGCTGATCAAAACGTCTAAAGAGATTGAACCACCTGAAGTAATTGCCATTGAGATGACTCCAGAAGAACAGGATGTCTATGCTTTGATGGGAGTTTCTCCTCTGGTACGGTTGAACAGAGAGGTAAAAAATCCTAAGTCAGTGATTCTCTCTGTAGTACTTCCTGGAGAATCAGCCCAAACCGAGACTCCAAATCACACATCAGTGGAATCTTATCAAGAGGCACCAACAGAATCTTTTGCCTCAGACGAAGCAGAGCCGCCAGAAATAGTCTCAGTAACTTCATCTGCCGAGACACCAGTCACAGAAACAGTAACTGAGCCTACACCTAATACAGAAACAGACGTAGACAGCAGCAGTCTTCTAGTCCGCCGCCGTCGTCGCCGATCTTCCGCTAACGGAGAGGGAGGATACGACAGCTTCTGAATGCTAAATTGAGGTTCATCAGATGCACGAAGCGTCTTCGTGTTGCGAGGGAGCCAAGGACGTGCCGATAGAGAAAAAAAAAGATACCACTGGCGTTG
This sequence comes from Coleofasciculaceae cyanobacterium CTOTU46601, assembly GCA_031970155.1. GTDB lineage: Bacteria > Cyanobacteriota > Cyanobacteriia > Cyanobacteriales > Coleofasciculaceae > DALYIW01. The sequence goes on along the minus strand of DALYIW010000088.1, from coordinate 20,608 downwards.
TCGAGGACGAACCTAAGTGGGAACTTAACCTCTGCGAATTGCCAGATTTATCTAACTCTCAAAGGTTGGTAGCTGGTGTAGATGAGGTAGGTAGGGGTGCTTTGTTTGGTCCAGTAGTAGCGGCGGCAGTGATTCTACCAGCATCTGCTCTGCCGCGGCTGGCACTTGCAGGTGTTAGAGACAGCAAACAGTTATCTGCTCTACGACGCCTTAGGCTAGCTCAAGATATTCAAGGACTAGCACTTGATTGGAGAATTGGTTATGCCACCAGCGTTGAAATTGACCAGATTAATATATTGCAAGCATCACTGTTAGCGATGAAACGGGCTGTTCTTAAGCTGAAGGTACAGCCCGATATTTGCCTGGTTGATGGTAAACAATCTCTTCCGAACTTACCGATACCTCAACAAACGATGGTTAAGGGAGATGAGCGATCGCTGCAAATTGCGGCGGCGAGTGTTGTTGCAAAAGTGTGGCGCGATGAGTTATTGACTCGGTTGGCCGCTAAGTATCCCAACTATGATTTGGTGGCAAATAAGGGTTATGGTACACAACGACATTTACTAGGGCTGCAACATCATGGTGCTTCACGCCTACACCGTATGTCTTTTAGCCCCTGTCAGGTGGGTTTGAAGGTTAAAGGTTAGAACTTTCAATCTACCAACCTTCAACTCTTTGGGGTGAAAGCTTCTGTGGCTCAAGAGGAATGCTTGTCTGGGTGTTTTGGTTTGCCCACTGACGATAATCCAATAACAATTGGTGCATTAATTTTTGCTTAATCCTGAGCAAAACACTTTTGAGCAAACCATTACCCGTAGTTTCTATAATTGGCTTGGGAGTAAGGGAAAAGGGAAGTGGCACATCAACATTTACTTTTAAATCTGCTCTTCCTTTGAGTTTGGTAACTCCATTGCTGTGAAAGGGATAAAGTATCCCTTTCAAGTCAAGTGCAAAGCGTTGATTAATATAATCTAATCCCAGAATTTCGCAGCCAGTAGAAGTCAGGTGAACTGTGCCGTCCGAGTCTGCCCACACTTTCAGATCTACTTTAGGTTGAAATTTTAACGACATAAAGTCTAGGGGACGCATTTTCAGGCGAAAACGCTCTTGACTCAGTTGCTCGATCAGATTGCTGTCTGCGATCGCATGTACTAATCGTTGAGGCTGCCGTAAATAATGCTGAATCGGCACCGATTGCTCCGGCACGGTAATTTCCACAGACTGGGATGCAATAAACTGGCTGTTCATAAAGATAGAAGCGGTAAGCTTATTACTTAATTTTAGTTAACTTCACTTTACAGTTTTTTAACGATTCGAGGCAGACCTCTTATTTTACTGCTAGTGTCTCGCTGTAAACAGGGGTTTATTATGAGACAGCGCAAATAACTTAATCCTTCAAGACTTACTGAAGAAGGGAGTCGGGAGTGGGGAGTCGGGAGTTGGGGAAAGACAGAAATACCCTACTCCCCGTTGGGAAAAAAGCCCCCGGATTTATCCGTGGCGAAAAAAGGAAACAATTGCGTGGACAAGCCCGGTTCGACTACATAAGGTATCGATATCCAAATCCCCTAAATTTATTGATCGGGATTCCCGACTCCCGATTCCCGACTCCCGACTCCCTCTTTAAAAAACATGAGGTTGAGCCTAATTTATGCCAGTTTCCATTGCACATCTAGGTCCATCAGGCACTTATGCAGAAGCCGCTACCTTGGCTTACGTTCAGAAGCTTACAACCGAAAGCGGTGTTGAGTCTTTGTTATGTCCATGCCCCAGCATTGCTCAAACCTTGCATTCAGTAGCACAAGGACGAACTGATCTGGCAGTTGCCCCGGTAGAAAATTCGATAGAAGGCAGTGTGGCGACAACACTGGATACACTATGGCAACTAGATACACTACAAATTCAACAAGCGCTAGTCTTGCCGATCAGACATACTCTATTGTCACGAGCCTCAAGCCTAGAAGCAATTCAAACGGTTTATTCGCATCCGCAAGCTTTAGCCCAGTGTCAGGGATGGCTAGAGAAGTTTCTACCATCAGCGCAACTGGTACCCACTAACTCAACAACGGAGGCGCTACAAGATGTGGACAAAGATTTGACAGTAGGAGCAATCTCCTCAGAGCGAGCGGCACAGCTTTACAATCTGCCAATCCTGGCGTCTGGTATCAATGATTATCCTGATAACTGCACTCGATTTTGGGTAGTGGGTAAGCAACCGTCTCCGGGCGGCAGTCATACTTCATTGGCTTTTAGCTTGCCTGCTAATGTACCTGGTGCCCTGGTAAACCCGCTTCAAGTGTTTGCTAGCCGAGGAATTAATATGAGTCGTATTGAGTCTCGTCCGACAAAGCGATCGCTTGGTGAGTACCTTTTCTTCATCGATTTAGAAGCTGATGCCTCTCAACCCTCTGTCCAGAAAGCACTCTCAGAGTTAGCCTCTCATACAGAAGTTCTCAAAATCTTGGGCAGCTACAGCGTTTTACCTATTGACTCAGACAACGGCGACGAGAAAGCAGTTTGTCTTTAGTTGTTTGTTATTTGTTGTTTGTTATTTGTTGTTTGTTATTGGTGATTGGGAGTCTCAGTTTCAACTTGTCCCTGAACCGCTTTAAGTAAAAATACTTCCCTACAAACAACCAACAACCAACAACTAACAACTAACAACCAACAACAGTTATTGATACTTGACATTTTTGCCATTATATCCTCTATCTTTGCTTATCATTGACATGACCAGAGTCGGTTGCTCAGAGCATGAGAATTAAGTTAAATTTAATTAAGATAACGTTACAAGTACTTGCCTTAGCCTTTACTAAAGTCAAAACTTAATGGTTTTGGCTATGGACGAGTAGAAAAGGTAAAGTTTTCGGTTAATTCAACTTTTTTAAGCTGAGTTTTGTTTTTCATAATGTTCGCATAGGGCTGATTTCAGCATCTATGACCAGTATCTAGAGGCTAATCGCTGATGAAAATTTCTTGGAGAATCATATTACTTTGGACATTACCTGCGCTTGTTATTGGGTTTTTCCTATGGCAAGGGGCGTTTGCTACTCCTGCTGCTGATATGGGGCGGAACGCAGCTAGCACTCGCATGACTTATGGTCGCTTTTTAGAGTATCTGGATGCCGGGAGAGTTACCAGTGTTGACCTCTATGATGCTGGTCGGACGGCAATTGTTGAAGCGATCGATCCAGAACTCGATAACCGCATACAACGGCTACGAGTTGACTTGCCATCAAGTGCCCCAGAACTAATCACTAAGCTGAGAGAATCCAATATCACTCTGGATTCCCATCCCGCTCGTAATGATGGAGCAATTTGGGGATTGCTGGGGAACTTAATTTTCCCGATTCTCTTGATTGCTGGGCTATTCTTCCTCTTCCGTCGTTCTAGCAATATTACAGGTGGCCCGGGTCAAGCCATGAACTTCGGGAAATCTAGGGCACGGTTCCAGATGGAAGCAAAAACCGGCATTCTGTTTGACGATGTAGCTGGTATTGAAGAAGCCAAAGAAGAATTACAAGAAGTTGTCACCTTCCTCAAACAACCAGAACGCTTTACAGCTGTGGGCGCACGCATTCCTAAAGGTGTGCTTCTGGTTGGGCCTCCGGGTACTGGGAAAACTCTTCTCGCCAAAGCGATCGCAGGTGAAGCTGGAGTCCCCTTCTTTAGCATCTCAGGTTCTGAATTCGTAGAAATGTTCGTTGGAGTAGGTGCCTCCCGCGTCCGCGACTTGTTCAAAAAAGCCAAAGAAAACGCTCCTTGTCTCATCTTCATTGATGAAATTGACGCCGTTGGTAGACAGCGTGGTGCTGGTATTGGTGGTGGTAATGATGAGAGAGAGCAAACCCTCAACCAGTTGCTGACTGAAATGGACGGTTTTGAAGGGAATACCGGCATTATCATTATTGCCGCTACCAACCGCCCAGATGTCTTAGACTCAGCGCTGTTACGTCCTGGACGCTTTGACCGACAGGTGGTGGTCGATGCTCCTGATCTGAAAGGCCGCATCGGTATTTTGGAAGTTCACGCCCGCAACAAGAAACTTGCGCCGGAAATTTCTATAGAAGCGATCGCACGGCGTACCCCTGGATTTACGGGCGCAGACTTAGCCAACTTGCTCAACGAAGCGGCAATCCTCACTGCTCGCCGTCGCAAAGAAGCTATTACCATGCTGGAAATCAACGACGCCGTTGACCGGGTTGTGGCTGGAATGGAAGGCACACCACTAGTGGACAGCAAGAGCAAGCGATTGATTGCGTACCACGAATTGGGACATGCGATCGTTGGAACTCTCCTAAAAGACCACGACCCCGTACAAAAAGTTACCCTAATTCCTCGTGGTCAAGCACAAGGTCTGACTTGGTTTACTCCTAACGAAGAGCAAGGTTTAATTACCAGATCTCAACTCAAGGCTCGAATCACTGGAGCTTTAGGTGGCCGGGCTGCCGAAGAAGAGATTTTTGGCGACTCCGAAGTAACGACAGGGGCAGGTGGTGACCTGCAACAAGTCACCGGCATGGCGCGGCAAATGGTAACTCGCTTTGGCATGTCGGACTTAGGCCCGATGTCTCTGGAAAGCCAAGAAGGAGAAGTATTTCTCGGTGGCGGTTTGATGTCCAGGTCTGAGTATTCTGAGAAAGTTGCTGCCAGGATTGACGAGCAAGTACGCCAGATTGTCGAGCATTGCCATGATGATGCACGGCGGATCATTCGAGAAAATCGCGTTGTGATTGACCGCTTAGTAGAGCTGTTGATTGAGAAGGAAACGATTGACGGTCAAGAGTTTCGTCAAATTGTAGCTGAGTACGCGGATGTACCGGAAAAAGAACAATACGTCCCTCAGTTGTAATTTCATCACTCTGAACAGATTGAGTAAATAAGTTTATAGGGATGGTTGAAAAGCCATCCTTTTTCATGCCTATTAAATAAACCTGCTTTGAAAATAGGGAGTAGGGAGTAGGGAGTAGGGAGTAGGGAGTAGGGAGTAGAGGAAGAAAGGTTATTTTTTACTGACCCAGAAAATACAAAAACTTTATAAAAAATGTAATTCAAAATACATTCAAGAGAAATGAGCTTTGGCTCTCAAGTTAATATTGATGTAGTGAGCTTGACGATCAGATGTGCATCCAATAAACAAATACTACAAGTCAATCTAAAGCTTTAAATAAAGGATTAAAGGTTTAAATGTAGCATTTACGCCTCATCTGCCGAAAATCTACTGAGCCTCCGCCTTTGTACTGAAGGCTGTCTCTTTACCCAGGGGAAGGAAAAATAAAACTAATTTTCCCAAAAATTGCGAGGTTGTAGCCAGTTAAGCGTGTAGTACCATTTCTAGCGTGAAGATGCACAAAAGTAACCTGTGCAGACAAGCTTAGTTTCTGTAGACCGGTCTTCTAGGCTGAGGGCAAATTAAGTGTACTCGTCACGAGAGAATTGCTATAAGTCCTAAAATGTTTCAACTTAAGACTGAAATGCCTTTATAAAGGTTGAAGGATGAAGTATGTTAGTGTTCTCGCAGCACTCTCTGGATCAGTAGCAGGGCGTTACACCAGAATTAAGCTGCTTACCGCATCCTCACTGGGAAGGAGTTTCAGACTCCTATCACCAAATAACATTAAATGTGAGGAGCGGAATCTAACTGTCTGTAGTGCTTTACACTTCATCCTTTACACTTCATATTTCCTATTCATACTTCAGATGAATGAAAAAAATCATCAACAATGTCTAGAAAAGCTACTTTGGGCAACAGAGCAGCTAGAGGTTGAAGTTTCTCCAACCCAGCTTTCTAAAATTGCCCAGCTCATTGTCAAAACGATGAATGGCTCTTGGCGCTATTTTCATTCAACCAAGCATATTTTTGAAGTCGGTGGCTCTACAGATGCCATTGAGGTACTAGCCGCTTTATTTCACGATATCGTATATGTGCAAATTGATGGCAGTGTAAACTTCAACCTTACCTATTACCTAGCTTCCTTTATTGAAGAGGATAGGGGAGAGCTGTTTATTCGCAAGCCCAGTGAGTTACCAAGTGATTCTAGTTTCGAGATAGTCGCAGCGATATTTGACCTTGTTCCTGGTCAGGTGCTTCTTCCTCTAGCAGGACAAAATGAATTTTTAAGTGCCGTCGTTGCCGCTAAAGTTCTGGAGTCTTTTCTTAACTCAAAACTTATCATTCAAATTGCTGCTTGTATAGAAGCTACAGTTCCCTTTCGTTCAAGCTCAGAATCGGGTTTAAGTCCTAGTGAACTCTTGTATCAGCGCTTGATATCAACCAGTAATCAGTTCAATCTTCAATTGAGCGACGAAGACATTATTCAAACAGTCCAGCGGGCAGTGAGAGTAGCAAACAGAGATGTTGGTGGTTTTGCGTCTCCGAGTTCTGCTGTTTTTTTAGCGGGTACTTGGAGTTTATTACCGGAAACCAATCATAATCTCCAAAAATCCGGCTCTTACACAGTTCGTGATTACCGATTAGCCATACAAAAGATGGCAGGCTTTATGAATTTTCTCACCCCAGAACTGGTTTTTAGACAGTTTCAAGGAGAGCCTGATGACCAAATTTATCAAGGTTTGGTTGAGCAAGCAAAGAAGAATATTGAAGTGGCGCGACTTTACTTGGAGAGCAAGTTAGTTACTAACGCTATTCTTGAGGCACTGTCGTTGCGTTTGGGTCAGGATGTTTCTCTGGCAATCATGATGGGAGAATTGCCTAATTCGGGGGTTTCGGTGGGTCGCTTGGGAGATTCTTTTCCCGACCTTCTCAAACCCTATCAACCAACTACTGAGCTGGAAATTGAAGTGTTGCATTTGTTGGAAGTGGGACGAAGTAATGGTAACACTTACGACTTAAAAAATTCGCCGTTAACTACCTTTGTGGTCAAGTACATTGGGTTTGATGAGATTCGACAACTGAAAGTGCGATCGCAAGAATTTTTTCAAGGAACTATTTCTGCTGAAGATTTCCTTGCTAACTGCAATACTGATATGACAAAAATCATCATTAACGAAGTTATAAAACTTTTGGACAATCGCAAAGCAGCATTGCTTAATCCCTGGCAAGAGTTGCCTCATCACTTCGCAACAAGTTCAAATATTGAGTAAATTTTGCTTTCATTAAGGGTTAGTTTCCCATGCCTTCCCCACCTTGTATAACTCACAAGAATTTAGCCCAAGCGTTACGTCAACAGGATAGTCATTCAATCAACGCTTATAAAAAGATTAAGGCTAGATAACTAAACTATTAATAGATGTCTAAGTTTAGGTTAAGCAAAAAAGTCTACTTTTGAGCTTATGAAAATAGTTGTCTCATCCTGGACATATATATATGTGATTGCCATTCATCAGTGTAATACACAAAAATCATAAATGATTATCAAGCATTATTCTTACTGGGTTTTGACTGCAATACACCTGCAATACAGCGTCAGTTTATGATTGACTAGCTTCACAAGGACGTTTATCTATTGCTAGAATTAGCTTAAAGTGAGTATCTTAGCAACAAATATTAAGCTAATCTATACTCAATTTAAAACTTTAAACAAGAAGTAATTGATACAACAAAGCTATCCCTATAGTCAAGTTAAAATTAAAGGGATGATGGCAGGCATAAAAGGGAGCATCTCAGTTTTATAAATTGCTCATTTGTAGTGCAGATGACATGAGCAACATTTAGAACTTAGTGGACAAGAATATCGCACACTGAGGAAAAATTGGGATATACTCGGCACCCAATCATTAATCCGGTAATTAGTACTTGTGTTCATTGTAAAGCCAGGGAAATGCGTCAACCAAATAGTAGTGTGAAACCCTAGCGACAAAGAGTTCATAATTGTGTTTGCTCAAGAACTAAATCAGCTAACTCTTAATTCAACGCTGGCAAATCTCCCCAGCCATAACTTTCAAGTTAGCTTAACAACATTAGGAGAGGTGGTAGCACAAGAGTTCAAGAAAAATCCAAAGCTACCAGGGGTCATGATCACTGCCACCGATGGTCAACTGATGGGCATGATCTCCAAGACTTTATTCTTAGAGTGGCTCAGTCGTCCTTATGGAGTAGAAATTTTTCTGAGACGCCCCATAGAATCCCTGTGTAGAATGATTGCCGAGAGTCAAGGAGTTACAGGAGTGGGGACATGCCTAGACAAGTGTCTAGTAGTGAGTGCAACTTGCTCTATCAACGATGCAGTAGAACTTGCCCTCAAGCGTCCAGCACCTACGGCTTATCAACCTATCGTGATTGAATTGGCAGATGGACAGCATCGGTTACTCGATATGCAGGTTTTGCTCTTGGCTCAATCTCAGCTATTTGACCTTGCTAAACAAGCCGCTGATGCTGCCAACAAAGCTAAAAGTGAATTTCTGGCGAACATGAGTCATGAACTACGCACTCCACTTAATGCCATCCTGGGCTTTACCCAAGTGATGAGTCGCGATTCATCACTATCGACAGAACAGCAGCAACATCTAGACATTATTAGTCGCTCTGGTGAGCATTTACTGGAACTAATTAACGACATTCTGGAAATGTCGAAAATTGAAGCAGGCAGAGTCACTTTCAATAAGAATAGCTTTGACCTGCAACGCTTGCTAGATAGTCTTAAAGATATGCTCCAGCTCAAAGCCCTATCTAAAGGCTTACAACTAATTGTTGACTACACTTCAGACGTTCCTCAATATGTGCAGACCGACGAACGTAAGTTGCGTGAAATATTGATTAACCTCTTGGGTAATGCAATTAAATTTACTCAAACGGGAACTGTAACGCTCCGAGTGTCAGCAGTTAATAGCAACAAACAACAAACAACCCAACGACACATCGGCAAAGCTTCGACTCTTCGGCAAGCTCAGGGCAAGCCAAACAACAAACAACAAACAACAAACAACAAACAACAAACAATTCACTTTGAAGTTGAAGACACTGGGCCTGGCATTGCTCCAGAGGAAGTGGACAAATTGTTTACTACCTTTGGACAAACAGAAACAGGGCGGAAATCACTAGAAGGAACAGGATTAGGTTTAGCAATTAGCCAAAAATTTGTGCACCTGATGGGAGGAGATATTACCGTCAGCAGTACCCTAGATAAGGGAACAACCTTTGCCTTTGATATCCAGCTTGAACTGTCTAAAGCTACTGAAATTAAGATACCCCAAGAAAGTCGCAAGGTAATGGGATTAGCACCTAACCAACCGAATTACCGCATCCTGGTTGTTGAGGATCAGCCCGCCAATCGTTTGTTGTTAGTCAAAATGCTAACATCTGTAGGCTTTGAGGTTTACGAAGCGGAAAACGGTAAAGAAGCTATTGCACTTTGGTCGAAGCACTCACCGCACTTAATATTTATGGATATGCGGATGCCCGTGATGGATGGGTATGAAGCCACTAAACGGATTAAATCGCATCTTAAAGGGCAAGCAACTGTAATTATTGCCCTGACAGCTAGCGCCTTAGAACAAGACCGAATTGTAATTTTATCGGCAGGCTGTGATGACTTCATGCGTAAGCCTTTCCGAGAAGAAGTGCTGGTGCAAAAAATCGCTCAACATTTAGGAGTGCGCTATCTCTATGAAGAGTCAGGAACCAAAGAGAAAAAAGAGAGAATTCAGGGTGAGTTAAGGACTGATGAAATGCAAGAAGATTGTTCTAATCAATCCCTCGATTTTCACTTGTCCCAAATGCCGAGGGATTGGGTAGCACAACTACATGAGGCGGCGCTTAAGTGCTTGGATCATGTAATTATTCAGTTGATTGAGCAAATTCCTGCAGCTCATGCTCCTCTAGCTAACACTTTAGAGGAGTGGGCAAATAACTTTCTGTTCAATCAAGTCATAGATTTAATTCAATCAGCCCAGGCTAGAGAATCTAAGTTAGCTCTAAGCAATTAGAGCTATTTTTTTGTTTATTTTTAGTTATTGGTTGTTTGTATTTTTTCAACATTCAATCAACAACAAATAAGGGGTGGCGACCAACTATCCTTCCCATCTTTGAAAGGCATGGGTTTACCACAGATTTTTATGAGGTGAATCTTTATATCAAATAGAAAAAAGAATGCGACATATTGTAGATCCCCCTCGCATCAGGGTTAAAAAGAGGGACTTTAAGAATTTTCTCCCCCCTTTTTAAGGGGGGCATGGGGGGATCGGGGAGTATCTGTAGCAAGCATTTAGCTATTTGATATTACAGTGATTGATTCTAAAAATACTCGTTATCAGGGTATATCACGCGAAAGATAGAAACGTTAACCCCATCAGAACTTACCCAAATTTCCTTTTGAACCGCTAGTTGTAAGGGTGAACGGCCGTTCACCCCTACTATATGTGTGTCCATGGGTCAGTCCTGTCCGTGAAAGATTGACGTTCTAAGCTTCGCGAGTCTAGTAAAACTCAAGCTTAAGTAATGAATACCAATTACCCTGATACCCTACGAGGAAACATTCTCGTTGTTGACGATACACCAGACAATTTACGGCTTTTATCCACTTTGCTGACTAGGCAAGGGTATGAAGTTGGTAAAGCACTCAATGGACAGATGGCATTAATTGCTGCCAAGACAGCTCGACCAGACTTAATTTTACTGGACATCAGTATGCCAGAGATGAATGGCTACGAGGTCTGTGAACAATTAAAAGCGGATGACCAAACTAAAGACATTCCCGTGATTTTTATCAGCGCACTTGATGCAGTGTGGGATAAAGTTAAAGCCTTCACAGTCGGCGGGGTAGATTATATTAGTAAGCCATTTCAGGGTAAAGAAGTTTTAGCTCGTGTCGAGAATCAACTAACGATCGCACGTCTGCGCTTATCACTCCAAGAGCAAAATTTACGCTTACAGCAAGAAATTTCCATTAGCCAAGCCGCTGTAAGGTATCGCCAGCAGGCAGAGACAGAAGTTCGTCAGCTCAATGCTCAACTCGAACAAAGAGTTCTCCAGCGCACTACTCAACTAGTAGCCGCTAATCAAGAACTGGAAAAAGAAATCAGTGAGCGCAAGAAAGCCCAAAAGCAACTGATGCACATGGCGCTGCACGATGCCCTTACAGGCCTACCTAATCGAACTTTTTTCATAAATCGACTGAGAGTAGCACTCAAATGTGCCAAACAGCAGCCAAATTATCAGTTTGCAGTGCTATTTCTAGATTGCGATCGCTTTAAAGTAGTCAATGATTCCTTGGGTCATTTGGCAGGAGATCAACTGTTGATTGGAGTCGCTCAACGATTAAAATCATTCCTTGCTCCAGTCGATACCCTGGCTCGCTTGGGGGGAGACGAGTTCACAATTCTCTTGGAGGATATCCCAGATCTGAACGCTTGCATCGCTATAGTCGAACAACTCCAACAAGCACTCACGTTACCGTTTTATCTGGGCAAACAAGAAGTCTTCATCAATTCCAGTATTGGCATTGTTTTGGGTACAGCAGATTACAATCAACCAGAACACCTCCTGAGGGACGCTGACACGGCAATGTATCGAGCAAAGGAGTTGGGTAAGGGTCGTTATCAGGTGTTTGACACAGGTATGCACGATCGCGCCTTAGCTCGCTTGCTGTTGGAAACCGATCTACGGCGAGCAATAGAGCGTCAAGAATTTGTTGTGTACTACCAACCCCTTGTATCCCTAACCACTGGCACAATTGCCGGATTTGAGGCTCTCGTGCGCTGGCGTCATCCTGAACGTGGCTTTGTTTCTCCGCTGGAATTCATCCCAATTGCTGAAGAAACCCGGTTAATTGAGCCTTTGGGAGCATGGGTTTTGCAGGAAGCTTGCCGCCAGATGCACAGTTGGCAGCATCAATTTACTGCCCATCTGCCATTAGCAATCAGCGTCAATCTTTCTGTTAAGCAATTTTGGCAACCCAATCTGCTCGAACAAATTGATAAAATTCTTGCCCAAACTCAACTCAATAGCCATACATTAAAGCTAGAGATTACCGAAAGCGCACTTCTGGAAAACGATGAATCGGCTCTTAACATTCTCAAGCAACTCAAATCACGTCAGATTCAGCTGTTGCTTGATGACTTTGGCACTGGCTATTCTTCTTTGAGTTACCTGCACCGCTTTCCTGTTGATGCGTTAAAAATTGATCAATCCTTTGTCCGCCGACTCGGTGAGACTGGGGAGAATGTAGAGATTGTTCAGGCGATTGTCACCCTTGCTCGTAGTTTGGGCATGAGTGCGATCGCTGAGGGAGTCGAAACAGAACATCAGTTAGCTCAACTTAGAGCCATCAACTGCGACTTTGGTCAAGGATACTTTTTCTCTAAGCCCTTGGATTCTGAATCAGCCGGAGCAATGCTGGCAGCAGCGCCACAATGGTAGAAACTAGAAGTGCGATCGCTTCCATCGCTGCTACTTTGGGGCAATCGGGGTGCATCCCGACTCGGCCATCTATTTGCCGAATCATACATGGTGTAACGTCTTAGCTCGTAATTTTCAATATTTGAATGAATAGCAATCAACCTGACACCCCACGAGGCAATATCCTGATCGTGGATGATACGCCTAACAACCTGCGTCTGTTATCAACAATTTTGATGGAGCAGGGATACGAAGTTGGTAAAGCCCTGAATGGACGCATAGCCCTGAAATCAGCACAGGCAGCGCCGCCGGATTTGATTTTACTCGACATCAATATGCCAGATATGAATGGCTATGAGGTCTGTGAACATCTGAAAGCGGATAATCAAACTAAGGAAATTCCCGTAATTTTTATTAGTGCTTTAGATGATGTGTTGGATAAGGTCAAAGCTTTTACTGTTGGAGGCGTAGACTACATCACAAAACCGTTTCAAAGTCAAGAAGTACTTGCTCGCGTTCAGAATCATCTGAACATCCAGGCGCTGCAAAATGCACTGCGGAAAGAACAGGAAAAGTCAGAGCGCTTATTACTGAATATTTTGCCGTTTGTGATCGTTGAGGAGTTGAAACAAAAACAAAGTGCTACGCCTGCCCAATTCGAGGAAGCTACGTTTTTGTTTGCTGATATCGCTAAATTTACTCCTAATTCCAGTCCTATGCCTCCTACAGAAGTAGTCAGCTTGTTGAATCAGGTATTTTCTACCTTTGATCAGCTAGTTGAGCAGCATGGTGTTGAGAAACTTAGAACTATTGGGGATTCTTATTTTGTGGGAGGGGGCGTGCCTATGCCGCGAAAAGATCATGCCGAAGCTATTGCTGAAATGGCACTGGATATGCAGCAAGCGATTCAAGACTTCCACTGGCCTAATGGGGAACCTCTTCACCTCCGGATCGGCATCAACACAGGAGGGCCTGTGGTAGGAGCAGTGATTGGTATTAAGAAATTCGCCTATGATGTGTGGGGAGATGCAGTTAATATTGCCTCTCGCATGGAGTCACATGGACAACCAGGGCATATTCACGTAACGGCGGCTACTTATGAGCGATTGAAGGATAAGTATAAGTTGGAGTCGCGAGGTGCGATCGCGGTTAAGGGCAAGGGGGAAATGACTACCTACTGGCTCTTGGGGCGTAAGCTTGAGGCGTCCGCAGGCTAAAGTGTTATTTGATAGAGTGACTCATCTGGCTGAAATGCTTCTCGTGCGATCGCATAGTACACCAGATCCAGACCGTTAATACATACGCGCTTCTCGAAGGTCATCCCAGCTTTCTCCATCACCCGTAACGATGCTAAATTTGGCGCATCTGCATTTGTGATGATGCGATCAAACGAATACTCTTCAAAACCGTATTGAATCATCACTCTGGCAACTTCTGTCGCTAATCCCTTGCCCCAATGATCTGGTGCAATGCCGTACATCAGTTGCAACTCTGGCGGGTCGTAAAAAAACCAATATCCACAGAAACCGATTAGGCTATCCTCTTGATGAGGAAGCACAGCCCAAAGTCCGAAGCCGTTAGTTTCAAAAGAAGCAAGGCTTCCGTCAATGAAAGACGCTGCCTGCTCCCTGGAAAGCACCTGATCATCACACAGATACTTACGGACATCCGGCTCAATCAAAAGGCGGTGAAAGTCGTCTACATCCTCTAGCGTAAAGGGGCGAAGTCGAAGTCGAGCTGTTTTGATGGTGTGTAGTGTCACAGTAAACCCCGTGCAACAGTTAGTGTCTGCTCAGCAGCTATAGTACTCATCACCCTTAACCTAGCTATTTATGCAAGAAGTTTACTGTCAGGGGTGTGGTCAAAATTTATACATCAAGTTAGACGTTACACTAACGCGATCGCACACCTGAGCCTTCGAGACTGAAATAACTAGCAACAAAAGAGTTTTGAAGGAAGTGACATGAGAAAGCTATTTATCGCAGTAGGTGCGCTAAGTTTGTTGGTTGGATGTAACGCACAACAATCCTCAATGTCAACATCCAGTCATCAAGCTTTCAAGTCCCTCTTCGCTCAATCTCAGAAACCGCCAGTTGCTGATAGTGGAAAAGTCGTAGCTGTTGCCACTCAAAACCGTCAGATACATAACTCAAGTGACTCAGATACGTTCTTTTATAACGTGTGTAAGCAGTCAGCTAAACAAGCCAGCCAGCCAACTGAACCAAACCCTGTAGTAACACGTTTTCAGTTAGAGTCTTTAGCACGCGCCTGTCAGTCCAGAGCTAAGTCAATTAACCAGGCATGGCTTAGTGGGCTGTAAACTCTGCCTAATAATAGTAAGAAGTTGGCAGCTTGATAACTAATTAATTGGCACAAACGCTTGCGGGCATTTAATACCAAATCCACTTTTACAGCCTCTTTCTTTCTAGTTGTAGAGACGTTCCATCGGAACGTCTCTACTTTCATTGTGTGGTTTACCAAAAAGGGGGTCTAAAACTAGGATGCGGTATGAATTGGCTATGCCTGATGCCTAATGCCCAACAAACAGGGTTATCTCCCACAAGTACGAGACAACCTACTATAGTAAGGAAAAAAAGTTTATAGAAACAATGAATGCACACCGAATAGAGACTATTTTGACTGAAACTGGAACTTTAATACTGCGGGGTATACCTTTCCAAGCTGGGGATACGGTTGAAGTTATTATTTTAGAACGTCGTTCACCCCATCCAGCATCAAATCCTTATCCCTTGCAGGGCACGGTAATTCGCTACGATGACCCAACTGAGCCTGTTGCGGTGGAAGATTGGGAAGTACTCCAATGATTGTACTTGATACCCATATCTGGATTTGGTGGGTTGATGATAATCAGCGACTTACCCAAAAACATCGAGAGTGGATACAAAAACACCAGTCTGATGGTGTAGGAATTAGCATTTGAAGGCTTTAGTCTGGGATGATAAAGGGGCTTCTATGTTAGTCACGCCTTGCTTAGAGCCAATGACCAGGATTTGCACGGCTTCTCGCTCTGGGGTGGATGGAGAGGGAGCCTGACTGGATGCAGAGATAGTAGGGATTTCTTCGGAATTTGAGAGAAAGTCTTCAAGCATTGAGATTCACCTTAAAATCTTTGTTACCGATTGGACTACAACTAACCTGGGTGAACCACCACCAGATGAGGAGTTGTCTTCGTTGCGGCTTGAGATTTTGAGGGGGATCGCATATTCTGTATGTAGCGCGATCAGCTAGCGTCACGCCTCGCGAGAGCTAACGCTGGTGCCAAAGGCAATCGCACATCGATATCCTACTGCATGATAGGCGATCGCATGATTGTGTTAGCCGTATCGAAACGATCACTCCCATTGAGATTGAAAGAAAAGGCGATCGCATTTGTGTGTGAGTAGCAGGTGCGATCGCCTTGCTTCATAAGCTCTATTCTGGTTAATTAACCACGCGTTGCATCTTCGGTCAGAACAGACTCAGCGCGTAAGGACAGAGGAGGAGATTCATTGGCTGCAATTTCTTTTAGTAATTGGTATACAACATCCCGACTTTCAGAGTTACTTGAATGCAAAAGTTCCTTATATAAAGCACGAGATGGGTCATCATTGAGGATTCGGTAATGGAGAGTTTTTGTCCAGTCTGGCGCACGAACAATTAACTTAGGAGCAACATCAATAAATGCCTGAAGCTGCTCCTTCTCATCAAAAGATTCCGGAAAATGGATTAGACCATACATGACTTCATAGTTAAAGTAAACTCATGTAGATCCATCCAAGAAGAGCAGTTTCGGCTGATTCAAGATGGGAATGACTATATCAGGACTTACGCATGGATACCACATATAGTAGGGGTGAACGGCCGTTCACCCCTACATATGGCGGTTCAAACGAAAATTTGCGTAAGTCCTATATATGCGTTTTGAACTCCATGCAACTCCTCCAAATGGAGTTAAACAATGCTTTGAAGTAGATGGTACAAAAATTGGCGCTATTCCAAATGCAAACATGGGCAAAGTGGGTTCATGCACACCCATCCAGGAACAGCAGTTTAAGCTGATTCAACAGTAAATAGCGTAGCTCCTCTATCGCTATCCTCTCCAAAATCACCTCACACCGATTCATCCTACAGCTGATCCACGACGAAGCCCCTCTCAGACAATCCCGCAAGGGACTAGGAACTTGGTAAAGGCGATTGCGATCGCCCCTACCTCAGTCCTAGCCCTTCAACCGATCCGCGTCACCAACTGATTCACACGCGGCTTACCAAATCGTTCCCAGGCATTGCCACCGCGCAGAAATAGCTCCATCCAGCGCACGGGTTCTCCACCCTCATGTGTAGACCAACCAGAACTCCCTGGTGAAAACGCTAGAGTTCCCTCCGGCACCCGAAAACTACCATCTGAGTACACTGCATCACTCACTACATCCCCAATCCGAATCACCACCTTAGTTTCGGGTTCCAGATTCACAGTCGAGGCGGGAATTGTGGTTTTGATATTACCGTAGCCATCAATCCATGCCACACGATCGCTCGGAGCATCAGGAATTTGCTCAGGCTTCAAAGTATCTCCTACCAGACTAAAATCACCTTGAGCGATCGCAGCCGCAGCACCCGGAAATACATCTCGCGATCGAAACTGTGACCCTCCTCTAGACACATTGACAATATGCAGGGCTTGTGAATGATTCTTGATAAAAGAAAGCGTATAACCCGCATTCACGCCAACTACTTTCACACCATTGGACAGCAAGGCATACGTTAATCCCTCACCCTCATTGTCTCGTCTGGCTTCTTTGTCATCTCGGCGAGGAGCGCAATTGTGATAAATCAAGCGTTCTTCAGGGCCAGGGTTGAGTCCAAGTTGAGCAATCCAGAAACCAGTCGCTAGGGTACTAAACGGAGGAACAGATAGTAAGTTGATTTGTGCTGTAGGCAACGCCATCATCAAACGCTGCATGACCTCAGCAAAAGCTGGGTCGCCTGTACCATAGTCTGCAATTAGGCAAATAAACATTTTGTTGTTTGTTGTTTGTTGTTCGTTGTTTGTTGTTCGTTGTTTGTTGTTTGACTAATAACCAATAACTAATAACCACTCTTGGCATATAAAAACGGTAGAGAAGGCTGACCCTCTCTACCGTCTAATTTAATCATGAGTGTATTAAGGAAGGAGTAAGGGATTAAGAAATGAGCTTCCTCATACGTAACCCTTTACTCTTTACCCTCAACTACTCAGCCGCTTGAGGCAATAGCTCTCGCTTCTCACCGGGGCGGACAAACACATTTCCGTCTTCATTCACATCCACGATCGCAGTATCTCCTTCCTTGATACTGCCACCGAGGATTTGCTCTGCTAGAACATCTTCCAACAGGCGCATGATTGCTCGACGCAGAGGACGTGCCCCGTAGCTGGGGTTGTAGCCTTCTGACACCAGCCGATCCTTAAAGGCTTCCGTAACCTCCAGAACGATTCCCTGGTCTTGAAGGCGACCAAACACCTCGTTGAGCATGATATCCGCGATTTGCTTGACTTCTTCCCGATTCAGCTGACGGAAGACGATAATCTCATCCAAGCGATTCAAGAACTCTGGGCGGAAGTACTGTTTCAGTTCCTCATTAACCAGTGAACGGATGCGGTTGTACTGAGATTCCGCTTGATTTTCACTGAACTCGAAGCCCAAGCTGCCGCCGCCTTTTTCAATCACCTTAGAACCGATGTTGCTTGTCATGATCAGCAACGTGTTCTTAAAGTCCACC
The DNA here is from genome assembly GCA_031970155.1 of Coleofasciculaceae cyanobacterium CTOTU46601. Lineage (GTDB taxonomy): Bacteria > Cyanobacteriota > Cyanobacteriia > Cyanobacteriales > Coleofasciculaceae > DALYIW01. The sequence continues at coordinate 2,556 of DALYIW010000088.1, read as the reverse complement.
GTACGACCTTTGGCATCAGTCAGACGCCCATCTTCCAAAATCTGCAACAACATGTTGAAGACATCAGGGTGAGCCTTTTCGATTTCATCGAACAGCACCACCGTATAAGGACGACGCCGCACCGCCTCAGTCAGCTGCCCGCCTTCGTTGTAACCCACATACCCTGGAGGCGAACCAATCAGCTTAGAAACCGTATGACGCTCCATGTATTCCGACATATCTAGGCGAATCATCGCTTCTTCTGAACCGAAGAAGTAGGACGCCAAAGACTTCGCCAGTTCCGTCTTACCCACCCCAGTAGGACCTGAGAAGATGAAGCTAGCAATCGGACGATTTGGATTCTTCAATCCCACACGAGCACGACGAATCGCTCGACTCACCGCCGTCACCGCATCCTCTTGACCAATCAGACGCTGATGCAGAGTATCTTCCATGTGCAGCAGCTTCTCTGACTCAGATTCGGTGAGCTTATTCACCGGAACACCCGTCCAAGATGCCACAATTTGTGCAATGTCTTCCTCATCCACAAAAGGCCCTGGGTCTTCCGTGCCAGTATCAGGCTTCTTGCTCGTCGCTATCGCGCGAATTTCCGCCTTGATTTCCATTTCGCGATCGCGCAATTCCCCAGCCCTGTCAAAGTCTTGGGAACGAACCGCGTCATCCTTCTCCTTAAGAACCTGACGCAGCTCCTTATCCAACTCCTTCGCCGCTGGAGGCAGCTGGGAATTAATCAAACGAACCCGACTTCCCGCTTCATCAATCAAGTCAATCGCCTTATCCGGCAAATAACGGTCACTAATGTAGCGATCGCTTAGCTTCGCCGCCGCTTCTAGAGCCTCATCCAAGATTTTCAACTTGTGATGTTGCTCATAGCGCTCACGCAAACCATATAGAATTTCAATCGTCTCCTCAACCGTCGGTTCACCCACCATTACAGGTTGGAAACGACGCTCTAGAGCCGCATCCCGTTCAATATGCTTACGGTACTCATCTAGCGTCGTCGCACCGATGCACTGCAACTCCCCTCTAGCCAAAGCTGGCTTGAGAATATTTGCCGCATCAATCGCTCCTTCAGCAGCACCCGCACCAATCAACGTATGAACCTCGTCAATCACCAGGATGACGTTCCCAGCTTGACGAATCTCATCCATGATTTTCTTGAGGCGCTCCTCAAACTCACCCCGATATTTAGTGCCTGCCACCAGCAAGCCAATATCGAGAGTAACGACCCGCTTTTCCTCTAGAATATCCGGGACATCATTATTAGCAATCCGCTGGGCTAAACCTTCTGCGATCGCCGTTTTCCCAACACCTGGTTCCCCAATCAAAACCGGGTTATTTTTCGTACGGCGTCCCAAAATCTGGATTACTCGTTCAATTTCCTTGGCTCGTCCTACTACTGGGTCAAGCTTGCCCTCACTTGCCATTACAGTCAAATTCGAGCCAAACTCATCAAGAGTCGGAGTTTTTGTGCGACCAGCGCTAGGTCCTGTCGTCACCTCCGCCGTCTCGCCCAGCATCCGGATTACCTGAGTTCTCACCTTAGTCAGGTCTACTCCCAGATTTTCCAGGACTCTCGCCGCGACTCCTTCCCCTTCCCGGATAAGCCCTAAAAGCAAATGTTCCGTACCAATATAGTTGTGCCCCAGCTGGCGAGCTTCTTCTAGCGATAGCTCCAGAACGCGCTTGGCTCTGGGGGTAAACGGAATTTCTACCGCAACGAAGCCGGAACCCCTGCCAATGATTTTCTCCACTTCGATACGAGCATCTTTTAGATTAACTCCCATCGACTTGAGGACTTTGGCAGCGACGCCAGTTCCTTCTCCAATCAAACCCAGGAGGATTTGCTCCGTGCCGACAAAGTTGTGCCCCAGGCGACGTGCCTCTTCCTGGGCCAGCATGATCACCTTAATGGCTTTTTCTGTAAAGCGTTCAAACATGGCGTATTTCCATCACCTGTTGCGTGCCCGTTTACAGTGATTTTAGCATAGGGTATTTTTCTGACTGTCTGTTTTGAGACAGCCAGAAACACTAATATTTGTCTGGATTTCCCTACCTCGAAGTGAGGATATTAGGAATATGACGTTTCGGAGTTAACGATTACTCGATCATTTTGGGATGCTCATCGAGAGTGTTCTGGTAGTCATTTGAGCCTTTCAGTAAGGGTTTTAAGCCTTTGGGTCAACACTATCTGGCCGAGAATCTTTATTAGCCATCCCAAAGAAGTCCCCTGTATGAGCTTGCCATCCCCACAAGGCGAGTTGACGTTCTATTTGTTGGTAAAAATTGGTGAGAGTTTCCTCAAATTCCAACGCTTGCAGACCCCCGCGCCATAAAATCAGGGCATCTTCACCGGTGTCTTTGTAATAGCCTCGCCGTCGTCCAGCTTCTGAGAAGCCAAATTTCTTGTAGAGAGATAACGCTGCTTGATTAGATGGCTTGACCTCTAGGGTTGCCCTCTCTAACTTACGCCTTTTGGCAGCTCGCAGCAAAGCATACAGCAAGAATTGACCCAAGCCTTGACGCTGGTAGTCTGGATGCACCGCAAGAATAGTA
>DALYIW010000087.1:12201-27192 GCA_031970155.1 Coleofasciculaceae cyanobacterium CTOTU46601 | reverse complement strand
TGAAATACTATATTGTATCATGTGCGGTTGATTAGTTATGAATTGTAGGTTGACAGCTCTTTTGTCAGATGTTGGGTCTCGTACCTTGACCCAACCTACCCATATCGTAAGCTAACCTTTTTTCTTTAATCTGTACTCCAGATATCTATCAAGATTTCAGAAAATTGGTACAACAACCAACAACCAACAACCAACAACCAACAACAAAACTTCAAAGCAAACCAGCAGATTCATACAGACGCCTGACAACTGCTAGAATTTTATCGCCATACTGGGGGTCTGCTGACCAGCGTCCACTTAACTGTCCAACTAAAGGCGCAATGCCGCGCGTGACAAACCGAAACCGAGGGCTAACTTGTTCTTGCACCAAAGGTTCTAAACTGGCGTAGGCTTTTAATTGTTGGATATGGGCGCGAACACCAATTCTGGCACTGGGGAACGTCGCGGCATCAGCAGTACCAGCAACATCTCCTAAACCACCAAAATTATTTTGACTGGCTTTTAGTTCGCTCCCAAAGCGCAGAAAATTTGTTTCAACACACATTTGACTGAAGGCAATGTCATAATTTACACCCTCAGTTTTACCTTCTTGCTGGTAAAGCTTAGGTAAGTCGGGGAACTGAACCAGGGCATTTTCGTTATTGGCTTTGATGAACATCATCAGCTGCACTTCAGACGTTAAACCTTGCCCCATAATCCGGTCGATCTGACCGGGAGGAATCGGCGAAATTGAGCGTATAATCACGGTGCGAGTGGCATTATCCCAGCTGACGGAGATGTTATAGTCTCGCAGTGCGATCGCTTGGACATACACTACACCCCGGTATTGAACACGGCGAACATTGGGGGCAGTTGTCAAATCAATTCCCAGCCGATCCACTAAGTCAATAGGGATGTAGGCATTGTTATTGACCAAGATGCCCTGTTCGCCATAAATCTGATTATTGATATTGATGTTGATCGCAGGATACGTTGAGCCATCTCCTGAATTGCCCGATACAGCACGACTCCAGGAAGCAAGTCCATCAGCCAGGCCTAATGCCATATCACGGCGTCGATTTAGGATTAAAAAACGGTCGTCTGGGTTACTCAAAAACCCAACCTCCAACAGTAGTGAAGGGAGGTTTGTGTCGCGACAGAAGGAGATACGACCAATTCCTGTTGCTGTGTCTGGCTTGGCTCCTCGGTTGGGTAGTTGGGGTAAGCGTCGGATTAAAGCTAGTAGCATTAGTTCGGCATGATTCTTGCGTTCAGTGTTGTTGGCAATATAGAAAGCAGTGGCTCCTCGGACGTCAGGATTGGAAAAGGCGTCTGCATGAATTTCTAGCGCCACATCCTGAGCACGAGCACGAGAATTAATCCATTGAATGGTCTGACTGGAACTGAGATCATCCGGGACAGAGAGGACTTCAAATCCTCGCGATCGCAGTTCTGGTACCACTTGATCCCGCAGTAAAATCATCTGTTGGGCTTCACTAGTGTTACCAACTACTGACCCAGGGTCGCGACCACTTTTTTCTATACCACCGTGACCCGCTGAAATAAAAATTCGTCCCATTTCTCGCTCTTTCCCTCAGCGCCTTGATTAGCACTTGCTCTCATTATTGATACTCCCACACCTGGTTCGCGCAGCGAGGTGCTACGCTAACACCTATGATTTTTTGTTCAACCCGCCGACTGACTCACTGACTTTTCTCGTGAACAAGAGGGCTTTGTATTCTAACAAACTGAGCTTTCTTAATCATTTCATCACTGACCCAAAAATAAGCTGTTTTTCTTTTAATTTGAGGTCAATTCCTATCATTAGTTATATTCTAGTAGTTTTATATTATTGATTGTTTTATTTCTCCTGTAAAGACTATTCCATGATAAATTTTTAAAGAATAAATCAAAAACTGAAAGAATATAATACTAGAAAAAAAACAAAAAAATCAGCGAAGAGGAGATTCATGAGTTTTCGATTTTAGAGATAGATGACCTGAAAGTTTGTGTTCGTTATCCTATCAGAATCCAGAAGCCAAAAGCGATGGTCACTGTTAAAACTTATGAAATACTGGTTGACGAAGAATGGCAATCACAGGGAATTCTACGTTAATAGTTAATAGTCAACAGTCAACCGTCAACAGTCAACCGTCAACCGTCAACCGTCAACCGTCACATTGAGTTTAAATGTAAAATAACTGACACAGATATCTATTTCGCCTCATAAAAGTGGAAACTCCACGCCTACATCCAGACACGATAGAGGAAGTCAAGCAACGAGCTGACATTGTTGATGTTATCTCAGAGTACGTCGTTTTACGCAAGCGCGGAAAAGACTACTTAGGCTTGTGCCCGTTTCATGATGAAAAGACACCCAGTTTCAGCGTGAGTCCTACCAAGCAGTTGTACTACTGCTTTGGCTGCAATGCGGGTGGGAATGCGATTAAGTTTGTGATGGAAGTGGGTAAGCGCTCATTTAGTGACGTTGTACTCGATCTGGCACGACGCTATCAGGTGAATGTGAAAACGCTGGAACCAGAACAACACCATGAGTTACAGCGTCAATTGTCGCTTTTGGATCAACTCTACGAGATTCTGGCTTTAGCTGCTCAGTTCTATCAACATGCTCTGCGGCAACCGCAAGGACAGCAACCTTTACAGTATTTGCAAGTTACGCGATCGCTTTCGGAAGAAACAATCCAGCAATTCCAGCTAGGGTATGCACCAGTGGGTTGGGAAACTCTCTACAGGTACCTAGTTGAACACAAAGGTAAACCTGTAAAGCAGGTAGAGCAAGCGGGATTGATTTTGCCTCGGAAAACGGGCGGGGGGTATTATGATCGGTTTCGCGATCGCTTAATCATTCCCATCCACGACTCTCAAGGGCGAGTCATTGGCTTTGGTGGCAGAAGTCTAGGGGATGAGCAACCCAAGTACCTCAACTCCCCAGAAAGCCCGCTTTTTGATAAAGGTAAAACCCTATTTGCCCTCGACAAAGCCCGTGAGGCGATTACCAAGCAAGATCAAGCGGTGGTAGTAGAAGGATATTTTGATGCGATCGCACTTCATGCCGCAGGTATCACCAACGTCGTTGCCTCCCTCGGTACAGCACTCAGCAAAGAGCAAGTGCGGCAGCTACTGCGCTACACTCAATCCAAGCAAATTGTCCTCAATTTCGATGCTGACAAAGCCGGTACCCAAGCATCTGAACGGGCAATATTAGAAATTGCTCCTCTAGTCTACGGAGGGCAAGTCCAACTACGGGTTCTCAAGCTACCAGATGGCAAAGACGCCGATGAATTTCTTAAAAGCCATGCCGACGGCGCACAACAATACCGACAGCAACTAGTAAATGCCCCTTTCTGGATAGACTGGCAAATTCAGCAACTCCTGATTGGTCAAGATCTTAAACAAGCTGACCAGTTTCAGCAAGTTGCCCAAAACATGGTGAAATTACTCAATCAACTGGAAGATATCAACAAGCTTTCCTATTACATCAACTACTGTGCCCAGCTACTCAGTCAGGGACAAAATAAACTGGTACCGCTACTGATTGAAAATTTACAAACTCAAATTAAGAAGCCAGTAGTAACTATCAGTAAAAAATCACCTCATCGGTTACACAATCAAAAAGATCAACCTTCTGGGCACAACTTACCTGTGCTTGGAGAAAACAACCTTTTAGAACAATCCGAAGCCTTACTGCTACGTGTCTACCTCCACTGTCCCGAATATCGACAAGCAATTATCGAAGCCCTAGAAGAACATGATTTACTATTTAGCCTGTCTCACCACCGATTTCTATGGCAGCAAATTTTAGAACTGCAAACAGCTGTTCAATCATCCACTCAGACACCCGATCCACTAATCTCACTGCTGCAAGAGCTTAGTATTAAATTTCCGAATGAGATAGCTCAGGTGGCTCACCTATTTCATCTAGACGAGAAACGGAAAGAAGACATTGTTCGTAGTCCCCTAATAATTCAAGCTGCCGCCGCTTGTCTTGAGAAGGTAACTTGTGAAAAACGTCGGCGTTATTGTCTTGAACAGTGGCAAAAGCTTGACATTTCCAGTGATTTGCAACGTAAGCAATACTACTGGCAGGAAATCAGCGCAGTAGATCAACGGATTAAGGAATTAGACCAACTCCGTCAGTTTAATATTTCAGACATTCTCAGAAATGCTATCTACTAAAACTTTTTTATTCAAAAGGAGTAGGGAGTGGCTACGTAAACTTCTCATTACAAACTACCATCTGTAGGGGGCGTATAGCTATACGTCTTGAGCATATGTCGTATATGTGCGTAACTCTTGGGAGTATAAAACCCGGGTTCGGGATGAAAAGAAAATCAGTATCACGTACACCTACAACTAAGCAAGATAATCACACTACAGACCCACATAAATGAAAAATTCACTAGTCCTTCATAAAATTTTACGAATCTTTTAACTTTCCTTGGTGGAATTACACTTCAAAAAGTTATCAGTTCCGACATGAATTAGTTATAATATCGTTTTAATTTTTAGGAATAAATTGAGCTTTTATCTCTGTTATCCTCAGAGAAACTTAATAATTGCTCGATTTCATTATTATATATTATTCTCACAATCAATATAGTTTTATAAGATTATGTTGAATAAAATAAAAAGCCACAAAAGCTTGATCGGGTTAAAATGCATTGGCAGTTTTGCAATAACTTTAACCAATCTTGCAGTGGTACCAAGCGCAAAAGCCCAACTAATTCCCGATCGCACTCTGGGAGCGGAAAACTCAGTAGTTACTCCCCAAGGCGTGCGAGACTTAATCGAAGGAGGAGCAAGGCGTGGCAGTAACCTGTTCCATAGTTTTCAAGAATTCAATGTTGGCAATATTCAGCAAGTTTACTTCGCTAACCCTTCCGGTATTGCCAATATCCTCACCCGCGTCACAGGAAATAATATTTCCCAGATTTTAGGCACATTAGGCGTAGATGGTGCAGCGAATCTGTTTTTAATTAATCCTAATGGTATTATCTTTGGTTCAGGAGCTAGGTTAGATATTTCAGGTTCATTTGTTGCCAGCACAGCCGATGGCATTAAATTAGGAGAAAATGGACTATTCAGTGCAAAAGAACCAGAAATAAGTACATTACTAGACATCCAACCGGGAGTATTATTTGCTGATGCTCTGCGCTCTCATCAAGCAGAAATTCTCAATCAGAGCAATTTAAGTGTAGGAACTCGACAAACTCTTACGTTACAGGGAGATATTGTTACCAGCACGGGTTCACTTACGGCACCAGGAGGCAAAGTTGAGGTTTTAGGAGAGCGGGTGAGCTTATTAAATAATGCCAGCATTGATGTGTCGGCACCGATGGGAGGCGGGACAGTTTTAATTGGGAATGGGCAAATTAATATTGGCTCAGGTGTCAGGATTAATGCGGATACTCTCAACAATGGTTTGGGCGGCACAGTAATTGTTAAGTCAGACGATACCACCAACTTTCAAGGTCACATTAGTGCTCGTGGAGGTGAAAATTCTGGGAATGGTGGTTGGGTGGAAGTATCGGGTGGCAATCTGCAATTTACGGGCACGGTAGATACTAGCGCTTCTAATGGCACAGTCGGCACACTTTTACTCGACCCTAAGAATATTTTGATTCAGCAAGGAGGCACCCTTAGTGGTCGAGTGGTGAGCCAAGCCCTAGGGACAAATGATGTAATTTTACAAGCAAATAATGATATTACCGTTAACGATAATATTACTGGAACCAGGCGAAATAGTTTAACGTTGCAGGCAGGGCGATCGCTAACTATTGCAGACAATCGCGGTATCCTCCTCAATGGCGGCAGTTTTAGCGCCAAGATTAATGACGAAAATGCCTTAGCGAGTGAGCGAGAGGCGGGAGTAGCCCAGTTTGTGATGAATCCAGGTTCTCGCATCTTAACCAATGGCGGGAATGTGACAATTACATCAGGAAGCTTTGACCAAACTAGTCAAATTAATACTGCCAATGGCACGATACTCACCTCAAATGCTAACGGTAACCCTAGCGGTAACATTACTTTATTGGCTCTCGGTGACATTACGACTGGGTATTTAGATACTAGAGGCTTGGGTAACGGCGGTAATATCAATGTCACTAGCACAGGCGGCGCGATCGCAACAACCAACTCTATATTTACTGATTCTTTGCTTCAAGCGGGAGACATCTCACTGACTGCCGCTGGCAACCTCAGCATGACCGTAGACCAGCTCGACCTCGATGGTAATATCACCTCCTATGGAGCAGTGCCGGGAAAAATCACGCTCACTAGTGGCGGTGTTTTGTCAGGTCAGGGCGTTTTTCTGGCAAACACTATCTTCGGGTCAGGTACTCCAAACGGTATCACAAATAGTATCACGATCACCGCTCCGTCGGTGGTTCTACAGGGTTCTATTGTGATCACAAGTACCTTTGGTGATGGTCGGGGTGGAGATATGCTGCTCAACGCGACAGACGAGGTGGTACTACGTAATAGCGCACTTGGTACGGCTGCCGATTCCCTAAGCGACGTTACATCCATTGGCACCGCTGGGGACGTAATCCTAAATACCCGTAAGTTGACCATTATCAATGACCCTGGGTCAACTTTTCCATACCTGGTTGGAGTCGGCGCGCTTGGCAGTCGAAATAGCAGTGGCAATGCGGGAAATATAACAGTCAACGCCTCAGAGTCAGTGGAGATCGTCGGGAATCAACCCGGTGCCTTTACAATTATCCTTAACCAACAGGCTCAGGCAATTCTTGAACTAGCAACTGGTATAGCCACATCCGCCTTGGGAACTGGGAATTCTGGAAATTTAACGGTGAATACTGGGCGCTTAGTCATTCGAGATGGAGGCGGAATCACTACGTTTCCGGTTCGAGGTCAGGGGGGAAATTTAACAGTTAATGCGACCGAAATATTATTACAAGGTCAGGGAGGCATCGGGACGCTCGCACCATCAGGGGGTCAAAAGGCTGGCATTTTGACGCTCAACGCTGATCGAGTCACCCTCACAGATGGTGCCGGTATTGCTACGGCTACGTTTGGCAGTGGAAATGCAGGAGAGTTGACCCTATCAGTCAGGCAGCTGAGCGTCCGTAATGGTTCTGTCATAGTAACAACAACTTTAGGGTCGGGGGATGGCGGCCGCTTGACCATCAAAAATGCAGACTCAATCGAAGTGACTGGGACTTCACCTGATGGTAGCTTCGCCAGTCTCATAGGCGCTAATTCTGTGAGTACTGGAAAAGCCGGAACGTTGAGCATTGATGCTCGTTCCATTTTGCTCGATCGCGGTTCGATCCTGACCTCTAGTACCTCTGGGGAAGGAGGCGACATCACCCTGAACGCTGCTAACAACCTGATTTTACGTAACGGTAGTCAAATCTCCACCCAAGCCGGAAGCCCACTCAGCGATCGCGGCAACGGCGGTAATGTGGATATTGATGCTCGATTTATTGTGGCGGTTTCTCAAGAAAATAGCGACATCATCGCCAATGCCTTTGCCGGGAATGGAGGGACAATCAACATTGCCGCCCAAGGAATTTTTGGCTTGCAGGTAAATAACACTAAAACACCCCTACCGACGAGCGAAATCAGTGCCAGTTCTCAATTAGGTATTGATGGCACAGTTAATATCAACACTCCAGATGTCGATCCTTCCAAGGGATTAACCGAATTGCCATTGAATCTATCTGACCCTTCTGGCCAAATTGTGGCAGGCTGTCCAGCTGAGCGAGGCAATCGCTTTGTGGTCACAGGACGCGGAGGTATCCCGGATAACCCTAGTCAATATCTGCGTGGACGTGCGGTTTGGCGAGATACTCGCAATTTATCAGCCGCCAATCGCTCTTCACAACTAACAACCCATAACCCGCCCTCAACCCCCTTAAGCCAACCTAGTGAGTTTAATGGAGAAGCGATCGCACCAAACCCATCAGCCAACCTGAGCGCTAGTAGGAGCAAGCCAAACAACCAACCACTCATTGAAGCACAGGGATGGATGGTTAATGAAAATGGCACGGTTATTCTTACAGCTCAACCCGATAGACAAAGGCAAGCAAATTCTTGGGTTTTCTCTGACTCTTGTGAGGATATCTCACAATAAGAATGAATCATGATACAACGTCAAAGGCAGGTTTTGCACCCATGACCGAGACAGCAACCCAGATTGATTTACCCCCCGCTTTTCCTGACCATACTCAACTGCCAGAGTCAGATGGTACATTTGTGAAAAACTTCCAAGAGCATCCCCAAAGCTTGATTTTGACTGATTCGATTGGTTCGGTTTTACAGCAACTGCATCCAGATGGTCATTATGCAATTGGGCAAGACTGCGGCATCTACTGGCGCGAAACTGACCCCCCAGAAAAAGGCGCAGAAGCACCAGATTGGTTCTATGTTCCCAATGTTCCCCCACGCTTAAATGGGGAAATTCGACGTTCTTATGTACTGTGGCGAGAATTCATGGCTCCTATGATTGCCTTAGAATTTGCTAGTGGAAATGGAGAGGAAGAACGAGATGCAACTCCGTTGTCAGTTACAGCTGAAGGAAAGACCACTAAACCTGGTAAATTCTGGGTGTATGAACAGATTATTCGTATTCCCTACTATGGGATTTATGAAATCACAAATAGCAAATTAGAATTCTATCATCTGAGGGATTTTTCTTATCAAAAGCTAGAACCCAATCGAAGGGGTCATTATCCAATTCCCCCTTTGGGTGTGGAACTAGGACTCTGGCAAGGAACCTATCAAAATCAAGCCCAAATGTGGCTGCGTTGGTGGGATAGTGAGGGCAATCTCTTACTAATTGGTGATGAACGCGCTGAGTTGGAACGACAAAGAGCTGAACAAGAACGACAAAGAGCTGAACAAGAACGACAAAAGGCTGAACAAGAACGACAAAAGGCTGAACAAGCAGAGCAAAAAATAGCAAGATTGGCAGCACAATTGAGGGCATTGGGCATCGACCCCGAAGCGGAAGAGGGAGAGTAGAAAACTGACTATGGGATGGGTTGGAAGGGTCTATAGAGAGCTTCTCAGTTGCATGTACCACAGGGTAAAGGCACAATATATCGTGCCCCTACAAAGAACTATGTTCAACCCAATTAAGAATCGCTATAAAAGACTATTTTCTTTCTTGGGATTGGTCTTGTTAACGTTCTTAGTAGTGACGAGGGTTGCTCCTGTCGCTGCAAACTACATCGATTGTAGGGGCACGGCACTGCCGTGCCCTTATCCTGTATATCAGACAAATGAAAACCTCTATATTTCCCCCAGCCCAATGTTACCCAGTGAGGTCGTTCAAAGAAATACTCAAACTCTACAATCCAATGATGTACAAACTCTGCTAGCCCAAGGTAAAACGAACTATGACGCCGGACGTTTTTCTGATGCCGCGATCGCCTATCAACAAGCCCTAGATCATTATGAACAAACAGGCGATCGCCTCAACCAAGCGTTAAGTTTCAATCATCTGTCATTGACGTATCAAGAGTTAGGGCAATGGCAGCAAGCAGAAGCCGCTATTTATCAAAGCCTCAACTTACTGAAAAATCAATCCAATGCAGGCATCCTAGCTCAAGCATTAAATACCCAAGGCAGTCTACAACTAGCAACTGGACAAACGGAAACAGCCCTAAAAACATGGCAAGAAGCTGAAAAAGCTTATGCTCAAGCTAAAGATGAAATGGGAGTCTTGGGGAGCAAAATCAATCAAGCTCAAGCCTTGCAAAGCTTGGGAATGTTCCGGCGATCGCTCAACATCATTGAACAAGTCCAGCAAGCGCTAAAAACTCAACCCAACTCCTCAATCAAAGCAACAGGACTACATAGTTTGGGACTCATTTGGCAAGCGATCGGCAATCTCCAACAATCTCAAAACGTCCTAAAAGAGAGTTTAGCTGTTGCTCAATCGCTGAATTCTGCTTCAGACATTAGTGCTGCCTTGTTTAGTCTTGGTAATACAGCACGCGGGTTAGAAGAAATGCCCACCGCTTTGCAGTATTATCTACGAGCAGCTGAAACGGCAACCAATCCCTTGAGTCAAGTTGAAGCACAACTTAATCAACTCAAACTTTTGATTCATCTTAAATGGTTTACGGATGCCTGGTCATTATTACCCTCGATTCAGAACCATTTGGGCAACCTACCTCCTAGTCGAGATGCCATCTATGCTCAAGTGAACTTTGCAGAAAGTTTAATGCAGCTTTTAGAAGTTCAGCCAACAAACTCCAAAAACATTCCTCGCTATCAAGACATTGCCCAACTATTAGCTAAAGCTGTCCAACAAGCGAAAACCTTAAACGACCAAAAAGCTGAATCTCTAGCCCTGGGAACGTTAGGTAAACTGTACACAACAACTCAGCAATGGTCGGAGGCTCAAAGCTTAACTCAACAAGCTCTAATTCTTTCTGAGCGCATCAATGCTACCGATATTTCCTATCAATGGCAATGGCAACTTTCACAAGTGTTGACTCACAATGGAAAGATTGAAAGCGAATTAAGCGAAGCTAGGCGTGAAAGCGCACTCGCAGCCAATCAACAAGCTGTTGATACTTTAAAATCTTTACGCAGTGATTTGGTGGCAATGAACCCCGATGTCCGATTCTCCTTCCAAGAGCAAATCGAACCAATCTACCGCAACTTCGTCAGCCTTTTATTGCAATCTCCTTCTCAAGAACACCTCAAACAAGCGCGAAATGTCATTGAATCTCTTCAGTTAGCTGAACTCGAAAATTTCTTTCGCACACCCTGCTTAAAAGCCAAAGCCGAGCAAATTGATACTGTAATTGAGCAAGGTGATGCAAGAGCTGCTGTCATTTACCCCATTATCCTGCCAGACCGCTTAGCCGTCATTGTCTCCTTACCTGGACAACCTCTGAACCATTACAGCACGAAGTTGCCCCAAACGGCAGTTGAAGAGACAATTAGCCAAATGCGACAGACAATGAGTCTCGCTTTTTCCCAGCAAGAGGGAATTTTGGTATCTCAAAAGGTTTATGACTGGCTGATTCGACCAATTGAAGCTCAGTTAGTTAAACAGGGTATCAAAACCTTAGTATTTGTGCTCGACGGAGTGTTGCGTAATGTGCCGATGGCTGCACTTCATGATGGTCAACAGTATTTGATAGAAAAGTACAGTATCGCTTTAACGTCAGGGTTACAATTATTGGAACCGCGATCGCTCAAGCAACTCCAACTGCGATCGCTAACCGGAGGCTTAACCGAACCCCGTCAAGGCTTTTCTGCCCTACCTGGAGTAGAAGAAGAAGTTAGACAGATTAGTGCAAAAATTCCTTCGGAAATCCTGTTAAATGACAAATTTACTCGCGCTGCCCTAGAAAACCGGATTGATGCTCTTCCTGTTGCAGTCGTTCACCTGGCCACTCACGGTGAGTTTAGTTCTAAGCCAGAAAAAACTTTTCTCCTTACCTGGGATGAACGCCTTAATGTCAATACCTTATCTCAATTACTCAAAACCAGAGAGCAAAAGAATCCTCAACCGATTGAACTTTTAATTCTCAGTGCTTGTCAAACTGCCCGTGGAGACAAGCGAGCTGCTTTAGGATTGGCCGGATTAGCCGTGCGTTCCGGTGTTCGCAGTACCCTTGCTACTCTATGGTCGGTCAATGACCAATCTACAGCCAAGACAATCGTAGAATTTTATCGCCATCTTGTCCAAAAAGATGCAAATCGAGCCGAAGCACTCCGTCAAGCTCAGTTGTCTGTGCTCAAGCAGAAGCAGTATCAACACCCCTATTACTGGGCACCCTTCGTTTTAGTCGGCAATTGGCTATAACTCATCCCATGCCAGCTTTTGATGATGGAAGTGTTGTTTGTTATTTGTTATTTGTTGTTTGTGAGTACAATGAGCAAGTGTTTTTTACAAACAACCAACAACCAACAACCAACAACAGCAACTTTTATCAATCACAGAACAATGTTTCGCGAGTATTGCGACCAGTCGTAGGGTTAGTGCCACTGGCAACTTTACACAGCTTGTCTTGTATGTCTCGACGCAGCAGAACATCCGTAAAGTCAGCGCCCTCAATAAATGCACCATCAAACTTAGCATTAGAGGCAAATGCCCCCTCAAGAACAGCATCCTTTAAATTAGCCTTCGTTAAACGAGCAGCATCTAAAGTCGCGTTAGTCAGGTTAGCTCCTTCCAAGTTGGAAGATTCCAGATTAGTAGCAAAGAAACGGACACCCTGCAAATTGGCGTGACTAAGGTTACTATTACGCATATTAGCTTTGGTAAATTCCGAATCCGTCAGGTCACGTCCTGAGAAATCTGCACCCACTAAACTTTCTCGGTTGTAATCTAAAGCTAGAACAGGCGTCGCGCTCATCCCAAAAATCCAAGCCCCAGCAAGCAAGAAGAGAACTAAACTGAACACAATAGCTGGAATACGAAAACATTCCCGACAAATCATCTGTTTCAAGCCACGAAAAAACTGTACTTTTAACCGAAAATATCTATGAATAACCACATTAATATTATCAGCAAGGTAGGGAGCATCCCAATTTTGTATGTTCGATATTGTAGGGGCGAACGGCCGTTCGCCCCTACACTGGATATATTTGCAAAAATGGGATGCTCCCGCAAGGTGCGCCGCTGGACTTGTACACCGACTACACCCCAGCCGCTTAAACCAGATGTCTGATATTGGAACACTAGGAGAACAACTAGTGGCTGAGTGGTTACAGACACAAGGCTGGGTCATTCTACATCATCGCTGGCGCTGTCGCTGGGGAGAGATAGACTTGATTGCACAACAAGAAAACATGGGGAAAGAGGGAACAAGGGAGAATCACCCTGGCACTTTCTCATCTCTGTTAGCATTTGTCGAAGTCAAAACTCGCAGCAAGGGAAACTGGGATGCAGACGGTGCATTAGCAATTACACCGCAAAAGCAAGCTAAAATCTGGCGAACAGCTGAAGTGTTTCTCGCGGAACATCCAGATTTTGCCAATATTCCCTGTCAATTTGATGTTGCCCTGGTTAACTGTCAGCGTCTCTCTGAGCGATCGCACTACAAGAATACGGCTTCGTTTCTCTTACCAGGAGCAATTGACAAAGCCCTACAAGTTCCACCCGTACAATTAGGTCAACCCGTCTTAGTGGCAGGCTACCAGCTCATCTTGCAACACTACATTCAGTCCGCTTTTGAATCAATATCAGGCTAAAAATCATGAAAAAACAAGCACCGCAGATGCTCTCAATCTCAGAGTGTTCATCTACGGTTTTATAAGAACGCTATTGAGTTATTCGCAAAACTTAGGCTAAAGTTTCTGGGCAGTATCCTAACCCCATCGTGAACTGTTGTCTAAATGCTTCAATGTCGCTTTTATCAGGACTACCATGAGAGACTACCGCAACGTGGTAGCGACGCATCACATCAATAGGCGACTGTCCAGTTTCTAAACTCCAAAGTGCCATTTGTAGACGAATTTCGGGGTCGTAGGGAAATCCTATTTCGTTCATGAACGCCCGAAAATCTCCATGCTGATGAGGAGTTAGAGAACCGTTAAGTTTAACCTTAACCACCCAGCCATCAATCTGATGAATCACCGTTATAAATTGGACAGGGAGTTTGGGCATCGAGTGTAGATACTCAACGACTCGTAGAGTCAGACTGGCGTTTGCCAAGAAGTAGAGGTAATCCATGGGGATGCTTGGCTTAGAGTCCAAGGAGGTGCTATAGATTCATTCTGGCAAAATGGCTTACTAGATCGGTAGGGGAAAAACCCCCGATTTAAGATAGGGGATCTTACCCAATTTAGAGGCAAGATTTAGGAATAGCTTACAAGCTCAGCAATATCTTACCAGTAGAAATACGGCATGGTGACTAATGACAGGAATTGATAAAAACACTAAGCATTTGGATGTCCAGTCTCACAATTCTAATGTCCCTATTGACAGCGACGGGGCAAGCGGTAAGGCACAAGAGGAGGAATTCTCCCTTCTCGTCTCTAGTATGGATCGATCGCTCTCTAGTTATGACTACGAACTACCGGAACAGATGATTGCTCAAACGCCTCTCTCACCGAGAGATGGTTCCCGCCTACTCGTAGTGCACTCACCCACTCACCATGCTCATCACATCTTCCGAGATTTACCCCACCTACTGCAACCAGGAGACCTGCTAGTTCTCAATAATACCCGCGTCATCCCAGCTAGACTTTATGGTCGTAAATCTACGGGCGCACCAGTGGAGGTATTGCTGCTAGAGGAACGACACAATAACTGCTGGTTAGCCCTGGTTAAACCGGGTAGACGCCTCAAAGCAGGGGCACAAATCTACTTTGAACCGCACAATCACCTAGAACATCCCATAGCTTACCCCTACACTGATGGGGGAACCCCCCCACTCCCAATCCTGAGTGCAACAGTTTTAGCTAGAGATGAGGCGACTAGTGGGCGTCTATTGCAGTTCGATGTCCCAGCCGGAGTATCCTTAGTAGGGCTGTTGGATCAGTATGGTCAAATCCCCCTGCCGCCTTACATTACAGACTCTCAAGCCTTACCAGAGCAGTATCAGACGGTTTATGCTCACACCCCTGGTGCAGTTGCAGCCCCAACGGCTGGGTTACACTTCACTCCGGAACTACTAGAACGATGCCGCGAACGAGGAATCAAACAAGCGTCTGTAACGCTACATGTCGGTGTCGGGACATTTCGACCTGTGGAGGTGGAAGATATTACCTCTCATAAAATGCATGGAGAGTGGTTGGAAGTACCCGCCTCAACGGTAGAACAGATTCGGGCAACTAAAGCATCGGGCGGTCGAGTGATTGCGGTGGGAACAACGGTAGTGAGAGCTTTGGAGGGAGCTGCTGCTGAGGGAGAATTGCAACCATTTTGTGGTAGGACAGAGTTGTTTATTTATCCGGGCTATCAGTGGCGGGTGGTGGAGGGGATGATTACAAATTTCCACTTGCCTCGATCTAGTTTGTTGATGCTAGTGAGTGCGTTGATGGGGCGTCAGCGTT
>DALYIW010000087.1:4764-12091 GCA_031970155.1 Coleofasciculaceae cyanobacterium CTOTU46601 | reverse complement strand
GTTTAATAAAGGATGAGGGATGAGGGATGAAGGATGAGTGATGATAGCGCAGCGGGACGTTAGTCCGGGATGAATAAGACAGAGTTAGAGGTTTATCTTTTGGCATTGTTGGCATGAAAAGACCGATTACTTCTTAAAATCTTGGTTTTGAATTTACGTCCTATGGAGGTAAAGCTCCAGTTTTTACTTGTTAAAGGCCACCTGAACTCACATAGAGTTCCTTTCTCTCCGAGAGACTTTCGCTGAAACTCTCCTCTTAATTTTCTCGCTATATTTAGGCACTGCTTCGTTCCTCGCCCTTCAGAACAAAAGTGAATACCAGCCCCATTATCTTTAATACTCAAGGTGTACCAGCCTTTGTTTGAAGAGCCAGTAGCACTCAGACGAGTCAATCCTTTGGCATGTTTCCCGACATTGCACAGCGCTTCTTCCAGAAATTGGCACAGTTCTCGCTTTTGTTCAAGGCTCAAGTATTGTTCTTCAATCGAAGCGAACGAATAAGCTTTAACTTTAAGCGTTTTAAAGCAGGGGAAGTTTCGCTGGAGTGTATGGCTATATACTTCATAGAAAAGGTCGCGAATTGGCAGTTTTAAGTCTAGGATTAGACCACTGCCGAGACGGAGAGTTTCCTCTTGGTCTAGGGCTTCTAGTTTCAGGTATTCGCCAACTTCTCGGATTTCGGAGTTCAGATTTTTTAGTTCTTCGAGCAATAGCTTTGGTTCTAAATCTTGGTCTTGGACATGCCTCAAAATATTGGCTAGTGTTTGCAGGGGTCCATTATGAATTACAACAAATGTCCGTTCAATGGTGTGTTGGCGTATCTGAATCTGAGACCTTAAAAATCGGTCGTATTGATAGAAAGCGCTCAAGATTGCACCATTAATGACCAAAACTGATAAAGCTGGTGCTACTGGAATCCACCATCCTCCGACGATGAAAGCACATCCAATTCCAACTAAACCAAGGCTGGCAATGGCAACATACACGAGGTTTTTCAATGGAGAATGAGTCAGCCGACCGAGATAAATGGCTAAAACACCCCAACCGACAATCCAAAGATATTCCCAACCCCGTGACCACGTTTTTAAAACGGGTCGCCCGTCGAGAACTGCACTGACAATTTGGCTGGCGACATGGGCATGAAATTCTACCCCATAAATTTTCCCAGGTGGTTGCAAATCAGCGATCGCAGAAGTATTGATGAAGTCTTTAATACTAGGAGCAGTTACCCCAATTAAAACGATGCGTCCTGCGATCGCAGTGCCCAAGGCATCGTGCAGCACCTTGGGATTACCTTTGGCGGCTTCAATATCGTTAATCTCTTTAAGAGATAACGTGCGAAATCGTTGCCGACCGCTGCGATAATTGAGGAGTACCTGAACACCAAAATCATCAGTTCGCACGTAGCCCCCAGAATTCGAGTAAAAGCGAGGTAGTTCAGTGGAACCAAACCGCATCGTGTTGCGATCGCGAATGCCATTCTTCAGTTCAATGCCTTCAGCCTTAAGATAAACTTGGGCCAGCCGTAAAGGCAGGGAAAAGGCATATTTTGTGGGGTCTTCAGGTCTATTCGTTCCAAGTATTGCACGCCTGACTTTGCCGTCATCATCAGCAAGAACATCTGCAAAACCGATTTGTTCTAGTTGTTCTGATAGTAAGTCAGGGGGTGGCTTAATAGAGATGGGTAAGACTTTTTCAACGGCAATCAGATTTTTGATGTCTTTAAAGGCTGCAACCAGTTGGGCATGACCGGGTTCGACGGGTATATCCCTAACAATATCAAGACCAATAACTCTGGGCTGGTACTTCTGTAACGTTCTGAGCAGTCTAGCAATTTCGCGATCGGGTATGGGGTAGGTTCCTACACGTTGGATATCTTCCTCATCAATTCCGACAATCACAACTCGTTCGTCGATAGGTTCGGATGGGCGTAAGCCCAGAAAGGAGTCGAGAGTTACCCATTCTAATAATTGCAGCGCTCCACTCAGGCGAACGAGTATGACCAGCCCGATAGCGGCAATTCCTGGTAATACTCCTACAGACCAGATAGTAAATTCCTTTCTAATTTTGCTCCAAATACCAGGTAACAACAGTTTTTTCCTTAACTTTATTAATCAATCAATAAATCCCTCTTCTCTGGCTCGTTTCTCAGTTTGAATGCGAAGACTTTTGCCCTCTTCTGGGTAAACGCCTAAAACATCTTGAACTTTTGTCCAGTAGTGACGTACCGTTCTGGGTGCTACTTGCATTCGGAGGGCAATGACTTTATCTTCCAATCCTTCTGAAAAGGCGAGATTGAGTACCTCAATCCACTCTGGCTTGACTTCCCCTGGTGGCATTTTTAGGTCTTTGGTATGGGTAACTCCTTTGAGTGCCAAATCAATTCGGCTCAACATATCCTGGCTGGAAAGTCCTTTGTCAGCCACAGTGAACCCTCCTTCATGAGCATCGATGTCCGGTTTAATCCGCACCAGTGCCTTGACATAACTGCTTTGCACGACCAGATTGAGGGTGGGATAGTTTTTCATTAGAGTTCCCAGGCTTTTAATGCCTCGATTGATTTCAGCAGTGTCCCCGGAGGTTTCTGGCAGGGAAAGGTCCATAATAACTAGGTCAGGCCTAAATGCTTCAACCTGCTGGAGAGCATTCTGGGTGGTTTTGGCAGTAACGATTTCGGCTTGTGGGTAGTGCCGTTTGAGCAAGTCAAGCATTCCACTCAAGATTAATTCGTGGTCATCCACCACAAGTATTTTAAGCGTCTGTTGTTCTGGGGAATTTTGGCTCATCGTTGAAACCTCAAAGTTGACAACGTTACTGTACCTCATGGCATCAAGTTGGAGTGGATGAAAGGATAAGGGGCAAAGGGAAAAGGCTCGAAAAATCAATTTAAGTTTTTTTGAGAGAGTGAACGCTCAGACAAATTGTCGAGCTAAACAATAAAATTGGTTGCCTTTTATAAAGTATAGAAATCAGCTATACAATATATTTCACACTTGTGCCAACTTAATGGCATAAGTCTGTCATCAAGTTGGCAACAGCAAGAAAAGATTTAATCAGGTAAATTTTGAGCGATATTCAATTTTTAAAATCCTAGGGCGAAGCAGGCGTGATGACTTAATAAAACCTTCATTTATTACTATGATACCTAGTTGCTCCGAAACCAAACAAATTCTCCTTGAACAGAAAATTATATAGAAACAAGTGGAAGGATGATTTATATAGGCAGAAAAGCCTTACAAAAAAACAATTTCAGTAACTCAAAAAGAGCAAATACTCTTGATTTTGTACTCAGTTTTGCACTTTTGTGCAAATACCATTGTCGTTTTCGGCAAGAGTTATGGCTCAACTCAGTCAAGCATTTTTCATAACTCAGCCATCAAGTTAGCAGTGATGATCGAAGCCTCCTCTCAGCCTTTTGATGTATCGTCTGATTAGGAGCAAAATTTATTATATAAAGATGATGGCTTCAATCCAGTGGCTTATAAACAAACTTATGAAAATACCATATTTCCTGAGTTTAGCCCTAGTTGTAACTCCGGCTGCTCTAGCTAGCTATGTGCCTCCTTCCGATCAACAGCCCGTCCCTCCAGAAAGAAGATCGGATGGAGGAACGACTAGAGGATGTAACACACAGGAGGAGATGTCACTGACACTTCTTGCTCCTCAAAATCACGTTGGACAGACAATTTCTCAGCGTCCTACTTTTGCCTGGTTTTTGCGTGGCTCCGGCTCCTTCGAGGTAAAATTTGCGATTGATGAGTTAGTTCCAGGGAGTAATCAGAAGAAAGAAATTCATGCAAAATCATTCAAAAGTTCATCTGGGATGACTAAATTAGTTCCCTTTTCCAAAGACGAGCCAGGGCTGGAAGTCGGCAAAGACTATGTTTGGCGGGTTGTCGTTTATTGTGAGCCGGGTAAGCCAACAATTGGTTTTGATGAGTCGGCGAGGATTAAGGTTGTAGAAATGCCACCTGCTTTGCCCAGTCAAGTGGATAAGGCAGCAACTAGTGCCGAGAAAGCTAACATCTATGCCCAGGCAGGCATGTGGTATGACGCTCTCGGTGAAGCTCTAAATCTGGTTCCAGCGTCACAACTCGGTGAGTTAGGTTCAGCTTTGTTACAAGATCTTGCCCGGTTGGAAGCATCACAAATCCCATCAAAATTGACACGAGAAGCTCAAGAAAGGATTGAGCAACGCATTAAGCAGTTGAAACAAATTGCTAATAATAAGTAAAATTTCTAAATTAGTCCGTAGTTAGGGCTTCAGTCTCATGTTGAGGACTCGCATTCCTCACTACAAACCTTTAATTATTTACGCCTTCTGATATCTTGCATCAGGCGGTTGAAACCGCAGCTACACGAAACTTTACCTGAAAGAAAGCGCTTGCGCTCTTGAAGGGCGCACCACGCAGCTAAATAATCAGGAATTACGCAGAACCTCTACATGTAGGGTAGGCACTGCCCACACTACTACTCGCTGTAGTATTTAAATGAGCAATTTGCGTCGGTTCTGATCATCAGGACTTACGCACAGATACGACATATGGTAGGTGCGTATAGCTATACCCCCCTACAGATGGTGGTTCCACGGGAGATTTGCGTAAGTCCTGATCATGTTCAAGAACAGCAAGCGGCACGCGACAGATGGAAGCAAGTTCAGCAGGCACTTAGCGAGACGCTGTAAAACAGTTACACAAGCTTGGCTTTTAGTATTGGGATGCGGTGCGATCGCGCCTCAACAAGTTACCGCCCAGCCCATTGTCCCAGCGGCTGATGGTACCAATACCCTAGTTACTCCAGACAAAAACCGCTTTGACATCCACGGCGGCACGCTGTCTGGCGATCGCGCTAATCTATTTCATAGCTTCTCTCAATTCGGACTCGATTCAGGTCAAATTGCCAATTTTCTTGCCCCTGCCCAAGTTCAGAATATCCTGGGACGAGTTAATGGGGGCAATCCTTCGCTGATTAACGGTTTAATTCAAGTAACCGGGAGTAATGCCAACTTATTTTTGATGAATCCTGCCGGAATTATTTTCGGTGCGAATGCAACGCTGAATGTCCCTGCTGGCTTCACCGCTACAACGGCTACAGGCATTGGCTTTGACAACAATCATTGGTTTAAGGCATTCGGTACTAACGACTACCGAACGTTATTTGGTACTCCCAGTCAGTTTACCTTTGGAAATACACAATCTGGAGCAATTGTCAACTCTGGCAATCTGACAGTGCAAGAGGGGCAGCATTTAATGTTACTTGGCGGCAGTGTTGTGAATACTGGGCAACTTGTCGCATCATCTGGGACGATTACCCTGACGGCTGTATCCGGGTCAAATTTAGTTCGTATTAGCCAACCCGGACATGTACTAAGTTTGGAGATTGACCCAACCTCACCGACTGCGGTGTCTGGCATTACGGCGCTTTCCTTGCCACAGTTACTCACTGGAAGCGGCGGGAGTATTACGTCGGGTGTTGCGGTTGATAGTGCAGGGCAGGTAGTCCTGACAAATTCTGGAATCGGTATTCCCAGTGAGGCAGGAACCGCTATAGCCTCTGGCACTCTCGATGCATCCAACAAAGGGGGGCAAATTGGTGGCAATGTGAATATATTGGGCGATCGCGTTGGACTTTTTGGTGCCAATATCGATGTCTCTGGCATCAACGGCGGTGGAGGAGTGCGAATTGGTGGAGATTACCAGGGACAAGGCACTATTCCTAATGCCTTACGCACATTTGTCAGCAGTGATTCGATGATTAATGCTGATGCTTTGAACAATGGGAATGGAGGAAAGGTAATCGTCTGGGCAGATGAGGCAACTCGTTTCTATGGGACAGTTACAGCGCGGGGTGGGTGGCAAACTGGCAATGGTGGTTTTGCTGAAGTATCGGGTAAAGGGTTTCTTGACTATGCTGGGATAGCTGATTTATCGGCTGTTCAGGGTCAATTCGGGACTTTGCTCTTAGACCCAACTAATATCACGGTTATCGCAGGTGCAAATAATCCAGCCGAACTAGCTGCTAACGATCAATTTGCCGATCCGGGCTTAGATAGCACTATCAACAACGGCACGATTAATGCAGCAACGGCAAATGTCAGGCTGCAAGCGATTAATGACATTACCTTTAATGCGCCTATTAATATTGCTCAACCCGGAGTTGGCATTACAGCTCAAGCTAATAACGACATTCTAGTTAATCAGAGCATTACTACTAATGGAGGTATCGTCAACTTAATTGGCGACAGTGATAATAGCGGTGCAGGCAGAGTCCAAATCATTGGTGCCATCTCGACGCTAGGTGGAGATATCCTTGTTCAGGGAACTAGCAATATCGCCAACATATCGGGCATCGATAGTTTCGGTCTCATCGATTCCGGAGGTGGGAAGATCACCTTCAACGGGACTAGCAACGGGACTAGCAACGGAACAGCCACATCTCGTGGCATCAGCCTTGGAGGGGATATCATCTCAGGGGGCGGCGAGATCATCTTCACGGGGACGAGCAGTAGTGGTTTTGGCATCTCTATCTTCAGCTCAATCAACTCTGGAAGTGGGAAGATCACCTTCAACGGGACTAGCACCGCAACTAGACCCGGAACCGTAGTCAGCGAGCCAGAGGGCATCTTTATTAGGGGGAACATCACTATTACCTCAATAGGCGGAGATATTATCTTCACGGGAAATAGTAGAGGCGCTGATGGCATCTTTATCTTTAGTGACAACGGCAACGACAACCCAAATCTCGACTCTGGAGGTGGGACGATCACCTTCAACGGGACTAGCACCGGGACTATCAGCGGTCGTGATCGGGTTAGGGGTATCAGCGTTGAAGGGACTATCACCTCAGGGGGCGGAGATATCACGCTGACTGGTAACAGCAGCAACGATGTTGGCATCGATGTTTCAAACACGATCGCCTCTGGAGGTGGCAAGATTACTCTGACTACTGGAAGCGATATTGATACCAGCAGAGGGACACTTGACGCTAGCTCTACAACTGACAATGGAGGAGCGATCGCTCTTAATGCCACTGGCAATATTACTACAGCGAATATCAACTCTAGTGGAGGGCTAAATGCTGGGTCAATCTCCCTAATCAGCCAAGGAGGTGCGATCGCTACCACTGCTGGTCTTTTGAATGCTCTGGGGGGTAACAATGGCGGCAATATCACCATCCAAGCTCCTGGTAACATTGGTGTCGGAGAAATTCAAACGGGTTTCCTCGTTAGTGGCTTCAACCAAGATAGCGGGAGTCTCACTATCAGAAGTACTGGGGGGAGTATCACCAGCACCAGTCCACTCATTACGGCGGCTGCCTTTGGCAAAGG
>DALYIW010000087.1:0-4733 GCA_031970155.1 Coleofasciculaceae cyanobacterium CTOTU46601 | reverse complement strand
GATGCGGCTACTGGCAACCTTGGTGTCGCTAGGATGAACGCCTCTTCTCAACAAGGCCAGGGGGGGTTAATTACTCTCAATGCTGGTGGCAATAATACTATTACGCTCAACGGAGATATCACAACTAACCAAAACAACGTTACCTTCAACCGTCCGGTGAACTTAGTGGGGGATACCTCCGTCAACATCGGCGGCACAGGCGACATTTTGTTTAACAACACGGTTGACGGTGCTTTCAATCTGAGTCTCAACCCTAGCAGCGGTACGGTTCAATTAAATGGTTTTGTGGGTAGCTCGATTCCTCTAGACAATTTTCAAGCCTCAGGCAATATCACGACTGTCAACCCAGCAGGAATAGCGATTACAACAGTTAATAACATTAATGCTGGCGTTCTCAACACCTCTTCGCCCGGTAATGGTGGCGATGTCACCCTAAGTGCGGGTGGCAACATTAGTGTCAACCAAATTAACGCCCAAAGCCTCGATGGAGGTACGGGGGGAAATGTCAATATTACAACTGGCAACTTCTTTCAAGCGACTGGCTCTTTTGTTGACCGAAATAACGTTAATGCGAGTATTTCTGTTGCTAGCGGGGATGAAGGCGGTACTGTAATTATTCAGCACGGGGGTGGAGGTATAACTCCCTTCACGGTTGGTAATGCTCAAATCAATGGAACCGCCGGAGCAATTACCCGAGGGGACGCTAACCGCAGGCAAACTATATCACCGACACAAGAATTCCCCTTTACCTACACCCAGGATAGCGATCGCCTGCAAATTATCTCCGTTCCCAATACATCAGTACAAGATGTCGATCGCCTGCAAATTATCTCCGTTCCCAGTACGCCAGTGCCGCCCGAACCCTTCCCATTTCTCGAACAACACCCTCCCTACCTCAACCCAGAAGACTCAATTAGTAATCTCGCCAATCTGATCGGAAATGAAACGGGAGCAACCACCCTAATCGATCGCAATCCGAACACAGGAGACTACAACTTCACCTGGAACTATCCCAACAACCAAACTACCCTCAACGTTTCTTCGGGCCTTGACCCTGTTGAGAGCATTGACCAGGACTTTGAAGCTCAGTTTGAGCGGTATTTTGGAGAAAATCTCACCGATCAGGTTGTCACCTCCAGCAGTCTGAGAGAAACTCTCCAAGAAATTGAAGCTCAAACGGGAAAAAAAACGGCCGTTGTCTATGCGCGAGTACTCCCTGACCAATTGGAACTGGTGTTAGCCCCCCCAAAAGGACCACCTCGTCGCACAACAGTTGCTGTTGACTCTCAAAGAGTGTGTTCGCAGGTGAACGAATTCCGCTATGCCGTCAACGATGTTACTACTGACAATTACCTGTCTAGCGCTCAAACCCTTTACAAATGGCTGATTGCCCCCCTCAAAACTGAAATCGAAGCGTTGAACATCGGTGCCTTAATTTTCTCAAGCGATCGTTGTTTGCGATCGCTTCCCCTAGCTGCCCTCCACGACGGACAACAATTTTTGATCGAGAAGTACACTGTTAGTGCAATTCCCAGCGTCAGCCTGACTGATACTAGCCACAAAGCTTTACAGGATGCTCGAGTTTTAGCTATGGGAGCATCAAAGTTTCCCAATTCCCAGCAAAACCCTCTGCCTAAGCCTCTGCCTGCCGTGCCCGTGGAACTCTCCACCATTGTTAAAAAATTCCGGCAAGGGCAATTCTTGCTCAACGAGGAATTCACCCTAGACAATCTCCGGGAAATACGTCGTCAGCAACGCTTCGATATTGTTCACCTGGCAACTCATGCAGGTTTTACGCCCGAACAACAAAACCGTGCCTACATTGAATTTTGGGATGCCAGGATGAGATTAAACGAACTCAGACAAGTAAAATGGTACGCTCCGCCAACTGTAGAGCTTTTGGTTCTCAGTGCTTGCGAAACCGCCCTCGGAGATGAGGAGACCGAGTTTGGCTTTGCTGGATTGGCTGTCCAGGCAGGCGTTAAGTCAGTGCTGGCAAGTCTTTGGAGTGTTGACGATGTTGGCACCTTAGCCTTAATGACTGAATTTTATCACCAACTAAGTCAAGCCAGCGTTACCACCAAAGCAGATGCACTCCAAAAAGCCCAAATTGCCATGCTGCGCGGACAGATACGCATCGAATCAGGGCAGCTTGTTGGTCTGGAGACCAAGGTTATCTTACCGCCAGAGGTGAAAGAGCGCAGCGATCGCATATTTTCGCATCCTTACTACTGGTCAGGTTTCATGCTGACAGGCAGCCCCTGGTAAAGATTGCGAAGCGGTAAATGCGTTTCCTCAGTCGGCCTGTTTCACCACTCCGGATTGACCCAACTGAGCCTGTAGTCAGGTCTAATTTGAATCACCTTGTCAAAACAAGCAATTGCTTCATCGTTTCGTTGCAATTGCAATAGCGCCCAGCCTCGAAAATACCAAATTTGATGGTCGTTAGACCGAATTTGAATCGCTCGGTCAAAACTGGCGATCGCCTCTTCATGGCGTTTTAATTGCAACAGTACCAAACCCCGACTGTACCAAGCTTGGCTGCGGTTGGGTTGAAGTTGAATCGCTTGGTCAAAGCTGGCGATCGCTTCTTCATACCGCTGCAAGTTTGATAATATCCCACCCCGAAAATACCAAACTTGATACTGGTTAGGATGAATTTGACTCGCTTGGTCAAAGGCATCAAGCGCTTCTTCATCCCATGGCGATTCTATTAATCTATGGCTTAGGTCATACCAAGTATCATCTTTGGTTTTACACATTACCATCTTCATTGGTTCAAACTCCGCTTTAATAACAACTCTTGACTAAGAGCTAAAAACTCCGCGAATCCACATACATGTTTCCTACGATAAAGACTAAGTATCGATAAGTATTTAACCTTCTGTGTCTGATTAATAACAGAGGTTTGAAATGCTGATTGCACAAAACAGCAAATCTCCAATTAGATTGGCGTAGGTTGTATCAAATGTAAAAAAGAATGCGACATATTGTAGATCCCCCTCGCATCCCCCTTAAAAAGGGGGATTTTAAGAAATTTCTCCCCCCTTAAAAAGCAGCGCTATTTATTGTCGGCGAGAGAAATTGGGGAAGCTACCGGAAGCAGGGGAATTAATTTATACTCAGCACAGCAGGCCAATGAATTTTCTCTTGTGACCATGAATTAGCCCTGCCTTAAAAAGGGGGGCTATGGAGGATCGAGGAGTATCTGCCGAAAGGTCAAGAAAGCGTAAGACTTGATAAATTGTTATGCCTTATAACTGAGCAAACCGGAATCACTCCTTTTTCCTCATTCCCCATTGACTACTCCCTACTCCCTACTCCCTACTCCCTTACTAACACTTCCGGTTTTTTCTTTGAAGCTTAGTAATTTTTTTCCACTTTTCCTTCTCAGCTAAATACGCTTTTTGGTCTTGTTTCCGGCTCAAATAGTCAAGTTCTTGTTGCAGTTTTTGGTAGTTCCTTAAACGTTCCTCATCAAGAGTCCCATCCAACAGCGCTTGTTGCACTGCACAACCCGGTTCTTGCTCATGTTTGCAATTGCGGAAGCGGCACAAAGTTGCTAAGTTTTCGATATCAGCAAACGTTTCCTGTAAGCCATCAAAACCCGCCCACATCTGAATTTCTCGCATCCCCGGAGTATCAATCAGTAAACCCCCACAAGGCAAGATAATTAACTCTCGATGTGTTGTCGTATGCCGCCCTCGATTATCTCCAAGACGTACTGATTGAACGGTTTGAATATTCTGACCTACTAATTGATTTGTAATCGTAGATTTCCCAACTCCAGAAGACCCAATTAGTGCTACTGTTTGTCCCATGCCGAGATAAGGCATTAACTCATCGAGTCCTTTGTTCTCAACTGCACTCAGAACAATAATTGGCACTCCAGGAGCTATTGCTTCTACTTCAGCTTGTCGTTGCTCAACTTCATCACACAAGTCAGCTTTGTTTAAGATAATTACCGGATTAGCACCACTTTCCCAAACCAGAATTAGATAGCGTTCGATTCTTCTTTTGTTGAAATCATTATCTAATCCCGAAACTAAAAATACCGTATCAATATTAGTGGCAACGATTTGCTCGTCTGTTACTGCGCCTACAGTTTTTCGAGAAAATTTGCTCTTCCTGGGTAAAATCTTCTGGATAATTGCTCTCGATTCACCTTCGCTGCGGCTAATCGAAACCCAATCTCCTACTGCTGGAAAATCTTGGCGTCCGGAAGCTTGGTAACGCATTTTTCCGCTTACTTCTGCTGAGAGTTCTCCAAATTCGGTGTAGAGGATGTAAGTGTTTTTCTGCTCAACAGCAACTCGACCAATGGTATATCCGTCTTGAATCTGACTTGAAAAGTTTTTGGAAAAAAAACTTCCCCAGCCCAACAACTCTAATTTCATTGAAGTTTCCTCTATGTGTGCCTAAACTGTCCGTTAAGCTCACAGCGGAAGGGTGAAATTTATTTACGCACATTGAAGTGGTTCAACAAAAAACTCTGTGAGGTTACGGCATTGAGTCTTGATAGTCATGTTCTTTGGATTGCAACTTGTAATCAGACATATTTTTTCCTCCTAAGATGTCCACCAACAATTTTCCTGTCTTTACTATTGTAGTACGATACTACATAAAATAGCGATCGTCTCAAGTCTTTATGAAATTGCGTCCTTGATTGATCCACCGGGAGTATCCATTACCCATTACCCATTACCCATTACCCATTACCCATTACCCATTAC
>DALYIW010000086.1:0-27344 GCA_031970155.1 Coleofasciculaceae cyanobacterium CTOTU46601 | reverse complement strand
GGGCACTGCCCACCCTACATGTAGAGGTTCTGCGTAAGTCCTGACGACAATACAAATGGTGGTTCAAATGTCAAGAAAACATAATTTTTGAAGCATCTAGTTTGGCTTCACTAATTCTCACAAAATTCTCACATTTCATCTGTAAGCTAAACATCAGCTCAGAAACAATTAAACAGATAACCCCAGGGTTCTTGGCAGTAATATAAGGAAAGTACTTGATGGGATACTACGATTTTAATGACCATTTCTGGTCACCTGCTGAAGTTTGTGCGATCGCTCCAAAAGCAGAAACTCAAAAGCGACTTTGGAGTGGACAACGGCTCAATATGCTCTTTAGGAAAGTTTTTAGTCGCTGTGATCAGGTTCGGCACAGTGTTAGGTAAGAGGTTCGCCATCACGGCAATAAAAACATAAGTATCAAACGCGATCGCATTTCATTGTCCTAATTTTTAACTAGAGACCATGACAGTATCCTTAACTAAAAGAGTTAGCCAACTGAAAGAGTCACTACTGACATGACTTTTGTCTGCTGTGATATGGCGCTTCTCAAACGAGTCAGCTATAGTCATTATCTCCTCACTGATAGCGCTTGATTTTTAACTCCTAAAACCAGGTTTACTTCATTTCACTGAGAACTGCTATAGCTATTTGATTAATTTATTGACGATTCTCCCAGTAGTAAATAGAATTCATTTTCTTTTTGAACAACCTGCTGCTTCAAAATCATTTTTTCGGAAGAATCTTCAAATAAAATCAGTAAATTCTGGAGAGAAGACTCTTTTATTGACATAGCAATTACATAAATATTGATATAGTCAGGTCTCCGAGAATTGTTAACTCTAGCAATTCCTTTAATATCAAAACTTTTCTTTTTGTTTTCTAGAACCTCTAAAAAAGTAGATTCCAGCCCGATCAATTCCGGAAAAGCTAAGGTAACATTTCTACCTATTGCGACATCCCAAGGATAATCAGAAAAGTTTTTTACGCCCGGAGAAACTTCTAAGACTATCAAGTTTCTATCCACAATTGCATATTCGCTAAAATGCAATGCTAAGAGCTGCATTAGCATCGGATTCAATGAACACTCGGACTGCGTTGTCTTTTTTGGCAAAGGCTTAAGGCGATAGCCAAGGCTATGAACCGTTTGAATCACATCGTCAGCACCAACTTCTTTTAATTTACGTCGCAACCCTTTAATATGAGTTCTTACTGCACTTTCAGTAGGCACTGAATCGTCAGACCACAGACGCTCAATAATAATAGATGGACTTAATACATGGTTAGGATAATCAAAAAATAGCTTTAGGAGTTCATACTCTTTTGGATACAACCGCAGAGTGATACCTTTGTAGCTCACTTCAAAAGCTTCTGAATCTAAGCGTAAATCCCCCCAACTATACATTAATTGTTCCTCAATGTTGTACCTCAATAAAATGTAGGCTGGTGTGCGCCATTAGAAGTAGACCGTTTTAGAGAAGATAATAGAAAGCCTTTTTTGGAGTTAGTTCTAATTTCAAAAATCTGGTTTAACTGCTCAAGGCATTCAAGTTCTAAGCTGTCTATCTTATACCTTATGTGGTTATAAATCCCAGATTTAAGTTAAATTCTGGAACCAACCTATTGTTACAATTGCATCCTACTTACTTGAGTTGTCTTACCCTCAAACAAAAACTGAGGTTTCACATAATTCTCACATATCTTCTGTAAGGTGGGTATCTGTTCAGAAAAAATCCTGAATAGATAACCTCAGAATTCCTAGGAGTACTAGGAGGAACGTGATGAAAAAATATCATAATGTTATGGAGTTGTTAGTTGATCAGGAAGTAGAACGACAACTCAATCAGCTTCCAGTCAAGCTAACTCAGTATATCAATTCGTCCCAGGTAGCAACTTATGCACTGAACCGTCTTCCACCATTGTATGCCTCTAATGCAAAAGGCTGGCGTCGCCAAAAATTAAGGGGTGAAAAAAAGTTACAAAATCATATTACTACGGCTGTAAGTCAAGCATTTATAGCTATACAACGAGACCTCATCCAACGTTCCACTGCTCTAAAACAAGTCCAAAAGACTCAAAATCAGGAGATGTCGGGACGCAGGGAAACTCCTTCTCTCGAAGGACAGGGGGATGTGGTAGTATCCAAGGTCGCAGATGCGAGTCAAAAAGTCTTGGGAAGTCCACACAAAATGCTCTCTTCCCAAATGTCTTTTTCTGCCCAATCTCTAAAAACGGGGCTTTCAAGCGATAGGGATGCAGATACATACTCTATGTGTTGTCATGTCTCTCGATCTAGGCCACCTTCTCCAGTAAAAGTTACCCAACAGCTGAACACAAATTTGTCAGAAGCAAATGATTATTGGAATGATGCTTTATACCAGCGCTAAAGATAGCGATCGAGAACTTCAATGGTAGATTGTCCGGTTTTTGCCCAGCTGAATTGATGGGCTTGGTTGAGTCCAAGAGTACACAAACGCGATCGCAAAGCTGAATCCGTAGCCACAGCTTGCATCGCTTCGGTAATTTCACCCGTATTGTAAGGATTAACCAGAAGTGCAGCCTCACCCGCAACTTCTGGCAAGGAAGAGAGGTTAGAAGTAATGACAGGAGTACCGCAAGCCATTGCTTCTAACACAGGCAGGCCAAAACCTTCCCAGAGAGTCGGAAAGACAAGTGCGATCGCTTGATTGATTACAGTCGGCAGCTGATCGTAAGGTATGTAGTCAAGAAACTTTACCTGCTCATTTAAACCCAGTTGCATAACTTGCGCCTCCAAAAGTGGTGTGTAGCGCTGATCGGCTGGACCTGCAATCCACAGTTGGTAATCACGATTACTCGGCAAGGCAGCAAAAGCATCTATCACTCGATGTAGATTTTTGTACGGATCGTGGCGTCCAACATATAAGAAATAATTGCTAGTAGGTAAGTTGAGAAAGCAGAAGTCTTTGGCATCGTGGGCGAGTAGGACAGGAGTGATTTTGTCAGCCCGGATGTGGAAGAAATTGGTGATGTCCTTAGCCGTAGCGATCGAGTCACAGATAATGTGTTGCGCTGCCATAAGAACTTGGGGAATGTAGTAGCGGAAATATGCTGTCAGAGGCGATCGACGTTTGGGAAAGCGCAAGGGAATCAGATCGTGGACAGTAACAATATAGCGGCAGTGAGTATTGAGGGGAGCTTCAGGAATAGGGGAAAAAAGCAACTGAGATTTTAACTCTCGATAAATCTTAGGTAACTGTAACTGAGTCCATGCTAAACGGCGCAGGTGTCCTTTGATTCCTTGTTCTGGAGTTTGACCAGGAGGGACAGAATAACATGAGTATGGCGCTATAGGTTGAGCCGTCAATAGAGTCGGTTCAAGACTTGATAAATGTGGAAGTAAATTTAACGCATAAATGCTAGTTCCTGTCGGACGCTGCATTAAGTAAGAAAGATTAATTATTAATTTTGACTGCGACATAGCTACTTAAGAACTGAGACTCCCCTACTTAAAAGTAGGGGGTTCTTAACACCGGACTGTCCGACCCTCCGGGCGAACTGTCCTCAACACACCCTCTTCCAGGCTCTCGCATTACTGCTACAGCATCCTGGCTCTTAGGTGTTTCTGCTAAGACTTCCGCAGCGACCCGCTCTACCTCTGGGCAACGACCAAAGGAGGAAGGACGAATCCCCCCAGTTGCAGGTTTAATTTCCGTTGCTGTTCTCCAAGCCGCTTGCAAGCGCAGCTCCGTACTCTGCCAGTCATCAACTAACTGGCTCACCTGGAGAACGAACGTATCGGGTTCAGTGTGTTTTGCCAACAATGCTGAATATAAGTCTCTCTGAGCGACAACTCCACACGCACATTGGTGGATGCGTTCAGAGAGCTTTTTCTTTTTCACCCGACCGCACTGACAAGTCTGCGACAGCTTTGTAAGGACAGTCGGAATCTCTACCACCTTTCCACCAGCTCTTTCAGCCTTGCTTCTAAGGTGAGATACGAACATTCCTGGCGCACGCTTGCCGACAGATTTGCCAAATAACTTCTGAAATGCCTTGTAACTAAGTTTTTCCAGTTTGATGACATCCCCCACTCGAAGAATGTCATTCACCAGTTCGCCGTGCAGACTCTTTCTATGAGCTGCCAGCTTACGCTCCAGGTTGGCTTTACTGTTGCGAACCTTCAAGTAAGTTTTGGAATTATTCCATTTATTCTTTCCTTTTTTGACCGTGCCATTCGGGTTGAAGTTGTCAGGGTTGTTGGCTCGACGCGACCTATCCATCTTCCGTTGAAGTCGGCGTAGGGTTTTGGCATCAAACTCCAGTCCTGACGCAAACTCTTTGAGTTGAACTTCAGTGTCAGACACAATGGCAATTGTGGATGGTCCAATGTCCAAGCCTACATTGCCTTGACCAAGATTGTTCTTGGGCTTGATGAAGGGTTTCCCATTGCATATCAATTGAGCATAAAACCTGTTCTTCCCCGATACCTTTTTTCGCACCAACCGCACGTATTTAACACTGGCATTTAACCCGTGCAAAATTACTGGGTCGTTGCTGGTTATCAAGGCTTTCAGTTTTAACCCGCTCCACTCAACGCTGTCTCCCTTCCACCGAATCCCTGTCTTGTTTGACTTCCCCTCCACTGAGTCGAGTTGGTTTTTTCCTTTGAACCGCACTTTCTTTGCCTTCCCAAACAGTACTTTCTCTACTGCTTTGTGAGCACGGGTAGCTAGCTTTTGAGTGGTGTTGGAGTCTAGGTGGTCGCCAATCCAAGAGTGCCTTAGCGTTGTGCTGTACGAATGCAGGGCGTATTCGGAGAATTCGTACCGCTCCCTTGCTCTCTTAAACAGAACTTTTCGCTCTGGATTGTTGGGCTTAAGGGAGCGCGCTAAGCAGAAGTCCTTTGACTGGCGGATTAGGTTCACCCGTCGCATCGCTTCACCCAATAGGGCGTTGTATATCTGCCGCGCTGCTTCAAGCCTAGTTAGCAAAACACCCTCACTCGCCGGACTCACCACAAGGGGGAGTTCAGTGACGAATGAGGGTGTTGGTAAAGGCTTGGGCACGGCGAACATCAATGATTTGATTCCACTACTATATCATGTATTCACAGTATACGGTGCTAGGCGGTTAAAACCGCGCACTTGCGTTCCTCCCCCCGCTTGAAGCAGGGGGCAACAGAGCTGCGTGTATCCTGGTGAAGAAAAGCCTTGTAATTTGGGAGCAGCTTTTTTTATGATTTTAAAGTCTCTTTCCTCTACTCCCGACTCCCGACTCCCGACTCCCTACTTTTAAGATAAGTCTCTTTACTTATCTGCCAATCAATAAAATTTTTTAAACCTTGCCATCTACCAATAGCTACAGGGCGGTTTTGACGAAACAGCCATCCTACTAACACGACCATGTAGATAAGATTTAACCACAAAGCCAGTGCTGTTCCATGCTGCTTGAGAAAATACAGCTTGCTATATGTAGCATGTTTGAACTGAGTAGACAAGTTTCTTTTACTAATGGCAGAAACAGCATGGGTTACTAACACGGACTGAGTAACAGCAATGCGGTAGCCTTTTTGGCGGTATCGTTCACATAAATCGGCGTCTTCGTAGTAGAGAAAGTAATGGGGGTCAAAGCTTGGACAGTGGTCAAATTGTTTTAGGTTAAGGATTAAACTACATCCTGAAACCCAACGGCAATTGATAGTATTGGCTTGAGGCTCATAACCTTCTTCCTTTTTTAACTCATGCTTTAAAGAGCCAGTCCAAGGATTAAACGTTCCTAAGCCAAACCAAATGTTTCCATCTAAATCTCGAACTCTGGTTCCTAAAATTGCTATGGATGGTTCTTGATTCAAACACTCTTGAACATAGGAATCTGCATTTTCTTCAAGTACTACATCTGGATTAATTAACCAAATTATTGCCTGTGGGTTCAAGCTATAAACCTGCTGAATACCTAGATTACATGCTGCTCCAAATCCTATGTTTCTCTTAGTATTAATGATGGTAGCAGATAATTCTAACTGTAAAACTTCATTGATAGAATCATCTTCCGGTGAATTATTAATGATTAAAAATTGATAGTCTTCTATCGTTGTATAAACTGATTTGAGTAGCTGTTTTACTAAGTCAGTTGAGTGATAGTTAACAGTAATAAAGTAAATCACTAACAAGTCAATAAGGGGATAAAATTAAACATCACTTGTGAGGTCTGGGCATGGAGCATAGATGAATTTTGAAAGGCTTAATGAGAAATGCCCTCTTCTTTCAGTTGTTTTAGATCATAATCAACCATAAGCTCAATCAGTTGCTCGAAGGAGTACTGCGGCTGCCAGCCCAATTTTTTCTGAGTTTTTTCAATGGAACCGACTAACTGTACTGCTTCATCAGGGCGGTAGAAGGCAGGATCGACTGAAACGTAATCTTGCCAGTTCAAGCCGAGGTAGTTAAAGGCACACTCTACCAGTTCCTTCACCGAGTGGGTGGCACCACTAGCGATAATATACTCGTCGGGTTGCTCTTGTTGAAGCATCAGCCACATGGCGTAGACTGCATCTTTGGCGTAGCACCAGTCACGACGGGCTTCTAGGTTTCCGAGTTTGAGTTCGTTGGCTAAACCAAGTTTGATTGAGGCAGCGCCACGAGTGATTTTACGAAAGACGAATTCTGCACCTCGACGAGGGGATTCATGAGTATAGGTAATGCCGCAGCAGGCGTAGAGGTTGTACTGTTGCCGATAGTTGACAGTCATCCAGTGGGCGTAGGCTTTGGCAACACCGTAAGGGTTACGGGGGCGGAAGGCAGTACGCTCAGTTTGAGGAGATTCGTCGGGTTGACCAAAGACTTCACTGCTGGAAGCTTGGTAAAATTTGGCATCCGGTTTGCAGCGACGAATGGACTCTAGCAGACGAGAAACACCGATCGCAGTATATTCAGCAGTAAGGGC
Organism: Coleofasciculaceae cyanobacterium CTOTU46601; assembly: GCA_031970155.1. Taxonomy (GTDB): domain Bacteria; phylum Cyanobacteriota; class Cyanobacteriia; order Cyanobacteriales; family Coleofasciculaceae; genus DALYIW01. The sequence goes on along the minus strand of DALYIW010000086.1, from coordinate 20,423 downwards.
CGGTTGAGTCCAGGAGGTGGGAATGTAGCTCTGGGAGCCAAGGTTATAAATTTCGTCTGGTTGGGCTTGGGCGATCGCATCCATCAGCGAACATTGATCCAAAAGATCGCCAGAGAGGATGTAGATGTTGTCTGAGAAGTGGCTGACGCGCTCAAGGTGGCTGGAACTAGAGCGACGGACTAAGCCGAAGACTTGGTAGCCTTTTTCTAGGAGGAGTTCCGCTAGGTAAGAGCCATCTTGGCCAGTTAATCCAGTGATTAAAGCTTTTTTTTGCACTGTTGTTGATGTTAATACTCAACCTACTTTTTGTTAAACCTACCCCTGTAGCAGAGATACCCACAATACGAGGAATTTGTCAAGGCGTAAGTCCTGACTTAGTAGCAGAAAACCACTGAGCGATACCCTCTGCGATCGCACTTGCCAACTTCGGCTGTTCTTGCGGATTAGTCACCCATTCAAATTCCACCGGATTGCTCATAAAGCCCAGTTCTAGTAACACCGCAGGAGCCGTTGTTGGACGAGTTAACGCCAGATTGTCCCAAAACACTCCATAAGAAGGACGATTTAGTTTCTTCACTACATAGTTATGCAAGAAGACAGCGAGACTGTGAGCTTGTGCATTGTACCAAAAAGCTCCAAATCCTTGAGTATTCTGGGCATCGCCTTCATCGGGTAGGGAATTGTAGTGAATTGAAATAGCGATCGCAGGCTTGATTTTGTCAATCATGGCCACCCGTTGTTCTAGCGTCACGTCCTTATCTTCCTCTCTAGTCATATACACAGTTGCCCCCCGTGCCAGAAGCTGATCTCGTACCAACTTCGCCAAGATGAGTGTGACCTGTTTTTCTTGATAACCTGTTGGCCCACTGGCACCACTATCAGGTCCACCATGTCCTGGATCGAGCAAGATTTTAATTCCAGCTAAGGATTTGGAATTTTGGCTGGTAGAAACTTTTGGCGGGTGACGCACAGATAACACTAGGCTTGTGCCTTCGTATCTAAGGCTATAGCCCCACTGTTGTTTGGACTTGAGATTAAAAGTATATTGCACCTGACCGGGTGCGGCTTGTTGCCAGTCGAGGCGGGAAATTACTGGGTCATCATTGAGGCGAATAATGTCTGTTTGTGCTGTGGTGTTGTACAAGGTGAGGGTAAACGTGCGATCTCCTTGCTGCACACTCACGGGTACTGGTACTTGTAGAGGAAAGATCACCTCAGTTGCCCCCTCAACCTGACGGGCGCGGATACTACGAATTAGCGATCGCGGTGGTACAACACCAGGAACAATACGAACTTCTTTGGCTTTAATCCAGCCGCCATAATCCAGCCGCACCCATTCCCCTTCACGGCCTGTCACTGTTGCCTTTGTCCCTTTAGGAAGTGGTGTCAAACGAGAATGGTCTGTACTCGGACCTGTTCGGGCAACACCCGCCTCGGCTGTCACCTCTGCCACTTCTAACTTGGCTGGAGACAAAATTGATATTTTGCCTGAACCTGGCTGGGTTGTTGTTTGACCATTCATTGTCAACTGAAACTGAGGTACACCCAACTCAGCAGGACTCTCTGCTGTGGCACAACCCTGATATTGACCAGCGATTGACCGCGAATCGGGCTGATTAACACCAGTCAATGCCCCAGAATTGGGCGGCAGTTGAACATCCTGGGATTGTGAGAATAACGGTATGGTTTGATTTCCTAGCTTGACAGAGACTGTGGCATTAGGAGGTGCGATCGCGCCAAAACAGATCAACTCACCCGGCATTCTGGCAATATCGACGGCTGGTGTCAGGGAATCTTTGCCAAATGCCAAGCCTACTGGTGAAGTGGGTACTGTCGATAGCCGTGTGACTTTAATCTGGACTTCCTGATCTTTGTAACGCACTGTGAAAAGATTCTCTCCTAGCTGCAAGGGGAAACTAGGCGCAAAATGACCAGCCTGACTGCGTGCGATCGCTTTTCCATTCACCAATACTTCGCCCTCTGGCGGTGCGCTGCCCATGAAGAAAATTCGCTGTGCTGTTGTCTGCTGGTTGGCTGATGGATAGGCGATGTAAAGAGATTGTTGTGCCATAACTGGGGATGCCAGGTGCTTTGGCAAAGCCCCACCCGACAACGCGAACCAGCACCCTAACACAGTTAATCCCAAGAAGTTTCTCATTTGACAATCGTACACTTTTATGCATCCCAAGTCCCTCGTAAAGGGTGCAACTTTGGTCTAGGCTCGATTTGGGATATTATCAAGCAATTTTATGAAAAAGCGATAAGCCTAACAGCATACTTCGTTAGCGCAATTTTTCCAAAACGACGCTCACAAAAAGCGGCTAGATACCTATTCTTTCGCTTGAATAGTTGGAATATCTGTCCGCCGCTTAGTTATTGATTATTTGTTGCCACAAACAACCCTTCGACACTTCGGCAAAGCTCCACTTCGACAGGCTCAGCGACCGTGCAGGCAAGCTCAGGGCAAGCCAAACAACCAATAACAAACAACAAACAACAAACAACAAGCATTAATTGGGAATAAAGCTTGCCAAAATCCCTAAAATTAAAGTTAAATTTTGCAGGTAATACTCAGTTAAATCAATTTTAACGAGTTGATCTTCCAAGCTCAGGAATTGCCAACTAGTTCCCGTCGTCACTCCTCCATAAATAGTTTTCAGGTTGTTGTTAGCTTTTTGATTAAAAAGTTGCGCGGCTACCATTTCCGCTATACATTGAGCTAACCCAGATTTGAGATTATCATTCTTAGCTTCTACTAGAGTAACCACTGGGGCTTTCACAAAAAGTTGCTGGGTAGAAAGACTGATAATAAAATCACAAACTCCATTTAGTCCTTTCACAAAATCTACATTAAAATCTACTCCGGAAAAAAAACTAATATGATTCCTAAAATATTTTTTTGTTTCTACTAAAATTGGTGTAATGATTAGTTCAGAGCGAGCTTTGTCTGTACCAATCGCAACGGCTAGGGGGACATTGTATTGCAAAATTTCTGTAAGTAAAGGACTGGGTTCTAACTGTGGAACCTCAGCAAATACTCCCATCTCCTCAGCAATCGTTAAGTTAAAGGTATTCTGTAATTCTTCTAAGCTGAATTTACTGTAAGGCATTTTATCTCTCCCCCAGCTGTTCTCATCTGATAATCATAAGGGTTGAGGCATCCAAAATTCCCCTAAAGCGGGTAACTTTTGTTGAGGAGCATGTCAATGAGAGTAGGTTAGGCTTTTAGAACAAAATCCAACTCTAAGTTTATCGGTTGGGTCTCGCTATCGCTCTACCCAACCTACCTATGTGCTACTTAGCTATTAATTGTTTGTTGCCACAAAACACCAACAATGAATAACAAACAACAAATAACAAACAACAAACAACAAATATTGTCAACCGTGATTACTCGGAGCGATCGCTAATTGGTCTGAATAAACTTTCAGTAAATTCCCCATCGTACTGAAGTTTTCTCAACGCTACCGTTGAGGGCATAACAGCTTAGGCGCTGCACCATGTAGTACGCTTTAGACTTCTCAAAAGAATCGATCGGTCAGTCAATTGTCTAGCAACCAACTGATTAAGAGGGGCTTGAGCGGAAAACTTGCCCGTTTCAAGCCGCGCCACAGTTTGTCAACCCAAATAGGATTGGGGATAGCTTTACTTGCCCTTATTTTTTCAACCGTAACGAGTCTCGCCATTGGTCAAAGTACGGGGCAGCAACTTCAGATGGATAGAGGACAATCCCTCGCTGAGCTATCCTACTCCCTAAGTGAGCAACTGGATCGAAGTATGTTTGAGCGCTACCGCGAGATCCAGATTGTGACAACGCTGGAAAGCATTCGCGATCCTGACGCGCCAATTACTCAAAAGCGCAGGATTTTAGAAAAGTTACAGACTACCTACCCAGACTATGCCTGGATAGGGTTGACTAACCCAAAGGGTCAGGTCATCGCTAGCACAAAATCCATCCTAGAAGGCAAAAATGTCTCCGCTAGACCCTGGTTTCACAAAGCCCCGACTCAACCCTACGTTGGCGATGTCCATGAAGCTGTATTGTTAGCCAAACTCCTACCCAACCCAACGAAAGAACCACTGCGATTTGTCGATGTAGCAGCAGCTGTGACTGATGAGAAAGGGGCATTTCAGGGGGTTTTGGGAGCGCATCTGTCATGGGATTGGGCAAAAAAGTTAGAAGAATCGCTCTTGCAACCCGTCCTAAAACACTCTCATGTAGAGGTGCTGATTCTCTCAAAAGATGGCACGGTGTTGCTGGGCCCTCCCTCGTTAGCCCTCAAAAAGTTAACCCTCCACAGCCTCCAAGAAGCTCGTACTCAGTCGCCGAGTTATCACGTTGAAACTTGGTCTGATGGTACGACTTATCTTACCGGATTGGTTCGCACTCAAGGATATCGGGACTATGCCGGACTGGGGTGGATGGTATTGGTGCGACAACCTACGGCGATCGCATTTGCTCCAGCAAGGCAACTTCAGTGGCAACTATTCTGGTGGGGATTGATTGTCGGCGTCCTGTTTGCCGGGATTAGCTGGATTTTTGTGGAACGCATCACTCGTCCCCTATTGGCGATCGCTGCTGTTGCTGAACGTATCCGTAAGGGTGAATCTAACGTAAAAATTCAGGTGCTACCTGGACAAGATGAAGTAGCGAGGCTCTCTAGGTCGTTATACAAGCTTGTGAACGCGCTGAGTGAAAAGGAGCAAGATTTACTGGCAACCAATACCGATTTAGAAACTGCCAAGCAGCAGTTAGAGAACTATTCTCGAACACTGGAAGTAAAAGTACAACAGCGAACGCAGGAATTAGAAGAGGCTAAAGACGCTGCGGAGGTTGCCAATCGTGCCAAGAGCGAATTTCTGGCAAATATGAGCCATGAACTTAGAACCCCGTTAAACGGCATTTTGGGATATGCCCAAATTCTCCAACTAGAAAAAGGCACCAACTCCAAGCAAGAGGATGGCTTAGAGATTATCCAAAAGTGTGGTGAACATCTGCTAGACCTCATCAATGATATTTTAGACCTCTCTAAAATTGAAGCTAGGAGAATGGAGCTTCATCTAAGCGATTTTCAATTTCCTGAATTTCTCAAGGATGTCACTGATATTATCAGTATTCGTGCTGAACAAAAAGGTATTTCATTTACTTACAAAACTCTTTCCTCTCTACCTAATTTTGTTCGAGGCGATGAGAAAAGATTACGGCAAGTGTTAATTAACTTACTGGGCAATGCAGTTAAGTTTACTGAAACTGGCGGGGTAGTGTTTACAGTTGGCATCGTCGCCGATTTTGTAGCCGATGTAGTGGATGATTTATCAGTTATTTCAAAGATATTGCCTCCCAAAACTAACTTATCCGTTACATCTGTTACTCCGTCCGTTATCAAAATGCGATTTCAGGTTGAAGACACGGGTATCGGAATAGAATCAAGTAAATTAGAAGAAATATTTTTGCCGTTTCATCAAGTGGGCGATCATCACCGTATGGTTCAAGGAACCGGGCTGGGACTGTCCATTAGTCAGAAATTAGTCCACATGATGAACGGAGAACTAAAAGTAAAAAGTCAGGTAGGTCAAGGAAGTATTTTCAGGCTAGATTTAGAATTGCTGGAAGTTTTAGAATGGGGAAAATCGAACAAGATTGAATCGCACAATATTGTGGGTTACAGAGGTTCTAAACGCAAAATTATGGTGGTAGATGACCAATGGGAAAACCGCACAGTTATGGTCAATCTTCTTAAGCCTTTAGGATTTGATATTCTTGAGGCAACTGATGGTCAAGATGCGTTAAATAATGCCTGTCACTTTAAGCCAGATGCAATCTTTATGGACTTAGTGATGCCGATGATGAATGGCTTTGAAGCGACGCAACGGCTTCGACAGGAGATACAGTTGAAAGATGTGGTAATCATTGCTACGTCTGCCAGCATTTTTGATCGCGATCGCTGGTCAAGTTCCGAGGCAGGCTGCAACGATTTTCTCTCTAAGCCGATACGGCTACAAGAACTGATAGAACGACTACAGGTTCATTTAGGACTGGAATGGGTTTATGAGGAGTCCGAAGTCAGAGGTAAGGAACAACCGACAAATAACAGCGACCAATTGACAAATTTGCCATTAATTGCTCCATCTTCGGAAGAGCTTGCTGCTTTATTTGATCTGGCGATGAGAGGTAACTTGAAAGGTCTTGTGGAGCGAGTGACGAAACTAGAACAATTAGATGCTCAATTTGTGCCCTTTTGCACACAGCTGCGTCAACTTGCTAAAGGGTTTCAGGAAAGAAAAATTCGTCAGTTCATCAAACAATACATGGAGGGTTAGCAGTGAGCCAGAAGCCATCTGAAAAAGAGAGTATTTTAATTGTTGATGATACTCCCACAAATTTAGAAGTATTATCTGATTGTTTCAACCATTTTGGTTTTGAAATCTTAGTGGCTGAAGATGGTGAAAGTGCGATTGAAAAGGTTGAATATGCTCAACCAGATATTATTCTTTTGGATGTATTAATGCCCGGAATTGACGGATTTGAAACCTGCCGTCGGTTGAAATCAAATGCATTAACGCAAGATATACCCGTAATTTTTATGACAGCGCTTGCTGATACAGTGGATAAAGTCAGAGGGTTTCAACTAGGCGCGGTTGATTACATCACTAAGCCAATTCAATATAAAGAAGTTTTAGCGCGAGTTAATACTCATCTAACTATCCGCAACTTGACCAAGAGATTGCACGAGCAAAATTCTCACCTACAACAAGAGATTTGCGATCGCAAGCAGGCAGAAGAGCACATGCTGAGATTGCAGACTGAGTTGCGCGAAGCACTAGCTCATGAAAAAGAACTCAGCGAACTGAAATCCCGGATTATTTCTACCATCTCCCATGAATATCGCACGCCCCTGACAACGATTGCTTCATCAGCAGAAATTCTTCAGACTTACCATCATAAGCTGGATGAAGCCAAACGACTCAAACATTTCCAGCGCATCCAAGCTTGTGTTAAACATATGACGGATTTAGTCAGTGATGTGCTGTTCCTATCTCGTGCTGAATTTGAAAAGCAAGAGTTTCAACCAAAGGATTTAGACTTGGTTAGTTTTTTTAGAGATTTAGTCGATGATTTGAAAATTGGAGTCAGTGATACACATCAGTTGAATTTTACAAGCAGGAGTGAGTCGATACCGTTTTATGGAGATGCCAAATTACTAAGACAAATTCTCACAAATCTTTTCTCAAATGCTATTAAGTATTCTCCTGACGGCGGTCAAGTTTCAATTTTGCTCAGTTGTGAGAACAAACAGGCAATACTCCAAGTTTCTGATGAGGGAATTGGCATTTCTCCTGAAGACCAAGAGCAGTTATTTGAGTCCTTTAATCGAGGTACTAATGTCGGCACAATAGCGGGAACTGGGCTAGGGTTATCAATTGTCAAAAAGTGTGTGGAACATCACAGCGGTCAGATTGCTGTTGAGAGTGTTGTTGGGATAGGAACTACGTTTACTGTTAGATTACCAATTACCACAAAAGTTGTGAGTGTTGAGGACTGAAAAATCAATCTTATAAGAGCTTTGTTGGTAGACCGTCAATACTTTTTATATTTCTGGCTTTCCAATAGTCGTAAACTCCCTTTTTAGCTGCCCATTCTATAAGATTTTTTCGTTTTGGCAACGTCTTCAGCGCTATAGAAAAATGAAATGACCAGAGGTAAGCGCGATCGCATCTACTCCCTTCAAAATTGCTAACACTTGGTTACTGCTAGTCAGGCTAATGAAGGTATCGTTTAAGTTTTAGAGCGAAGTGAAGAAAACGCCACTGCCTCAACCAGCTTCGTCAAACTGGCTACGATGCACAATCATTTCACCATAATCTGGAATCCAAACGATCCATTGGGTGTCAGAGTGCTGACACAATAGCAGTGCTTCGTCATGGCTGTAGGCACTAGGACGTTCTCGAAGCTGCACCCACGTCGAAGCCTCCCACTCTTGTTCTTTCGTACTCAAATCAGGTTGGCTAGACCAATTCAGAGGATGTAGATGCAGTGGTTGGCTAACTGCTGGTTTACGCAAATCAAGTTTCATGGGCTTGTTTCCTTAAGCTATCCACTGTTCAGGCAAAGCTTCAGTTTGAAAGCACATAAATACAGGGATTGTAAGGGCACGGCAATGCCTTAGCCCCTACCCTGTACCTGAGAAATTCAGGACTTACGCATGGACACCACATATAGTAGGGGTGAACGACCGTTCACCCTTACATATGGCGATTCACCAGGAAATTTGCGTAATTCCTAAAATTGAAAACTGCTATGTTGCTTCAGGCTTGACTACTTACTGAACAAATGCAAATGCTGGTTTTTGGCAAGGTATAAATCAAATATTTTCTGTATTTAATGCTACAAATTGCTGCTCAATCCAGACAAGCAAATGTTGAATAACTTTACGTTAGTTAACGCTATGCTCTTCCGTCTGAGCGATCGCAATTAACCTGCCTCTCCCCCCCCTAGGTTCCGCTACGCTAGCGTCACGCCTCGCTACGCTTCACATGGGGGCTTCCCGGCGAATAAGATAAATTAACTTCGAGAAAAAGCTGTCAAATAGGCTATTACAGGGGTGATGAGGTGATGAAATCCGTCAGGCTGCATTTTGGCTGGTTGTCGTTGATGGTTGCTTTGACAGGCGCGATTCCCTACCCAACGGAGAACAGGATAGCTTGGCTTGATGCTGTTTCTCCTGGACTCGCTAACCCTATAACTCCAGCAACTGACGGTACAGGTACTATCGTCACACCTGAGGGGAACCGCTTTGATGTTGGCGGTGGCAAGCTTTCTGGCGACAGGGCAAATCTCTTCCACAGTTTTGAGAAATTTGGGCTAGATTCTGGTCAGATTGTCAACTTTTTGTCAAATCCTTCGATTCGTAATATTTTAGGGCGGGTTACTGGGGGTGACGCTTCAATCATTAACGGGCTGATTCAGGTGAGTGGGGGTAACTCAAACTTATTTTTGATGAACCCTGCCGGGATTGTCTTTGGGACAGGTGCGCGGTTGAATGTGCCAGCCTCATTTACTGCTACTACGGCTACTGGCATTGGTTTTGGCGAGAATTATTGGTTTAATGCCATTGGTGAGAATGACTACCAACACTTAATTGGCACCCCCAGTCAGTTTGCTTTTGACTGGTCTCAACCGGGAAATATTATCAATGCTGGCGATTTGATGGTGCCAGAAGGACAGAATTTAATGTTACTGGGTGGAATTGCGATCGCAACCGGAAAACTCGCCGCCCCCTCTGGAACTATCACCATTGCTGCTGTGCGTGGTGAGAAAGTAGTACGGATAGCTCAAGCGGGACACCTGCTGAGTTTAGAGATAGAACCGCCTCGAACCGTATCTGGGCAATTACTGTCAATTACCCCTCTAGATTTACCAACTCTGCTGACTGGGAGTGCTGGCAGTGTCAACCCTGGGTGGAGTGTTTCTCAAACAGGCGCAGTACAACTGAGTGATTCGGGTATGACTATCCCAGTTGAAGCAGGAACAGCGCTGGTTTTTCGGACGGGATTGTCTAACGAATCTGGCACCCTCAATGTCTCCAGTAGTGGAACGCACAGTGGAGGCAATGTAAACATCTTAGGCGTTAATGTTGGGCTATTCGGTGTTCAGATTGACGCTTCGGGAACTAATGGCGGCGGCACTGTCAGGATTGGCGGAGACTATCAGGGTCTAGGCAGCGTGCCGAATGCCTCACACACTTTTGTCAGTAACAATTCCCTCATTAATGCTGATTCGTTGCTCAGTGGTAATGGCGGCAGAGTCATTGTTTGGGGTGATGAGACAAACAGGTTTTATGGCAAGATTAGCGCCCAGGGTGGCACCCATTCAGGGGATGGCGGGTTTGTGGAAGTGTCAGGGAAAAATAGCCTCACCTTCAACGGTACAGTTGATCTGAGTGCCCTAAATGGCAGCGTTGGTAACCTGCTGCTCGATCCAGAAAACATCACCATAGTCAATGGGGGTTCAGCGGCTAACGATGGGCAATTGTTAGATAACACTATTTTTGCCAGTGACTCTAGTGGAACATTGGTCATCTCCGAAAGACAAGTAGAAACTCAGTTAGTCTCTGGTAATGTCATCCTACAAGCCAATAACAACATCACAATTAACGACCTGACCGATAACATTCTGGGTAGACCATTCAGTCGTACTGGTGGATCGATCGCATTTACAGCAGACGCTGATAATAATGGTGTTGGTTCGTTTTCTATGAATTCAGGGGACACGATTGTCACTAGTTTGAACAGGGGTGCAACGGGAGCAATCACGATTTCAGGAGCGAACATCACTACAGGCAGATTAATCTCTAGCAATGGCATTACCCTTAACGCTAGGGGTGACGTTACTACAACCGATATTGGCAGTTTCGACGATATCAACATCACGGCTGGTGGCAGCATTAGTACCAATCGTATTCTTACGGGTGGTGACTTCTCCCTAGGAAATACAGTAGTTAATCTTGGAGGTGGCGATCGCGCCTCGATTATACTTTCTGCTAACGGTAACATCACCACAGGAGGAATTAATAGCAGTTCCTTGGATGGTGATGGCGGTGATGTCACTCTCACTAGCGAATCGGGAGCAATCCGCATCGATCCCACACGGGGCGATGTGATCATTAATTTAGGTGGCGATGATCGTCTTTCTGCTGACGGGGCAGTGTTCTCATTTTCTGGGGATTCAGGACAAGGCGGCACTATTACCTTGAACGCTAGAGATGATATCACCACTGGACCTCTAGTGTCTGGGGCAGTAGAGGGAGATGGGGGTCAGATTGAACTCACCAGTACAGCTGGTTCTATTGATACTTCAGAGGGTGAAATCAGATTCCGTGGCGAGACTATTCCCGATACTGGATTGATTGTTTCTGCTTCTGGCGATTCTGGAGATGGGGGAGAGATTTCGCTTAGGGCTAGGGGTAATATCTTGACGGGTCCCGTGGTCTCCGGTTCTTATAGTGGGAACGGCGGTGATATCAGTCTTACGAGTCGAGAGGGTGCGATCGCTACCTTGCAAGGACTGTCCTCAGCTCAAGCTTATGATTCAGTGGTTGCGATCGCCAATAGTTTTTCCGACCCTCCCTTACCACAACTTTCTAATCTTTCTTTGCTTGGTCGTACCATTACTGGCTCACTCTTCTCTGCCTCTGGAGGAACTGGAAGAGGAGGAAATATTACTGTAAATGCTAGGAGGACTATCTCTACTGGGGGCGTAGTTTCTGCTTCCTTCTTTGGAAATGGCGGTGATATTAGCCTCGCCAGTCAATCTGGTGATATCGAAGCTTTCTTGATTAATTCTCAAAGCTTGGCATTAGGTACAGGAGGCAAGGTTGACATCAACGCTGACCGTTTTTTCAGGGCTACGGGTTCTGTAGCGTCTGTCTTACAGCAATCACCTCCTGGAAGTATCAATCCCAACGATATACCACCTACATTAGATCAACAATCCAGTATCTCCAGTGCCGGAGGTGGGGGTGGAGGTTCAATTACGATTCGTCACGGAGGTGGACTAAATCGTACTTCCTTTACCGTGGGCGATGTCAGCATTAATGGTACAACTGGCTCGATCTCTAGTGGAAGCTTTAATCTCCCCTTGCAAAGCTTCCCGGACAACTATACTCTGGGCAACATTCGCATCATTACCTCAGTCCCTATCACTGGTCTATGTCCTCCATACTGTTCTCAGACTGGCAGCACTCAAAGTATCCCTAACCTAAGAGCAATCAATAACTCCCCAGTTTTCAATCCGGTAGCGAATGTAGAAGACTCATTCACCGATACCTATAGACAATATTTAGGGTTCAGCGAGACTCGTACAAAAACCCTGGAAGAGTCCCAAGACAGCCTGCGTCAGCTTGAAAAAGCTACTGGGATTAAGCCTGCTCTCATTTATGCCCAGTTTGTGCCAACAACAGTTTCCTTAACCGGGGCATCAGATAGTCCTAAGCTTCCAGTACGGCAGAATCAGAAGCAATCATCAACCCTTTGGCGGTTCAATTCTCAAGGATTTACCAGCACTCAAGAGTCAAGTCTAGGTCAAAATCAGCAAGCTCAAGCCAATGACCAACTAGAACTGCTGGTCGTGACTGCCAAAGGAGCAGTCATACAGCGGCGGGTAGCAGGAACAACGAGGGCACAAGTTCTCCAGATGGCCAATACATTCCGCAGTCGCGTTACTAATGTCCGCAGCAGTCGTGGCTACTTGGCTTCAGCTCAACAGATGTATCAGTGGCTAGTCGCTCCCATTGAGGCAGATTTACGAACACAACAGATTGACAACTTGGTTTTCATCCTAGATCAGGGTTTACGCTCCATACCATTAGCTGCGTTGCATGATGGTCAGGAATTTATCGTAGAAAACTACAGTGTCGGCTTAATGCCCAGCCTCAGCCTCACTGATACTCGTTATCAGGATGTGAGAAACGCTTCGGTTTTGGGCATGGGTGCTGAACAATTCACTGACCAAAACCCTTTACCAGCCGTACCTGTGGAGTTATCTTTCATCACAGGTCAGTTGTGGTCTGGTACGTCTTTCCTCGACCAAGCCTTTACTCTAGGAAATCTTTTAGAAGCTCGCTCGTCAAAGCCTTATGGGATTATCCATCTAGCCACTCATGCCGAATTTCAACCCGGTCAACCTAGTAACTCTTACATTCAGCTGTGGGACAGCAAGTTGCGACTGAATCAGCTGCCACAGCTAGGGTTAAATGACCCGCCTGTAGAGTTATTAGTATTGAGTGCCTGTCGTACCGCCCAAGGTGATGAGCAGGCAGAATTGGGGTTTACTGGGTTGGCGGTGCAAGCTGGGGTCAAGTCTGCTCTAGGAAGCTTGTGGTATGTCAGCGATGAGGGCACATTGGCGTTAATGACCCAATTCTACGAACAATTGAAACAAGCCCCGATTAAAGCCGAGGCACTGAGGCGATCGCAATTAGCAATGCTCCAGGGTGAGGTACGCTTGCAGGAGGGAAACCTTGTGACAAGCGGTGGCAGCTTCCCTTTATCGTCACAGCTAGCCCAACGAGCAAACCAAGACTTCACTCATCCTTATTACTGGAGTGCTTTTACGTTGGTGGGCAACCCCTGGTAGTTGTTATTAAGTATTGGTTAAATAGACCGCTTGCAAAAATCGCTAGGACGGGCAAGATGCCCATCCCACAAAAATCATTTTTTCTTCAGGACTTACAGGACTTACGCATAGACACCACATACAGTAGGGGTGAACGACAAGACGGGCAAGATGCCCATCCCACAAAAATCATTTTTTCTTCAAGACTTACAGGACTTACGCATGGACGCCACATACAGTAGGGGTGAACGGCCGTTCACCCCTACAAATTGCGGTTTAAAAAGAAATTTGCGTAAGTCTTGACTCATATAAGTCCTGAGGTACATAGTCCTGCTCTATGAGCTAGCTCATAGAAGTCATAAGAAGTACTTCCTATATTGATGTTTAGAAAACAAAGCGGCTAAATAAACCGTTAAAAACCAAAAACATCACCAAAAAAGGAGTATTTACTAATATGGTTAGCCAAACAACAATTGAGATAGTCAAGTCCACAGCTCCCCTCTTAAAACAGTACGGTAAGCAAATTACAACTCGCATGTATGAAATTATGTTTCAAAACCATCCAGAGGTAAAAGCAAAGTTTGATCTTTCCGCTCAAGCCGATGGTTCCCAGCCGGCTAAATTGGCGACAGCAGTCTATAGTTATGCCAGCCAAATTGACAACTTATCTACTTTAAAGTCAATGGTTGAAAAAATTGGTCATCGCCATGTACAAACCCATGTTTTACCAGAAGAATATCCGATTGTGGGAGAGAGTTTATTGCAAGCAATGAAGGATGTATTAAAGGAATCAGCTACAGAAGAAGTAATGGTCGCTTGGACAGAAGCTTATCAGGCATTGTCTGATGTCTTCATTAACAGAGAACACGAGATTTATGAAGAACAAAAGGTTCTTTGAGCGTCTTAATGTGATGTCCTACCAACTCTCTATGACCTGGCACTTTCTAGGAGTTTTCATTCTTTGTCGAGTAAATTAATTGTAGGGCTAAGGCTTTGCCTTAGCCCCTACCCCATACCTCAGAATTTTTTGCGTCTTCATAGAGACAAGGAATGAAAATATCTTTTCCCGACTCCCGACTCCCGACTCCCGACTCCCGACTCCCTACTTCAGAGAAAGTCTAATCTACTTCCTGATAACCTTCTAGAGCAGCTAGCAATACATTGACTAAGGGATGGTCAATTAACTCTTTAAGGGATTCAGTACTGACTCCTTTCAAGGCTCCTACCAACCAGGTTTTTAGGGTAGGATTATTCTCAATCCGCTTGAGTACCTCTATTACTACTATCTGTTTTTCTAACGGAGTATTAATCGGATAGATTTGCTCTAGTTGTTGTAGTAACTTTTGAATCTTTGTTGCTGCTTCTGTAAGGCTTTGATTTGTCTCACTGGTAGAGTGTTGATGGATAACTTTCTGGGGCTTCTTTCCCTGAGATGGATTAACAAGACCATCAACTTGACCCCCATCTTGGTTACCTTTAGCTGTTGCTGAGACAGATTTAGTTTCCTGTAAAGTTCTTGCTTCAACATTGATCGTCTTGCAAGCCATCAGCTTAACAATCTCTGTTAGGTTGGCACTTTGCTGACGATAAGTTGCTATTTGCTCATAACTGACTTGTAGTTGATAGCGGTATTCCTTATCTATAGCTTTAAGTTCATATTGATACTCTCGCTTTAAATAATTCTCAACTACGACTTTATTGACATCAGGAGGGATATTTATCCGAATAATGATAGTACCATTTTTCTTATTTTCAAAGGATTGAATGGATAACTCGGAACCACCTCCTTCAACTTGTAGCTTTTGAAATGAAGTGAAGAAAGCCTGCCAATCAATACCGTTGCGGAAAACTAGTTCAACGGTTTCTAAAGGCATTTGAAATAACTTGCTGAATTCTCCTGGCTCAAAATTTCCCTGATTAGGAGAGCGTTCTTGGCGATCGCCTTGTAGATACACATAGTCACAAATTACTTCATTAAGATTTGTAGCACTGTTGATATGCCAGTCTTCCAAACAGACTCCAGTTAATACGGCTTTGTGGAAATTGGCATCCTGCGCTTTGGCTCTTCGCAGGTTAGCCAAACTGAGGTTGGCTAAGCTGAGGTTAGCTCCCCTGAGGTTAGCTCCCCTAAGGTTAGCTCCCCTAAGGTAAGCTCCACTAAGATTAGCCCCACTAAAGTTTGCCCCACTCAAGTTGGCTCCACTAAGTTTGGCTCCAATTAATTTAGCTCCAATTAGATCAGCCCCACTCAGGTTGGCTTTGCTTAGATCAGCCCCACTCAGGTACACCTGGCTGAGGTTGGCACCAATTAGATTGGCACTAATCAGGTCAGCCCCCCTGAGATCGGCACCAATTAGGTTAGCACCAATTAGGTCTACCTCACTGAGGTATGCCTCGCTGAGATTTGCATCACTAAGCTTTGCCCCAATTAGATCAGCCTTACTCAGGTCTACCCTGCTGAGGTTTGTCCTGCTGAGGTCTACACCACTAAGTTTTGCCTCCCGGATGGTTATCCTATCGCCGGTTGCAAAGCTGAGATTGGGTCTTATTTGTGGGTTGTTTGCTCTCCATTCATTCCAAGCATCTACCCCTTGCCTGAGCAAAGCGAGATGTTCCCCATTTGCCATCTAGCACAAACCCGTCAGCTTAATTATTTCTTGCAGCCTAACCTTAACTTAGTGCTTTAGCTACTTACAACAAAGGGTAGCGAATTTATAGGCTAATCTTGAATTCCATCTCAATGGTGTAGAAAAAGTACTGGGCTAATCCTTAGATTTAGGAGCAAAACTGATGAGCAGTTCCCAAGAAGACTACTCCTATCGTGCGGGTGAGAAGATCGATCTTGTGAAGCGTCCGGATCAGTTTATTGTGCGATCGCTTCCCGATCAACTCAAAGCAATCGGCATCACTGACGCACAGCAGGTATCCTCAGCCTCATCGCGAGTAACAACACGAACGGTAGACTTAGAGCGCCTGATGAGCGCAGCACGACACATCGCCCCCACTCATCATGCTTACCAGGTTGCTGAAACAGGAGAAGATTTCCTAATCACTGACCGGATTTTTGTCACCTTCCGTGACCCCTTGACACTTGAGCAAATAAGTGCATTCGCAGGGCGCTATGGACTTGTACAAAAGCAGGCTTACTCTAATCGCGATTATCTCTTCCAGGTGACTGACCATACTGGGATGAATCCAGTAAAACTTGTCGTGAAACTGACGGAAGAAGAGCCTTTAGTCGAGAGTGCAGAACATGACCTCAACTATCTTGCCAAACCCTACAACTTGCCGCTGCCTACCGACCCTTCTTATAAACAACAGTGGCACTTGCACACCCGGCTAGAAAATGCTGATTTTGACCCTAGAGCCTCATCGAGATGTGAGGAGGCTTGGCAGTTGCTGGGAAATTTCGGTAGCTCTGACATCGTTGTGGGCGTCACAGATGATGGTTGTAAGTTAGACCACCCCGATTTTGATTCTCCTGGAAAATTTGCGGGTTGGGCGTATTTTGTTGGCGATCGCCTGATCACAAATATCGACATTGACGCCAATTCCACCAAAATGTACCAGTCTGGCTCTAACCACGGCACCGCCTGCGCGGGAGTAATCGCGGCAGAGGTCGATGCAGTGCTGACTGTCGGTGCAGCCTCTGGATGCCGACTCCTTCCAATCAAGTGGGAGTCTAAAGGTTCATCACTGTTGATCAGTGACTCCAAGTTGCTCACCGCTTTGAACTACATAGACGATAAGGTAGATATCCTATCTAACTCGTGGGGCATCGTTCCCATGACCTTGTGGCCAACTTTAGTAACAAGAAGAATCACTGAGTTGTCTGAAAATGGCGGCCCTCGACGCTGCGGTATTGTCTTTCTCTGGGCAGCTGGTAACGACAAATGCCCCATCCAGCATCCGGCATCTATCGATGTTCCTTACACTGGCGGCTGGGATGTTAAGCCGGACGGTTCGCCTGTCTGGTATGGCGTCGAGACTAGCCGAAACTTCCAGAACAATTTGGTGGGAATTCCAGGAGTGATGCATATCGCAGCTCTTTCTAGCACAGCGCAGCGCAGCCACTACTCTAACTATGGGACTGGGATTAGCCTCTCGGCCCCTTCTAACAATCGTCATGAGTATCGTCGTCTTACGGTTCGAGGTCTTGGCATTACCACCACAACTGGCTCTAGTGACCTGACTACTGCTAGTTTCGGGGGCACATCGAGTGCCACGCCATTGGTAGCTGGTATTGCTGCCCTTACCCTCTCGGCTAACCCAGATTTAACGGCAGTAGAGGTAATCTCTATCCTGAAGCGGACGGCTTCTAAGGATTTAAATTTGGAAGGTTACCCCCGAACCCCGGCAGCAACCTACGACCCTAACCCTACTTGGGATGTTTCGCCCATTGAACCCTTTGGGCAGGGAGACTTCACTGATAAAGGTTACCCTGAAGGCACTTGGAGTCCTTGGTTTGGTCATGGAAGGGTAGACGCGGTTGGTGCTGTTGTCGAAGCACAGCGGATGCGGCAAGAACCGACGCCAAAACTGATTTATAAGTCGAATCCGCAACGAGATATTCCTGACAATGACCTTACGGGGATTCAGGATGTGATCAATGTACCTGACCAAGGCCGCTTGCGAGATATCTTCGTTAACGTGAATATCACCCATAGTTGGATTGGTGACTTACGGGTGGAGTTGATTGCTCCTAACGGTACAAGTGTGGTTTTGTGCGATCGCATCGGCGCAAACCAGGACAAAATTGAACAAACCTACGATATCCAGGCGATTCCTGCACTCGCCTCGTTGAGAAACAGCAGTATCAGTGGTAACTGGACTCTTCAGGTTCAAGATGTAGCACAACAGCATGTTGGTATCCTGCAAAGCTGGGCACTGAGGCTTGACATGACTCCTGAACCTGTTGTAGTAGAGGACGCTCAAGCCGTGGAAATCCCCGACAATGACCCCAATGGCATTGTGCGAACCCTTATCCTACCAGAGGGACTGATTATTCAGGATTTAGCTATTTCAGTTGATATTACCCATCCCTGGATTGGAGATTTGCGGGTTGCTCTGACGCTTCCGGGAGGTACGCCTATATCCCTCCAGGATCGAACAGGAGGCGGTGCCAAGAAATTAGTGCAAACTTGGCATCTTCAGGATTTGCCGACGGATAAGCGGTTGCGGGGTAGCAATGCAGGCGGCACTTGGCAGCTTCAGGTTGCAGATTTAGTAGGTAAGGATGTTGGGAAGCTCAATCGTTGGAAAATTGAGGTAGTCGGGAATGGGTAATGGGTTGTTGGTTGTTGGTTGTTGGTTGTTGGTTGTTGGTTGTTGGTTATTTATTAAAACCTAGGTGTTGCACCATCGTCATTAACTGTAAGGTGGGCAGTATTAACCAACGCTATTATTAGCTTCTCTGGGATATTCGAGACACTACCCACCCTACATAAACAATGCTGATTGAGACTAATGCAAGATGTCAGCTAAAAAATACAAACAACCAACAACCAACAACCAACAACACATGGATAATTTAATGCTTGGATTGCCGCTTGATTTGAGAAGTGATTCCTGCCATACCAAATAACAAAAGACCCAAGGTAGCAGTAGGTTCAGGTACGGCTTGGGCAGTAAGAGTTCCTGCACTACTATCTACGCTTACATCAGAACCTGATTGAGGAACCTGATAAAGTGATAGGTTGGTATTAATTGTTCCTTTTAAATAAGTATCGCCTGCTACTTCGCCTCCAAAATCTATCGTTCCAAAGATTTCTTGGGTATTTGTATTGAAGTTAAATTGAAAATAGTTAGCGGTTGAGATGCCATTGACAACGTTATTATAAGCGGCGATGAAGTTATTAAAGGGGTCGAAGAACGAGATATTGAGGGATTGTAAAACCTGAGTCTGTCCTAGTCCACTTTCTGAGAAAATTGCTGGGGCTGTGTTCTCGTCATAACTAAATGAACCTGTCGCTGAATACCCCTGAGTCCCATTCCAGTCAAAGTTAAATGTAATAGCTTGAGCAGGAGTTATTCCTGTAAGTGCGAGGGTTAAAGCTGTCCCCGTTATAACGGTGAGAACTGAGAAAAAAGTTTTCATGGTTTTTGCCTCAGGTTTTGATGGTTTGCGATCGCAGCGCTCGTGGTTTGATTTTAGCTAAGAGTTGCGATCGCACTAACACTACTTCAAGATTGGGAAAAACAGGGGTGCAAATGTCATCAAATTTTTTGTTATACGGTGCCAACGGCTATACGGGTAGCCTAATTTCTCGATTGGCAGTGCAGCAGGGATTAAATCCAATTCTTGCTGGACGCAATTCCAACAAACTTAGTCAAAAAGCAGCTGAACTGGGATTAGAACACCGTGCTTTCAGCTTGGAAGATTCTAACGCTGTGGATGCGGCTTTAGCAGATGTGTCAGTTGTACTGCACTGTGCAGGGCCATTTTCTCATACCTCTAAGCGGATGGTTGAGGGCTGTCTGCGGACAAAGACGCACTATCTGGATATTACGGGTGAAGCGCCAGTATTTGAAGCGATCGCTACTCAAGATGCGATCGCCAAAGCCGCAGGAGTTATGCTGTTACCTGGTGTGGGCTTTGATGTAGTACCTTCCGACTGTTTAGCCGCCCATCTGAAAGCACGATTACCCTCAGCTAAACGGCTAGCGCTAGGGATTGATTTCCTCGAAGCTCGCTTGTCACGGGGAACGGCAACTACCCTAGTAGAAAACCAGTCTAGTGGCGGATTGGTTCGCCAGGGTGGAGTTCTGACTCCGGTTCCTACCGCCTGGAAGACTCGGATGATTGACTTCGGACGAGGTTCAGTTCCAGCTACGACAATTCCCTGGGGAGATGTGTCTACGGCTTTCTACAGTACTGGCATTCCCGACATCGAAGTCTATGCCGCGATTCCCGAATACCTGCGTCAAGTCATGCTGGCAAGCCGCTATTTCGGTTGGTTTTTGGGCTTGCCTGTAGTGCAGGACTTCCAGAAGTATTTAATACAATCTCAACCTCCAGGACCGACTGATGCTGAACGCCAACAGGTAAAGACAATGCTATGGGGAGAGGTGGAAGACGACTCCGGTAAACGCCTTGTCTCTCGACTGCAATGTCCTGAAGGTTATACCTTGACTATGATGACGGCTTTGGCGATCGCAAAAAAGGTACTAGCCGGACAAATTCGTCCTGGATTCCAAACACCATCTTTAGCCTATGGAGCTGATTTGATTCTAGAAATAGAAGGGGTTACTCGGGAAGATTTAACTTGAAAATAGGGAGTCGGGAGTCGGGAGTCGGGAGTCGGGAGTC
>DALYIW010000085.1:23890-27404 GCA_031970155.1 Coleofasciculaceae cyanobacterium CTOTU46601 | reverse complement strand
CAATCAACAAACAACAAACAACAAACAACAAACAACAAATTAAATTTAGGTTGTTAACATAGAGCCAATCATTTCTCTAGATTCTATGTTTCCTTTTCAATACCCCGTTCCTCAAACTGACCCGCCGCGATCGCCCAGAGAAACGCTGCCCTCCATGTATGATCTCAAGAGTGAAGACCCAGAGGAACCTGGTTTGCCCGATGAATTCCATGACTTGCAACCACAATTATTAAGCCTCACGTTTTGCCCGCCGCACTATCAAGCTTCCAGAGTCTTCAGTGCCAGCGACATGAACCTGTACTACGACGTGCGCCATGCTCAATGGTACAAGCGCCCGGATTGGTTTGGTGTTGTAGGCGTACCCCGACTTTATGATGATGTCGATATGCGCCTGAGTTACGTGGTTTGGCAGGAGGGCGTGAATCCTTTTGTAGTTGTGGAACTGCTCTCTCCGGGCACGGAGAAAGAAGATTTAGGGGAAAATGATCGGGAAAAACTGCCATCTGAGTCAGAGGAACTCGCAGGCAATGGACAAGCGATTCAATCTCAGACTGAGGATAAACCGTCCCGAAAATGGGAAGTTTACGAGCAGATTTTACGCATTCCTTACTATGTAGTTTTTAGTCGTTATACCAATCAGTTACGAGCTTTTAAATTAGAGGGAGGGTATTACCAAGAACTAGAGTTACAACAGTCGCGAGTGTGGATTCCTGAGTTAGATTTGGGTTTGGGTTTGTGGCAAGGAGAGTATCAAGGAATCGAGCGTTTGTGGTTGCGTTGGTATGATGCTCAAGGCAACTGGATTCCTACTGAAGCGGAACAAGAACGAGTAGAAAAAGCACAAGCTATACAGCAAGCGGAACAGGAACGACAGCGAGCTGAACAAGCAGAAGCTAGGTTAGAGTCTTTGCTGGAGCGACTTCGGGAATCAGGCATCGATCCGGATGCGTTTTTGAACAGTTAGCGCTGAGTTTTGCGATCGCTCTAGTCAATCTGGTTGCATGGAAGAATAGAGAAATGAAGACATTGAACCAGACACTGGAATATTATTTGAATCTTCAGTATCCAGTAACTCTTTACCCCAATCCAGAGGGGGGATATGTGGCTCAGATTAAAGATTTGCCTGGATGTCTGACTCAAGGTGAAACGTTGGATGAAGCGATCACAAATATAAATGAGGCGCGTCAGTTGTGGATTGAGACAGCTTATGAAGCTGGAGATGATATTCCTTTACCCAGTACGGATAATACCTACAGTGGTAAGTTGCTCCTGCGGATGCCTAAATCTTTGCATCGTCGTTTAGCTGAGAAGGCTGATAGGGAAAATGTGAGTCTCAATCAGTATATTGTGTCTGTGTTGAGTAGGGGATAAGACGTTTAGTAGTAGCGTAGGCGCTGCCCACTCTACATGTAGAGGTTCTGCGTAAGTCCTGACACAGTAAGGGGCGATCGCTTCTCGTACTGTTTCGGTTTCGGGGAAGTGGACTTCGGGGAGGATAGTGCGATCGCTTTGAAAAATCAGTGCATTTTCGGGAACATAAGACATCTTCTGAGTTGGGACGTGGCAAGCGAATTTTATTCTGGATAACTTACCAGTTTTGTAGATTTAATTAAATAGCCGTTTTGAGAGTGGTGACGGAAAATAGATACTTATAGTCTGTCGCCTTATAGAGTGGCTACTTATAAGATTCAAAGTTAGTCAGTAACAGCAAGATGGCTACTCCGTTGGAAATTTTCGGCAATACCGTTAGAACATTACGCATACAGAAAGGTTTATCTCAGGAATCTCTAGCTGATCTGTGCAATCTTCATCGAACTTATATCGGTGGGATAGAGCGTGGGGAACGCAACATCGCGCTCATGAATATTCTCTACATTGCTAAGGCACTTGATGTGTTGCCTATTGAATTACTTCGAGACTTTGACAGTTTAACAATAACCAATTTGCCTAAGAAGTAGTAGTGCTTGAACTCTGTCTCAAACCAATCGCTAGCCGCTCGAAGTATGCTCAAATTCAGTCGCGCCTTTGCCAATGCGAGAAGAGGCATAATGGTTCTTGTGACGAGTTTCCTTTTTTGCGGGAATTCAAAGTTTCACATCCTTCAGTCGCAAAAAAGATCGAACGCGACGCCACAATGACTACTGGAGCATCTTGGAAAAGCCAAGATGCTGGACTTAATAGAATCTTGCGTTGGGTGATGTTGTTGTCTGATGATGAGTTGCTCGACTTCGGTATAAACATGAGCCAGTTAAAGCCACAAGTCATCGCGAAATTGCGAGAGAAAGCTGCTTCCTATGTGGATTGTATTGAAGTTGCTAAAAAGCTAACTTGGCTAGCTTATCAAATGTTAGATGCGCCTCAGCCTTTAGCAGAAACCTCAGCTTATTTAGTGGCGCACTTTGAACCTATGATTCCAGGGAGTACGACTTGTATTGTTTGTCGTAAATCTCTGTCATTTAACTTGTTTGCAGAGGCAAGGAGAGGCAGAGCTGAGATTGAAACAGGACACATGAATCCCCGTTCCCACAAAGCTCATAATGTAGGTTTTGTGCATCGTGAGTGCAATATTGCCCAAGGACAAAGGACATTACAAGAGTTCTATAGTTGGATTAGAGAAATACTTGAGCGAGCTGAGAGTAACCCTATAGCTCGTAACCCAGATGTTCAAAATCACGAAGTCTATTAAGAAGCGAAGCTCTTTCTTCGATAAGCAGCTGGAATTCCCTGATTATCCTTTCCCATTCCGGTGTCTTGTTCGGCAAAGGAATGCAAATTTCGTATAGCCGCTTCCCTAACACTCCCAGCGTGGATTGGATGAACACCATATTGCGGATTTGATGCTGAACCATCGGCAGATTAAGGAGATACAGTAGTTCGATGGCACTAATCGGAGAATGTGGTGCCACGGAGATAATTCTGATATGACTTTGAACTACACAGCGATAGTTGTGAGTATGCAGAATTGCTGTACGACCAATCCGATAGCGCCCATCACTTACCATAAGAATATCATTAGGTGAAAGTTGTTGTTGGTCTACATACTGTAGATAAATTTCTTCACTCACTGAGCGGGTTGGGTCAATGGAAACCTCGTAATTAGCAAGATCAGAAGTGCGAACAAAGGGGATATCTCCCGTGCCGTAAGCTTCCGCACCAACTTCGTGACCTTTGCGAATTCGTAGGTAGCCGCCCTTGCTCATCTCTCCTAGTGAGATGAGTTGAGAATTAAGTCTGCTCGCTTCCTGAGTTAGTTCTTGAAGGGGAGTAAGATCGTAATACCTTGGAACAAGATAGTAGGGGTCAGTTAATTCAGCTAACTGCCAAAAACGTGAGTTTGACTGTCGGTTAGCAAAACATACACCAATATCTTGAAAATCATCTGGATAGGGTTCTCCTGTATTTTTAACGCTCCTACCACGGCGATCGTGTCCGCAATTAAGGGCAACAGCTGTCCAAATCTTTGTTGATAAGTGAAACGACATGGAGTCGCCCTCAGCCTTCCGAAAAAATAGGA
>DALYIW010000085.1:21045-23880 GCA_031970155.1 Coleofasciculaceae cyanobacterium CTOTU46601 | reverse complement strand
GTCTGTGCTGGGTTGGAACGTAGTTCTCGGACAATCTATCAGAGCCGTGATTGTCCCTTGCGACCGGACAAAATCCCAAACATATCCCAAACTGTAATTTCCAAATACACCTTCTGGTAAAATAATTGCCATTTGTCCATCTGGCTTTAGCAACCGGATACACAGCTCTAAGAAAAGAATCTGTGGGTCTTGTGCATCCCTCACACCTGATTCCTGCCGCCAAGCTTTTTCAGATAGGCTCCACTTGTGTCCCAATGAATACTGGCGCAAAATCGACTTATCAGTAATCTTGATTTTAGTTCCAAAAGGTGGATTAGTAAGGATAAAGTCAGCATTTAAAGGTGAAACTTCTTCTGGGAGTTTGGCAAGGGTTGCTAGATTGAGTGAGTTGATGTTTAAGACGCTAGCGCGGTCAGGAGCAACTACTGCTAAAATCGCTTCAGAGAGGCGGCATAAATCGCGATCTTTGTCCATACCAACCAGCTTGCCTACCTTACTGCTACTAGACAGTTGTCTATCTTTCAGTTGAAATGCATGAGTTTCGACTAAGAACCCAGCTGTACCACATGCCGGATCAACTACTTTTGCACACAGAGGAGGATTTAAAACAGCGACAATGGCTTTGACCAAACTTTTAGGAGTAAAGAACTGCCCTTTGTCTCCACGCAAATTCGGCCCGATAAGTGCTTGAAAGGCTTCCCCTAGTATGTGTGCTGGAGCAGATTGGAAGGACAAAGGAGCTAATTCTTGTAGTCCATAACGCAGAACCTCATCCTCTAGCGAGAACTTTTCATCCTCGCCAACCAAATGCGGAAAAGCCTTGAGCAAAATTGGGAGAAGCAGTTCGTTTGCTGTCCCCTTGCTATCTAGAAACTGCTCAAGACCAGCACCTTCCCCATGGCGGTCTCCAGCAATTTTGCATAGTAGTAAATTAGACAAGTCAGAGATGATACGCTCTGCTCGACTGGCTCGGCTGTTAGAGTATAGATGGTAGTAAAGTTTGCGGAACGCGGCCGCATAAACCTTCTCGTGAGCTGGTAAAGTTGCTTCACTTTTATCCACGCTAGAGCTAAACAGTTCAAGCTGGGTCGCGTGTAATTTCTTCATTCCTGTACCTTACCGATGAAAGTTGAGGCTAATGATGATTATAAGTATCATTAACTGAGAAAGATACCACTCTAGGAAAACTGCTACTGGACAGAGCTATTTCAGCAACAGAGCCTTGCAAAACTAATTTTCAGATCCTGTTGGCACGACCAAAAAGCGATCGCTATCTCTTCATTGTTAAGTGTCTAACACGCTGCAACTTCCGATCCTTCCAGTCTTGAGATGAAGCTGATGCAGTTTTAAAGACAATCCATCTGTGCACAGGTTATTCCTCCCTTTCGTGTTGGGGTTCGTAGAGGCTGTCGGCGATCGCGCCGGAAAAAAAGTTATCGATGGGGCAATTGCAACAGATAGCACAGGCGAGAATCAGTAGAATTGAGAGAACTATCAACCCTATTGCTACCTATGCTAAAAACTGTCGAAGGCATTTATCAGAACGGACAAATTGAACTTACCGAGGTGCCGCAGGATGTGAGCGATTGGCTTCTTCACCGCCCAAAGGGCGATCGCACCCAAGTTCTCATCACCTTTCTTGATGCTGGCAAAATTGACCCGACTAAAATGCGCCAACTGATTGAACAGTTGGAAACAATTGCAGGCATTCAGCAAGGTTTTGAAGAACTAGAACGCGGTCAAACTCGCCCTATCGGAGATTTCATCCAAGAAATGCAGCAAAAATATGACATTTCAGGTTGAGATTACTCCGATTGCTTCTTCTGAGATCGAGCAAGCCTACCAATGGTATCGAGAGCGTAATCCTCAATTTGCTGATCGCTGGTTTCGAGGGCTGATGAACGCGATTGCAACGCTCCAAGAGAAGCCCCAGCGCTGTGCCTTGGCAGTTGAACACAAAATTTTTCCTGAAGAAGTTCGGCAGTTACTTTACGGGAAAGCTAAAAACATATATCGAGTGTTGTTTACTATTCGAGATACTACAGTTTATGTGTTGTACGTCCGCCATAGCGCTCAAGTACCATTAACTGTAGATGACCTAGACGATCTAGGAGATGGAGTTTAAATAGGTAGTCAGTGAGGGCGTAGGAAAAGAGGTTATCCGTGAGGCGATCGCTTTTCCCCTCAAGCATGACCCTCCAACTGAGAACTACTATAGAAGAGCTACCTGTACACAGTTTCCAATCTTTTAGTTATTAGTCAAAAGTCATTGCTCATTAGTCACTTTCTGATTGGTCCACCCGGTTGTGGCAAGTCCACCTTGGCCAACCAATTAATTAAACTACAACCCACTGCAAAAATTATCTCTACAGACGCGATTCGAGCCTTAATCTTTGGTGATGAAAGTATCCAAGGAGACTGGTCATTGATAGAAGAAAATGTACTGTCCCAGATGCGAGAGTCCTTCAAAGCAGGGCAACCCGTTATTTATGACGCTACCAATGCTAAGCAAGAGTGGCGCAAATCGTTGCTGTCTCAAGTAGCTTCTGACAATGTGCAGTGGATGGCGTGGCACGTGCAAACCCCACTAGAACTATGCAAAGCTTGGAATAAACAGCGCCTCCGTCAGGTGCCGGACGCAGTAATTGACGAGTATTTTCAATCACTAAAAGATAACCCTCCTCAAGTCGAAGAGGGATTTGTTGCTATCAATTCAGTATTGCTCACTCAGAAGGAATTTGATTGGGTACAAGTTGAATATATGCTCAAACAAAGATAGGGAGTAGGGAGTAGGGAGTAGGAAGTAGGGAGCGAGTGTCAACTTAACGTGAAACC
>DALYIW010000085.1:0-20955 GCA_031970155.1 Coleofasciculaceae cyanobacterium CTOTU46601 | reverse complement strand
GTAGGGAGTAGGGAGTAGGGAGTAGGGAGTAGGGAGCGAGTGCAAATGCTGTACTGGCTGTTTTATTCCCAAATCTCTAACTCATGACGGCTGTTACGCAACACAGAAGTAATTTGTTCGCGGCGGGTTTCAAAGTTAGCCGCCATCCCAATGAAAAAGATGCCAACTATTAGACCAACTACCCACTTGACGAACGAATAACGGGAAATAAGCACTACCAATTGATAAAATGCCGTTAGTAAAAAAGTGGCAGTACCAACAAAAAGAAAAGCTCGTACTCTCAAGATTAAGCCAGCAAAAATTGTGATGGTGCTAATAATTCCAGGAAGTACTCCAGTGTCTTGATGAAAAATTAGAGCTACCAGGCAAATACCCCCACTGCCCAGTATCCGGATGTAGTGACGAATCTGTCTGTGCTTAGGTTGCTTTAAATCTGGATCGAATTGAGCGACATAGAGAAGTGATAATCCATAGAGTGTTGCGTACCACAATAGATCGGTTAAATGTAGACGCTCAAACCAACGTGCGATCGCCCAATCAATCAACGCCACACTAATATAAGTTAATCGTAGATTCGAGCCGCGTTTAGCAATCCATGCGTAGAACCCAGCTACTAACAGCAAACTAGCATCAGAAATAACGGCTGATGTTGCCAAGACTGTAAACACTGGCAGCACAATAGCTGAACGTTTCCAGGGAGGATTAGGCCACCCCCAGCGATTCCACGGTAACTCGTATATGCAGTAGGCTACACCACAGGAAATTAATGCTCTCCAGGCATCCAACGCACTTAGAAAAGTCAACGTTAGCCTCGCGTAGACACCCGTCGCCGCTACTTCAATCAAGCCGATATACACCCATATATAAGCGGCTTTGAGGCTAGAATTTTGGCGTCCTTGTGCCAAGGCATAAGCGGCAAGAAGCAGACATAGGGCAATTCCAACTCCTGTGAAACGCGGTTCAGTTTCTACAGCAATTGCACCTGCTAGCATCATCAGAAAACTACCAATAGCCCAGTGAATATGAGCTGTTACTTTGAGTTCTGCTACACTCAGACTTAGAAACGCCTCACTAGAACGTAATTGCCAGAACCAGGCTAATAGACGGTAAAGAAACGCGATCGCAACCGCCACACCTGCCAGAATGGTAAAAGCATCTGCTACACTTCCGCCCGACGCCTGTAACATCTGGTAAATCACCAGTTCATACCAGGCAAACGAGATACCAGCTAGGGAGAGATACGTCAGTGGTTTCCACTCCATCCGACGACGCCCAACATCAATTCCCGTTAAAGCAGCACCAAGAGTTAGTAGCCCTGTCCAACTGGTAAAGTAACCGAAGCGCAATCCAAAACCTAGCAGGGCATACAGCAAAGGCAATATCTCAACACTGCTCAAAGAAATAGCACGACGCCGCTTTGACAACCACCAATCGCTAGCGATAAGTGTCACCAGTCCCAAGATAATATTGGCAACTGCTAGTTCTAAAGTCGAGCCACCAGCCAGCCTCACCGCCTCAGCGATACTGAGTTCAACCGCCCAGCTGATACCGTAAATCCCCAAGTTGGTCGGCTGTTGCCACTGACGATACACAGTAGCACCAACGATGAGGCAAGACGCGATGAGATACTTCCAACTAGGAACTTGATCGAGGAGAGTTGTGTAAGATTGCGCGTACACAATAACAGAATGCAGCGTCAGCATCAGTAACTCAAAGCTGCATAAAGCAACTGCCCATCTATCAGATGCTTTTGCATATAGGGCAGCTAGTGTACCATTACGAGACAGTAGTAAGCTGCGTAAGAGCCACAAAACTAGAATTGCGATCGCACCTACCAAAAACCAATCCGCCTCTAATAGTCGCGGCAATCCTGGGACACCTTCCCATAGCAGCATCCCCACCCACACCAAACCAAATCCAACAGTAATAGCCGCTGCCGCTAATTGTTGTAAATAGCGAGTATTAACCCACATTAATCCAGTAGCAATCCCCAGACTCACTAATCGAGTTCCTGGTAACGCCAGCGTCAGGAGTTGCGCCATACCCAAGGCGGCAATACTAAAAGTAGCTGCCTGTTGACGTTGCGGTTGACTATTACGACTGGCAACCCAAGTGAGAGTTAGGGGCGTTAGTAGCCATAAAAGTACCGATTGTTGATTAACTGAGGTGCCAAGGAATCCAGAGGGATAAGTATCATTCCACAACAACGCATAACTCAATCCAGATAGCATAAAACCGAGATGCCATGCACTGCGTTGCCAAATTGGGGAGTCGGGAGTCGGGAGTCGGGAGTCGGGAAAAACGTTATATGCCCATTCGGCTGTCATGCCAACGAGTAAGATGCTTGCCCAGATAGGTTGGCTTAAGTTGGGGAATAGCCAATTAATGGTTGAGGCTAGGGTGAGTAATCCTGTTACATGAGTCCAGTAGATTAAACCTATGCGAGTGGGAGTTCTACGGACGGTGACAAATGACAGAGTGAGGGTTGATAGTAGCAGATTAAGCGATCGCACTATAGGATTGTACAGACCGATAAAAGTCAGCACTAACCCTAAGCCAAACGTCAACTGTTCCCCAAAACGAGCTAACTTAGGCTTCGATTCACGATACAGCCAATCTGTCAACCCCACCATCCCAATGACATAGGGAAAAAGCGCCAAACTCAGCAACATAGCAGGGACTTTTTCAGAATTCGTTAGGTAAGTCAAAAAAGTAACTGCACTTTGCTGCCATCCCGTCGGGATTAATCGCCAAATTAACCAATGTGCCTGTAAGCCAATCGCAAAAATAGCCAATAAATCAAAACGCTGACTATGCCGCTGCAAGCGCTTCGCGAAAAACCATAGCCCAAGTCCACTGACAACCGTTGCTTGCCAAGGAAATTGCTCTCCTACCGAAACCAACCAGCCAATTAGTAATAAACTACCCCCAAGGGCTTCCCAAATTCGGGACTTGAAGGAGGTGGTTGACTCTGGTAGGGTTTCAGGAGGCTCACCCAACCGCGCAAATAGCCAACCACAGATACCGATGGCTAATCCTAATTGTGCGATCGGCAGATGAACCCCAAAAATTGCCCGCCCCAGAAGTACTGTTAAGGCATAAATAACAATAGAACTACCAGTACGAGTATCTGACGGGATGTCTCGCCCAGATGTAGTTAACGATGCATCGGTTGTCTGGGTTGTAGTTGTTGAGGCATTCGCTGCTTGAGGGAGTGCATAGCGTTTGGGGAGGAGAAGCGCGGTTCCCACCATTCCTATATAAACAGCCACCAGAGCAAATCCAGATAAGTGCCAGCCCCAGTGCAGATAACTTAGTAATAAAAGCAGTAAGGCGTCAGAAGTAATGCCTGAGGGGTGATTCCTCATTTCTGGGTGGAGGACTGTATTGGCAGTGAGGGTAAAAGCTGCGATCGCAACTACCATCCATTCCCAAGGATGATGCCACAAACCAAAGCTATCCATTGCCCAAAAGTTCACTGGCACCAGTAGAAGTGTAACCAATCGCAACGTCTGGGCGGTTAATTGTAAATTTCTTTGCTTACCTGCCCAAAAACTGATTGCCCAGAAAATTAGGGTGTACGCCCACAACACTCCATACTGTCCGACAGCCGGAAACTTCTCCCATTGCGTAGCGGCAAGAACTCCAGAAGACACCACTACCAGGAAGACACCCAAAAACAGTAGCCAGCGCACACTCAGTTCATCTCTTAGGGAGTACCACATTTGAGATAGAGGTGACGGCTTTGGCGTTTCTACAAGAGGCGTCTCAACTTCCCAATCAGTGGATGAAGTCAGTGCTGCCGAGACTTTAGGCTTTTGCACAGTTGCGGTAACTTCTGGCTGTGGCAGGAGACAGGTTAAATGCGTTTGACTTATCCGCTTCACCTGAACATCACTAAGCAAACCCAAGCGCAACCAGACATCCAGTCCTTCCAGCAATTGCGGCTGCGACGCTTTAACTGTGATTTCAAATGTGAAAAAGCGATCGGGTTGAGATGGCATAACTTCATCACTCGTATAGAAGTCTATTCTTGCTTAGCCTCTGTTATATTTATCACCCCTGCTTGTGCCACTTATGCAAGTAATCTACTGTTCCTTACCGAGTTGCTCATAGGAAGGATGAAGGATGAGGGATGAGGGATGATAGCGCAGTCAGGCGTTAGCCTGGGATGAGTACCCTATAAATTAATTCATGTGCTTGAGATGCAAGTTTATATCTAGGAAAGAACTGCTTGCCCAAAATTTATCCCATGCCTGCTGATTTCGGAAAACAATAGCTTTTGGTTTAGGTTGAAAGCCTTCTTTCATGGGACTACGACCAACATCAAAACTTTAAAATTTAACAGATATTTACTTTTCAGTAAACAACCCAGTTTTTATACAAATTTTAAGAAAAATTTATAGTGATATTTACGGCATGGGGTATTTGGGGTCAGCCTAAACAACCCGAATTTTATGCATTTTGTTACACAAATTAATTTTTAAAATTTGGCATAAAACACTGACTTTTTATCCTGAGTAATAGACAGAGGGAAGGCAAAAAAGCTTAACCTTTAGTTCAAAAATCAACTTGATTGTATTCTCTAGAATCTAAAACTTATCTGATATTGCTGTGAGAACCAATTCAAGAAAAATTGAAAGCAATGAAGTTCATGGAGAAAAACTGATATGGCACATGGAGCATTAGGTACTGCTAACAGCGAAACTGTGTATGCGACAGGTGGTGGGATCTCTACACACCAGCTATGGGGCTTAGGCGGTAACGACGTACTAGATAGTAGAACTACTAAGAACGGGACAGTCTTATCTACCAACGACGAACTCTATGGTGACAGAGTACCGCTATCGAATCAGATACAGTACAATCCCAACACGAATCCTCCTGGTGTGCCAGGTAACGACAAATTGTACGGCGGTAAAGGTTTTGACAAGCTTTACGGTGATGGAGGAAATGACACCCTTGATGGTGGGGCGGATAATGACACTCTTGATGGTGGAGAAGGTTTCGATTTCGCTGATTATTCGAGTGCTACTGGAGGAGTGTCAGTCGATCTGTTTGACCCCAGCAAGAATGGTGGTGCTGCCAGTGGTGGTGCCGGGAATGACACTCTAGTTAGTATTGAAGGCCTTATTGGTTCTCAATTCAATGACACTTTAGAGGGCGATAACGGCAATAACACCATCTATGGAGGGAATGGTAATGACTTCCTCAGTGGTGTGATCGGCAAAGACACCCTTGATGGTGGTCAAGGAAATGACACCTTGTCTGGCGGCAGTGAGGATGACGCTCTGTATGGCGGTACAGGTAACGACGCCATGTATGGCGGTTTTGGCAACGACTACCTGGATGGTTGGGAGGGTAATGACACCCTGTATGGCGGCGAGAATAATGATGTGTTAGTGGCTTGGAAGGGTAACGATTTGCTCTATGGAGAGGATGGTGACGATTGGCTAGATGGCTCCTATGACAACGACACACTGTATGGCGGTGCAGGTAACGACACCCTTGGCAACAGCGTTGCCCCAGAACCTGGTAACGACTTAATGTATGGCGAAGGCGGCAACGACTTAATGTATGGCGGCGACGGCAAGGACACGCTAGATGGCGGTACTGGCAACGACTCTATGTATGGCGGCAACGGCAACGACACTGTGCTGGGTATGTCTGGTAACGACTACCTGTCGGGCGGCGAGGGCAATGACCGCCTTAATGGTTATGCAACGACTGGCACGGAATATGACACCTTATCAGGTGGAGCAGGGTATGATACCTTTGTTCTGGGTGGCTCGTGGGGCGTCTCCTACCAGGGTAATGGCTTTGCCGAAATTGTGGACTTTAATGGCGCATACGATCAGCTCGAAGTCCGTGGCAATCCTAGTTCCTACTCCTTTAGTTATGCCAACTGGAGAGGTGGTTCTGCTACAGATACCGCAATTTACTATGGCGGTCAATCGACCTTTCAAAATGTGATTGCTATTGTGTACGACACGACTATCACTAACTTTGATGACTTCGTATTCGTCTAGGCGATGCTGTTTTTCCGGCTCGCATTTGCCATTTCCTACGAGTCATAGCTCATGACTTACGCACAGAAACCACATCTGGTACGGGCACGATACCAAAGCCCCTAGATTTTGCGCTTTAGAGAAAAATTTGCGTAAGTCCTGAGCTGCAACCTAGGATGAGCCTACAGAACGTGAGCTTTTCACAGAACTTTATCTGGGTCTAAACGGCTACACACAAATTTTGTCACTTGCTCCACTCTCAAAGAGTGGAGCTTTTTTGTCTGCATTTATCTCAAAAACAAATTATTAGCTACAGGCATTAGTTTTGAGCCGATTGGCTTCACCGCTACGTCACTTGGTCTAAAATGCGCTTGATCTCTCCCAAGGATATCCTTGAATTATGTCTAATCAATCTCCTATCCCTGTCGTGGTCAATGGTGCTGCTGGCAAAATGGGCCGTGAGGTCATTAAGGCTGTCTCTGAAGCCCCAGATATGACCTTGATTGGTGCGATCGATCGCAACCCAGATTACATTGGTCAAGATGCGGGTGAAGTCGCTGGGTGTGGCCCGGTGGAAATTCCGATTTTGAATGACCTACAAGCAACACTGGTACTTGCCACTCAGGAAAAAGTACAGGGTGTCATGGTAGATTTTACTCACCCTAGCGGCGTTTATGACAATGTTAGGACTGCGATCGCCTACGGTGTCCGCCCCGTCGTTGGCACCACAGGCCTCAGTCAAGAACAAATTCAAGACCTCGCTGACTTTGCCGAAAAAGCCAGCACCGGCTGCTTGATTATTCCCAACTTCTGTATCGGCGTGGTATTACTGCAACAAGCAGCGATTCAAGCCTCCCATTACTTCGATCATGTCGAAATTATCGAGTTACACCACAATCAAAAAGCCGATGCTCCCAGTGGAACCGCCATTCAAACCGCCCAACTATTAGCAGAACTAGGAAAAACGTATAATCCACCTCTTGTTCAAGAAACCGAAAAATTAACTGGTGCTAGAGGCAGTGAAGCGGATGAAGGCATTCGCATTCACAGCATCCGCTTACCCGGTTTAATTGCACACCAAGAAGTCATCTTCGGTGCCCCCGGTCAAATCTACACCCTGCGTCACGATACCACAGACCGTTCATGCTACATGCCAGGAGTGCTGCTATCGATTCGCAAAGTCACCCAGCTTAAATCCCTGATCTACGGGTTAGAAAAAATCCTCTAAAAGCTAACTATGCTAGTTCCAATTACACGCGAGAAATTTGAACAACTCATTCCTATCCTGGCCTCTAGTCCCCAGTACATCTACTTCTGGGGTAAATTCCCTGATTTCTTAAAACGACTCCTAATATCTGTTATTGGTATTGCCGCTGTTTTACTGCTCAACATCTTTTTAGGATCGGGTTTCTATGCCCTAAGCTTGTTACTCGGCATCATTTCTGGGCTTTACTGGTGGTGGGGGCCTATCTACTCGGCCACGAGGCGTAATCTTGAGGTGCGCCGATACAAATATAGTGGCTTCTGGCGCGGTCGAGTGGCAGATGTATTTGTAACAGAAGAGTTGATTGGGCAAGAAGAAACCGTCAACAATCGAGGTGAGTTGGTTATCGTTGAAAACCGGGAACGACGGCTGAATGTGGACGTTGAAGACGAAACCGGGTTTTCGGCGCAGTTACAAGTACCATTGCGCCGCCTTCACAAGGGAATTTCTCGCGGTCAAATTGCTGAGATGTTGGTCATGTCAAATGAACCTGACTTAGGACGCATTGCAAAGACAAGTGATCTCTACATTCCCAGTTTGAACCTCTGGGTAAGTGACTATCCTTACTTACAACGAGATTTCTTTTCCCAGATGTCGCGCCAGTTGAGCAAAGCTGACAGAGGTGACGAACCAACCAAACGTGTTGTTAATCCTAGACGACGCAGGCGTTAAATTGGTTGTTGGTTGTTGGTTGTTGGTTGTTAGTTGTTGGTTATTGGTTATTGGATGAAGATCTAATATTCAATCAGAAATTTCCTCAATAATACAAACAACAAACAACAACCCAACGACCGAGCTCAGGGCAAGCCAACAAACAACAAACAACAAACAACCCCCGACATCACAGTCAGGGGATTAGTTAAAACTGAGAACTATTTAGCTAACACCATTGGTGTCTTGCCCATAGGCTTGCCAAGCTAAATCTACTAATCCATTAACGATCGCAGCCGCCACTACTGCACTACCCTTACGACCTTCAATCCGAATATGAGGAATCAACGAGTCTTTCAGCCTATCTTTAGCAACATCCACATCCACAAATCCTGAAGGGGTGCCAATCACTAAAGCTGGTTTAATTTCCTCAGCCTCAATTAACTCAATCAACGCCGTAAGAGCAGTTTGAGCCTGGCCGACTACAAAAATGCCTTCTGGATAACGTCTAGCCAGCGTTTGAATGCCCCAAGCCGTCTGTGTCTTCTCTTTTTGAGGCCGCGTCAGGGCTTCCATACTGCAATACACTGGATTGGCAAAGGTATTTTGAATGTTAGGGGCAATACCCACTTGCACCATAGGAACATCTACCACGATGGTGGTGCGAGCCGCCAATGCTGCTGCTCCTGCCTGTAAAGCACGCTCTGAAAAACGAATTAGAGACTGATATTCAAAGTCAGCTGTTGCATAAATTACTCGGCGCACAATCTCGTATTCCGCAGCCGAAAAGATGTGATCGCCGATTTCGCGATCGATTATTGCTAGACTTTGGGCATCTGTTGTATGCCATTCCATGACGTCTCTCAGTGTAACAACTCCTCTGAACACTACGGCTAGAGGGAAAGCGTTGAATAGTCCTATCTTTACAGCAGGATATTCTTATTGACTCAATAGTTCAACTAAAGAATATCATAGGCGTGCTAGTGCAGTCAGACAAAATCTCTAGGGGTTTTCACAATACAAACAACAAACAACAAACAACAAACAACACTACCAGCCCCAAGTCCCAGCACCACCCTTAAATGGTCCAACTATATCCTTAGTAATCCAACCTCCGTAAAAATTTCCGGGTTGTGGCTGCACTTGTTCACCGTCAACGTAACAGACATCCATCAGATGAGGATAGAAGGCTAAATAGTCTTTGATAGCAGCAAAACTTGGCGTAGGGTTGGGATAAGACCAGGCAGCATTGACGGTCTGTTTCTCATCAACGACAACCGTATAATAAATCGCCCTACCCTTCCACTCACAAAACGACCCTTGAGTAGTTTTTACTAAATATTCCATCTTGATGTCTTCAGGGGGAAGGTAGTAGACAGGTGGATGGCTAGTTTCTAGTACACGCTGGGAACGATGTGTATCTGCGATCGCCACTCCATTAAACACAATCTGGATATGTTTGGGTGACTCCTCTAGGCGAGGTGGACGCGGATAATCCCATACAGACTCTTGTCCCGGTTCGGGTTCAATGCGGCGACTGTTCACGTTAATCAGTTCTCCTTAGAGCATACGTTCCAATCGGCTAAGGCGTTCAGCGTAACTTTTCATCACCTTAAGCGCAAATATGGGAGTTTCCTGAACAGCAAAGAGAAACTTCCGCCGATCCAGGAAAGCCAGTTTGCAGTCATTTTTAGCGATCGCTGTATAAGTTCTATATCCTACTCCGATTAGCGCCCCTGCCCCAAAAACGTCACCTGTGTCAATTGTCTCGACAGCCTTACCATTGACGATGAGGTCAACTTGTCCTTCAAGGATGCCGTACATTAAATCACCAAGCTCTCCTTCCTTAAATATCTCCTGACCTGCGTTATAAAGCTTAGGTTCGGGCTGTTTTTGCAATAAGCTGACTATTTCTGCTGCTTCTAACATAGCTTTGTAGAACCTTTACGTAGAGATTTAGCGCTTCAAGTGTGTGGAATTAGGAATTAAACTTACCTACGTTATCACGAATAGTTGTTTTAATTGCAGGTCTATGGCGTGCTTTCTCATTTCTTATGGTAGGTTGGGTTAAGCGTAGCGCAACCCAACACTTCACCACGCGTTTAGGTTGGGTTTCGTTCCAGTATGCCAACTTACAATTTAAGTCAATTCTGGGGGCAATAAAACACGCCCTAGTTTTAGCAACTCAATTGATTGCAGCCGTAGTGAATGCTCCTAGTAGAGTGTCAAGGTAGATTTTAGAGATAAATGTTGAGGCAATTCCCTCTTATCTTCCTTGTCCCCTTTTTCCTCTCTCAACCCTTCAATTTAAGGTTGACAGTCTACTGGAAAAAGTTAACTAGGGGCAGGTTTTTTATCCTGTTAATAGCTCGTGACGCTAGGATTGTGGCTAAACCCGCCCGATATTAAGGAGAATCCCGATTAAAGAGGTAGACAGCAGGGGATAACAATACATCCGCCGGGACTCGAACGGGTTGCTTTAAGAGTGTAGCTAGCGGCGATACAAGCCTTGAATCGTTGACGAGATAGTTGAACAGCTGACATTAAACTTTCCTCACCCAGCAGGTGCTTAATGTATGTTGAGCAAGACTCGCCACCATGTACCAGTCGGTGGGGACAAGCAAACCCTTTGTGGGGAGAGATATAGGTTTTATAGGTGGCGATCGCATCTATGGCAATTTTCCGGGCTAGTGAGTCAACGCAGATACCTGTCGTCATAGAGTTTCCTCATCGAGAAGTTACCGAGACGTTATATCTAAAACACCATCTCAACATCTCTGCCAAAAGAGGGACAAGGGAAGGGAGGTAAGGGAGATAAGGAAGACGAGGGAGACAAGGAAGACAAGGAATTACTCTTTCAAAGCTTTGTGAGGATCTCGAAAGAATTGGGAACTCTGGTAATACAGCAGGTGCACTAGAAATTATGGAACAGATTGAATCAGAGTACGACAAAGTTAAGACTGCTTTGCAAACAGAGCGTCAGGGAATTTAGTGATGATTACCTATAGTGAGAAAGATTTGCCCCTCATCCTGATCGCAGATGATGACCGATTTACGCGGATGATGCTGCGTCAAATGATGGAAAAAGAAGGATACAAGGTAGAAGAGGTGGGAGATGGAGAGCAATGTCTCGATGCCTACACAAAGCACAAGCCCGATATGGTGCTGCTAGATGCAATGATGCCAGTGAAAGATGGCTTTATTTGCTGCCGCGAACTGCAAACACTCATTAGGGGTGAACCCATCCCGGTGTTGATGATTACTGGACTTCATGACCAAGCATCCGTTGATTGGGCATTTGAAGCTGGGGCAACTGATTACGTTACTAAGCCCATCCACCCTCCAGTCTTGCTGCGGCGCGTTCGTCGTCTCCTTGAAGCCAGTTGGGCAGAGAAGGCGTTACGAGAGAGAGAAAAACAGTATCGATCGGTTGTTGAAAACGTCAAAGAAGTAATCTTTCAAACCAATACTGCTGGTAGCTGGACATTTCTTAATCCTGCTTGGACTAACCTCACTGGCTTTACTCTCCAAGAGAGTGTGGGGACAAATTTTCTAAATTACGTTCATCCTGACGATCGCCAATTGCATCAGGAACTGTGGCAGTCACTCCTCGAAGGTAAAAAAGCGTCTTGTCGCCAGGAAATCAGATACTTAACCAAAGCAGGGTTGTGTCGCTGGATTGAAATTCATGCCCATTCAACTGTGGTTACTGACGGTATGGTTACAGGTATTTCCGGTATGCTACAGGACATCACTGAACGTCTGTATGCAGAAGCTTTAGAAAAAGAGAAAGTGAGACTAGAAACCGAAATCGTTGAACGTAGACGCACAGAAGAAATTATTCGCAATGCCCTAGAAAAAGAAAAAGAACTGGGTGAACTTCAAGCCTGCATTATCAGCACTATCTCTCACGAGTTTCGCACCCCACTGACAACAATTTTAGGTTCTAGCGAATTACTTAAAAATTACGGCAAGAGTTGGTCAGATGAGAAAAGGTTCAAACATTTCCAGCGCATTGGGGAGTCTGTCGAACACATGACCCAACTACTCAACGATGTTATTCTCATTGGACAAGCGGAAGCTGGACAACTAAAGTTCAATCCAGCTCAACTGGATTTGGAAAGCTTGTGCCGCGAGATGATCGAAGAGTTGCAACTCAGTTTAGATAACCAGGAGGAAAGGCACGGGGTTACTGTTCCTACAATTATTTTTTCAGCTCAGGGCAATGAAACCCAAGCTAAGCTGGATGAGAAGTTACTGCGACCAATCATCACAAATTTACTCTCCAATGCTGTCAAATTTTCACCCAAAGGGGGCACAGTTCGTTTTGACTTAATTTGTCAGGAGAGTCAAGCCATTTTCCGCATCCAAGATGAGGGGCTGGGCATTCCTATAGAAGATCGGGAGCGATTGTTTGAGTCTTTCTACAGAGCCAGGAATGCTAATACAATCCAAGGAACAGGACTGGGGTTAGCGATCGTGAAAAAATGTGTGGACTTGCATCAGGGTGAAATAACAGTAGAAAGCGAAGTAGGAGTAGGTACAACATTTGCGATCGCACTGCCATTAACCTGATGCCAACTTTATAGTACAACCTTACTGTTCTTCTGTTCAATGGAACTCGAATCTCTGCTTCGGCTTAATCGTGTGATTCGCGTTATCGGCTTTGACGACGCGCCTTTCATACGCCATGCAGGAGGAAATGTTGCGATCGCAGGTGTTGTATGTGCAGGTACTCGCTTTGAAGGGATGGTTTGGGGACAGGTAGAGCAAGATGGTTGGGATGCGACGGATGTCATTTTAAGGCTACTACTGGGGCGCAAATTCCTACCACAACTTCATGTTTTGCTCCTCGACGGAATTGCTTTCGGCGGCTTTAATATCATTGACTTACCCAAGCTTTCCGAACAACTCCAACTCCCTTGCGTAGCTGTAATGCGGCGGATGCCTAACCTAGTTGCTATGGAACAAGCGATTCATCGTTTGCCACTGCCAGAACAACGTCTCCAATTGTTACACAGAGCTGGGACTATCCATGCACAACCACCTTTCTTCTTTCAAGTGTGCGGTGCCTGTCCTGATGTTATTTTCTCTGTACTCGAACGCCTGACTGACTGTGGTAAAGTTCCGGAGGCATTACGTCTAGCTCATTTAATTGGGAGAGCTATAGTCAAAGGAGAGAGTGGAAGTTCTGCTTAACAGGGGAAATCAACATGTTTTGCTAGGGCTATGTTCAAGCTATGCACCTATGAACGCAAGTTCATAACGAACCAGTAAAAATCACTTTCTCTTAACTTCTATATTCAGATTAGGCAGCATCAGCAGAAGCTCACAACTGGCGAAATAAAAATCTTTCTTCCCCGACTCCCGACTCCCAACTCCCAACTCCCAACTCCCTATTTTCAGATTAGAACGAGTTTTTGAAGTTTCAAGTTGCGATACTCTTAAAGATTACTCAGAAGTTTATCCGTTAGAGCCATCTCAAGCGTAGGCTTGAATATCTTCACCACACTGATCGACCAAGTAGCATAGAGCGCGAAAGCGTAAACCAACTAATTGCTCATATAGAGGATTAAGCTTACATAATGGTGGAATGTGGGCAACTGTGCGACCGAATAGTTTAATGTCTCGCTCGAAAGGGCATTGAGCTGGAATCATTTTAGAGGCAAAACGCGCCCATCTTGGGTCATTAAATTCGATTTGGTCTAGTTGGTTACGAAGCTGGAATAGTATATTGAGTGAATGATTAAACATTGGATAGAGGGGAGAACTCAACACTTTCAGTATGATTGATTTGGCTGAACTATCGAGTGATTATCCTGGAATTTATCTGTGATAAAACTTGGTTTATTACGTGATGAAGATATCCATTTCATGTGACTTAAATTTTTTCAGTTCGTGAGAAAAAGCAGCACATGAAGTGATTTAAAGCTGATTCTTTTGTGAGCTTTGTCACACAAAGGCGGCACAATCGTTGCAATCGCTTAGAGTATCTTCGCTGATCGGAGAGGACTTACGCAAATTGCTGATTTAAACACTACTGCTAGTAGTAGGGTGGGCAGTGCCCACCCTACATGTAGAGGTTCTGCGTAAATCCTGTCGGAGAGGAGACGCGCCACCATTGACTGTAGTCTTATCCATCAACAGTTAACAGTCAACCGTCAACCGTTAACTTGTTAGCGAAGCAGGATGAAGCCTTATTTTAAGTACTTTATTACTAATTTACCTAGAAAAGCGATCGCCAATCTCCCAGCTCACACAACACCGATCTACATACATCTTGCAACAATAGTTAATACTTTTAAATTTTCTGACATTAATTTTGCTAGTAAAAACTCATCCTGTTGAAAGTCTTTCTTAATTAAGACTAGACAACAAGACCCAAAAGTAGCAAAAGTTTAGCCTCTGCCATTTAATATCTACAACCCTTATAAAGTAAGACTTCTACCAAGAAAACACAGTAAGTATCAAGCTCATGAAGGGAAACCTAAAAATTTTCTACAAGCATTATTTAGCAAGGATTTAAGGGTTAAATAGTGCTATTAACAGATAGGTAACTGTTATGGCTCACAAACCTGTGAATTTTAGTAAATACTCAGTCAATCTTGTTGCCAGTTACGAGACAGCTATATAGGATAACTAATTATGAAATGATTAAATTTTAAGGAGCCAATCATGCAAGCAACTCGCTTAATGGATGCCATAAAAAATTTGATGGTTTTAGTAACAAACAATACAGAAACGAAATCTTTTCCTATTCAGGAACAATCATTTCAAACTTTACCCCTCCCTTGGACAATTGCTCAACTCGAAGATGAGGAAGACCCCAGAGTTCCATAAACATTTCAATATTGTTGTTTGTTGTTTGTTGTTTGTTGTTGGTGTTTATACAAATAACTAATCACAAATAACTAAGCGTAGGTTTGATTCGCATTCTCTTGTACAACTTATTTAGGCTAGCTATACAAGAAACCTAATCTGAAAATAGGGAGTCGGGAGTCGGGAGTCGGGAGTCGGGAAGAGAAATTTTTAGTCCTGCGTTGTGAGATAAGAGCTCATGGTGCCTAGCTTGAAAATAGGGAGTCGAATAAACTCACATCATGTCTGCTTAAACGCTTACATATGGGTAGGTTGGGTCAAGGTACGAGACCCAACATCTGAACTCTCGGTGTTAACCTACAATTCATAACTAATCAGTTGGACATGATATCACATATTGCAGCAGTGGCATCATTCGCTTAAAGCAGCATCCACACTAACAAAAAAAGAGGGTTTTTAACCCTCTTTTTTAACCGTTTATAGATTTCGTTATTAAGCAGGCGACTGTAGAAAGAAGCCTTCGCGTTTTTAGTTAAAAATCATCTAAAAACTGACTCAGACGGCTGAGTAAGGGATCGACTTCTTGGGGGGGGATAGGAGCCTCTAGTTCTGTCTTTGATTCCAACTGTGGAGGCGGCTGAAAACTCGGCTGCTGATTGAGCGCGATCGCCAACTGAGACAATTGCACAGAGAGTTGATTCAGCTGGCGTTCCATCGCATCTAACTGATTGGATTCCTTGGCAAAAACACGTTGCTCAAAGTCGGCAATTTGCTGTTGTAGTTCAGCAAAGTGCTGTTCTATCTGTGCCTTTTTAGACGGCGGACGTGTAGATTCAGGTACACGTAAAGAGTGCCATAGGGCTTCTTTGCAGAGGTCACTGAAAGACTTGTGAGGTTGTCTCATCAACTCGATTTCAACAACATCTAACAAGCTTTGGTCAGCAACCTCTCGATTGAACGTGACCGATTTTCGTATCTTTTTTGACCACGGGAATGTCCAATCAAACATTAGTTTTAAGCCCTAGAAGCACGAGTTGTTGATGTTGCCACCTGTGCTTCTCCATAAATATACTGTCCCAAAGCATTAGCTTGTCGGGAGGGTGCAGCTAAGTGAGGGTTGATTTTAGCCTCTTTGAGCAGGCGTTCGATATCTTCCCAGAAGAACTCACCACCCCCTCCGGTAAGAATTACATCAGTCACGCGCTCTGGCAGCCAAGCTAGGACTCGGCTACAAACTTCACGAGAAAAGCTTTCTTTCAGGTTGGGCAGAAAATCGTCCAGATTGGTAGGTTTGTTTGCACCCCTGGGGCGGTAAAAGCGATCGCCTTTCGGTCGGTTCACTGCCGCAATCAGAGACAGAGATTGGCTATCAGATCCCTCAATCTGAGCAGCAACTTGTTCATAAAACTGGCTCATCGCAAAGGCTTCGCTCTTAGAAGCTCCTCGTGCGAACCGGAAGCTATCGACCATTAGACAATCTGTGGTTTGATGCCCAATATCTACAATCGCCACCGCTAGTTTAGTAAAGTCTGAACTTGGTCCCTTCTTGTTTTGCACTTCACACCACAGCAGGCTGCCATACCCTTCCGGCATGACCCAAACCTTAGTAATGTTAATGGCTACTTGTTCACCCCGATAGCTCATGATATGAGGGCCGCTCAAAAGGCTCACCAGCTGTGCTTTTTCTCGTTCAAACTGCTCTTGAGAATGGTAGGGCAGACCCAGAACGATCGCGACATCATCTTTGAGGTTGAAGTACCCGACACAGGCCAAGACTTTTGCTAGTGCATCCTCAACTTTAGATTGACCTACTCCGAGATTCGCTCCAAAGTCGGCGGCTAACTGACCAACAGCGTATCCACTTCCTTGATACTCTAGCCACATATCGAGTAAGGGGTCAGTTGCACGAGCTTCAAAAATGCCTCCACGAACCTGTTCCATTGAAAGCTGCTTCACATTGGCAGGGATGAAAAGCACATTGTTCGGGTCACGGCTCACACAGGTTTTTGTGGAGGTTCGGCCTAAGTCCACGCTGAGAATCGATTGCCTCAGATTGGGGGTTGACTTGCTGTTCACCGGATTAGTGGTCGTTGAATTTACGGAATTCATCGGGGTAGCAGCGGACGGTTGGACTGTCATGGAAACTCCTAATCTCTCCTTGAATCAACAAATTACCATGCTCGTCCTACAAAAATGCACCTATACTAAAAATTAAAATTCTCTATGATTGGTTAACGTTATTAGTGAAATGATGTGGGGCTGGAAGGTCAACGCCCTTACGCTGAAGCAGAATCCGTTGCATCGCTTCCGGGTTCTTGCAAGTCAATGAGATAGTCTCTGTGTTTTGCCCAGATATAGCGCAGGTGTTCGAGAACAGGCTTAGTATAGTCAAACTTCTCGCACTCTTGTTTAATCCATAGCCCGATCTGCCAAAGATCGTCGAAAGTTGTGCTTTTTTGAATTAAGGCAGCAATCGCCTCGATCCACAGCTGGAGTTTCCGATAACTGATGAATTGTCCTCCCCTGTCACAACGATGGACAAATAAGACATAAGCCCAGCGTTCGGCGCGTACAATCATCGACTGAGGGATGCCCAAGAATTTGGCAATGAGGTCGAGGGTGATGGGAAATGAGTGGGGTTTAATTCGGCGAAATAAAATTGTCATAGATGCTTCACTTGATGGGAGGTAAGGGGCGATATCTGGGCTAGGTTGTTGCGTCTGTTTCTTCTGGCGTCACGTCGAAAATGATGGAGTAGGTTGCAGTAGGGATGAGGCGCTGGAGGATTTGCAGATGAGCCTCGGCGTCACTGCGGCGACGAAAACGGGCGACGATAGGTGTCTGTAAGTTGGGTAGTGGGCGGATGATGCACCACGGATGCAGCCGCTTAAAGTAGGTCATTCGATTTTGGATTTTTGATTTTAGATTTTGGATTTTCTCCATGGAAGCCGCGTTTTTTGAGCGCTGCGGGGATGGCAGCAACTTCTGAGGCGACACGCGATCGCGCTATCGCTTTGGATTTGTTCATTGGTAATGTATTAGTAGTACATTGACAGCGATCTGCCGAGGCGCAATTAAACGA
Source organism: Coleofasciculaceae cyanobacterium CTOTU46601 (assembly GCA_031970155.1). Lineage (GTDB taxonomy): Bacteria > Cyanobacteriota > Cyanobacteriia > Cyanobacteriales > Coleofasciculaceae > DALYIW01. The sequence continues at coordinate 3,131 of DALYIW010000085.1, read as the reverse complement.
AATTGCACGCGGAGGCGATCGCCTTTTTATGCTGTCGGGTATGACACTCGTAAGATGTCAGTGAGGGCAGCAAGCACAACAGGCGCAACTAGGAACATCCAACAGCTAACAAGTAGGCTGAAAGGACGTTAAGTGATTATGAAACAGAGGGAAAGGCAGACATCTTCAAAGGCAATCAATTTTCAGCCAGACAGCGGCTTTCCAATTTGTGTGCCCTTCTTGTGTCCGTTCAATCTAGTTTATGTTTAAACATTTATGTTTAATATCTTAGGATGTCTGAGGAGAAAGATCAACTAACCTTAGCAAAATTGCGAAAACGAGCTGGGCTAACTCAGCGCCAGGTTGCAGATGGCTTAGGCATAACCAATAAAACGGTCAGTGAATGGGAGAGAGGCATAGGTGAGCCTCATCTGACCATTTCTGAAACTCAGCGGTTGATGGAAGTTCTGCAATGCACGTTTGAGGAACTACTGGAGGCTACGAGTAAGCCACCTCAGAAATAAATGCGATCACGCGTTTTGTTGGCAGGATGCGATCGCTCACTAGTGTCGGTAACAGGGAAGGGAGCGATCAAACGGTAGTCACTCACAATAAGGGTGATTATTCTCTAGTTAGAATATACAAAATCCCTATAAAAAAAGTCTTATGGAGCCTATATTATTTCGACCTACTGATAGACTTTCACGCCATTATGCTCAGAGAGTAAAACAAATTCGGTCTCGATTCCATGATATCAGGGAACTGATACACCATGAGGGGATGAAAGGAGCTAGAGTCGAGCAAGAAGTTCGTCAGTTTCTCATTGATTTTCTACCAGAGCGATATCAGTACAGTTCAGGTATTGTCATTGACAGTTCAGGTAGTGAATGTGACCGAAGTAAACAAGAAGATCTATTAATTATTGATAAATTCTTCAATCCTAAACTTTTTCTTGATGAAGAACCAACAATATACCCAGTAGAGGTAGTTTATTGTGGCATTGAAGTGAAGACATCCTTGAATGACAGTAAGAAGTTTAAGGAAGCCGTCAATAATATTGCAAATTTGAAAAAACTAAACTTTGTTCGTGAGAAGATTGCTTACCCTCAGGGAGGTGGTCTAATATTCAGCGAAACAAGAGGTCCTTTGGGATTAATTTTTGCATTCGATTCTAGTATTCAGAGTGCAGAAACACTACTTAAGCACTTTCACGAAGCCCTTGAGGGAATATCACAGAAAGATTGGCCTGACTTTGTTTGCATCCTCAATAGAGGTATTTTAGGCATCACTGAAGGACAAAAGCCTGCCTTTCAGTTATTTGGACTTCTAGATGACACAGGACGCGAAATTACTGTCAATAAGCATTCAACTGAATTTACATTTCAGAGTCAACAGTATCCTGTAATGAAAATGGATGGTAATTACTATGCTGTAGATATTGCTCGGACATTTGTAGCATTCCTTAATCATCTTTATGATAGACTCTTATCTAAAGTAATAATGTCAAACTCCAACTTGCTCAGACATTATATTCCAAGAGAAATAACTAAGAACATAGGTGTTGTTTATCAGGATAGTAAAATCAATTTGGAACAGGATAGATAATACCTTATAAATAATTATCCTGAATGGCTATTTTACTGGAGTGCAAATTACATATTTCAAGAGCTATAAAGTAATTAATAGGATAGAATCGCCCTCACCACACCATCATCAACTAATCTTTGGGAATGATAAGCCTACGGCATAGCTTCGCTTACCGCAATCCGAAACCCTAGTGCATCCAGAAACTCAATCAGACTGTAAATTTCAGCAGCTTTTGTTTCTAACAGCATCTTATCGAGTCTCTCATAGCTGAGTTTAGCTTCTTCCGAGAGATTATTCATCTGCACGCGAGCTTCTACAACATTTTTAAGTGCCGAGCGCAGTAGTTCAGGTTCAAAACCTTCTTCGTCCAATTCCAACATCACCTCGATATAAGCAGCAGCGTGTTCAGGGTCTTTGAGAGAAGAAATCAGGTATTCGCGATAACTCCTACTTCTTTGGGTTTTCACTTCTTTCATAATCTCTCCAATATTCTCTAGCTCTAAGAATGTCCTGTTCTTGGGTACTTTTATCTCCTCCACACAGGAGAAGCACTATTATTGACCCTATTTGTCCAAAATAAACGCGATACCCTGGACCGTAGTCAATTTTCAATTCATAGACTCCTTCTCCAACTGAGCGATAATCTCCCAAATTGCCTAAAGCAACTCGCTCAAGCCTCTTTTCTATTTTGACTCTAGCTTTGATATCCCTTAGAGAATTAAGCCATTCTTGAAAAGGGCTTCTCCCCGCTGCTGTCAGATAGTTCTGAATCTCTCTTGGCTGGGCTTCCACTATTTGATTGTCAACACGTCATAGCTTAATTTACTTGATGGCGTTAACGAAACGACCCTCTCTTCGCATCGCCTTCACCTCACTATGATCAACTAATCTTTGGGAGCGATCGCAATCCGAAACCCCAGTGCATCCAGAAACTCAACCAGACTATAAATTTCAATACCTTTTGTTTCTAACAGCATCTTATCGAGTCTCTCATAGCTGAGTTTAGCTTCTTCCGAGAGATTATTCATCTGCACGCGAGCCTCTACAACATCCTTCAGCGTCAGGCGCAACATATCAGGTTGAGGGTCTTTTTCTTCCAATTCCAAGACAACCTCGATATTACCAGCAGCCCTTTCAGGATCTTGGAGAGATGAAATTAGGTATTCGCGGTAGCTCCTACTTGTTGGGATTTTCACGTCTTTCATAATCTCTCCAATACTTTTGAGCTTTACGAATATCTTGCGCTTGAGTGCTTTTATCCCCGCCACACAGTAGAAGCACGATTGTTGTTCCCACTTGTCCAAAGTAGACTCGATAGCCAGGGCCATAGTCAATTCTCAGTTCAAAGACTCCTTCTCCCACTAAGCGATAGTCCCCCAAATTGCCTAGCTGGATTCGCCTAAGTCTATTATCGATTCTATCTCTGGCTCTAGTATCTCGCAGAGAATCAAGCCATTCTTCATAAGGACTGCTTCCATCTGTTGTCAGGTAGTTCTGAATTTCTCTGGGTTGGGCTTCCACTATTTGATTGTCAACACGTCATAGCTTAATTTACTTGATGGCGT
>DALYIW010000084.1:9532-27455 GCA_031970155.1 Coleofasciculaceae cyanobacterium CTOTU46601 | reverse complement strand
ACCAACAACCAACAACCAACAACCAACAACCAACAACCAACAACCAACAACCAACAACGATATGCTGAGTTCCTTGATATGGTTACCCGTATTGGGTGCTGGGATAGTCGGGTTTTTGCCCAAAAACATAGCAGCTACGCGACTGCGGCCTATTGCCATTGCGATCGCCACTGTGATCTTACTGGTCACGCTTTGGATTGGTAGTCAATTTGACCTAACTAATCCAGGATTGCAGCTTCAAGAGTATTTACCCTGGATTCCACAAATTGGCTTGACTTACAAGCTAGCCATTGATGGCTTGTCCTTTCCGTTGCTGGCTTTAAGCAGTCTGTTGAACTTGATTGTCGTCTTTAGCAGTAGGCTAGAGATTGATCGTCGAGGTCTTAAATATGCTCTGATTTTTCTAGTCAATGCTGGTGTAGCTGGAGCATTCCTCGCTCAGAATTTGCTGCTGTTTGTCCTGTTTTATGAACTGGTATTAATTCCCCTATATCTATTGATTGCGATTTGGGGAGGTTCCAGGCGCGAATATGCAGCGATGAAGTTTCTCATCTACACATCAGTATCCGGGATACTGGTTTTAGCGGCATTCCTGGGTATGACTTGGCTGTCCCACTCTACCAGCTTCGATTATGATGCGATCGCCACTCAAGACTTATCCCAAGTCACTCAGTTAATACTGCTCACCGTGTTATTGATAGGGTTTGGCATCAAAATACCTCTGGTTCCCTTGCATACTTGGTTACCCGATGCCTATGTTGAGGCTTCTCCAGTCATCGCGATTCTTTTAGGTGGCATTGTCGCCAAAATGGGAACTTATGGCTTAGTGCGGTTTGGCTTGCAGCTGTTTCCTGAAACCTGGGCGTTGGTGGCTCCGGGACTCTCGATTATTGGAGTATTTAGTGTAATGTATGGGGCATTAAGTGCGATCGCGCAAAAAGACATCAAGCGCATGGTTGCCTATAGTTCCATCGGTCACATGGGCTACATCGTTGTCGCCGCTGCGGCGCTTACTCCCTTAAGCCTCCTAGGTGCTGTCTCTCAGATGGTTAGCCACGGTTTAATCCTGGCAATCCTGTTTTATCTAGTCGGCGTTATCGAAACCAAAGTGGGTACCCGCGACTTAGATGTGCTCAATGGCTTAATGAATCCTCTGCGAGGATTGCCCTTAGTCAGCGCCCTACTAATTTTAAGTGGCATGGCTAGCGCTGGAATCCCGGGTTTAGTAGGCTTTATCGCCGAATTTCTGGTCTTTCAAGGCACTTACCCAGTTTTCCCTTGGCAAACACTCCTGTGTATCTTTGCCTCTGGTTTAACAGCAGTTTACTTCGTAATTCTGCTCAATCGCACCTGTTTTGGTAAACTCGATAATAACAGTGCGTATTATCCCAAAGTCTTGTGGACTGAAAAAGCTCCTGCTCTCGTTTTAGCCGTCCTCATCTTCTTTTTAGGAATACAACCTACTTGGTTAGTGCGCTGGACTGAGACGACTACTACAGCCATGATTGCTGCTATTTCAGCTAAGAATAATCAGCAAGTAGCGCTCCACTATCAGCCCTCATCCGAAAAATAATGCGTAGGGTGGGCACTGCCCACTCTACAAATCGGGTAGTTGTTAACTAAAAAACTTTCATTCTAATAAAGAGAAATAAGAGCATGACAGCAACTCTAGATAAACCTACTGCCACACCTAAACCGAAATTGCCTCCCTCCCAGCATGAATTTGCAGAGGTGATTCATCGCTTAGAAGCAGGCGGTGCGATGATACCAGATACTCCAGAAAATCTGATGCAAATTGTCGGTATCTGGAAAGCTTATGCAGTGCCGATGGATTTCTACTGGCGCGACCTACTTTATATTGGTGAGCGTGTCTTTATAGATCCACTTCCCTTCTTTAAATACTTCCTACCAAAAGAGTATTTAGAGCTAGAAAATCATTACGCTGGCGACAATGCCGATTTACGAATTTGGCGCGGCCCTGGCACAGCTCATCCCGAACTTTTAGAGTTCATCGAGAAGGGAGAAACAGGAAAACTGCCCAAGTTGCTCCATCACTTGTGGCACGACCGGATTAACATGGAGTTTGCTGAAGCCTGTATGCGGGCGATGCTTTGGCACCGAGGCATGGGTGGGCAATTTGACCCCTACCTAGATAGCGATGAATACAAAGCTAATGCTGATAGAGCAATTAAGGCTTACTTCAAGGGCAATCCGTTGATGTTGGGGCTTTATAAGCTGTATCCAGACCTATTTTTAGAGCAGTGCCGTCAAGCATCTTACTACAGCAACTTAGGGCTTTTCTGGGAGATTATGGCTCCTGTTTTCTTTGAAATCTCTGACCTTTATGATGAGGGGAAGATTACCACTGTCCCTGAGGCGATGAACTTTCTGATAAATGGGATATTTGCGATCGCAGGTCGTCCCATCTACCACCACGTCTACATCAGAGGCGAATGCTACGAAGTCATCCCCAAATCAAAAGGATTCATGTGGCTGTATGAAGCAGCACTTCCTTATGTTGAAGCGGTTTTCTATCGCACCGCACCATTTAGGGGTACTAAATCTTACAACGCCCAAGCTGGGCAAGTTCCTGCTGACCAGAAAGACTTCCACTATGGAGTTCTTTACGCCGATAAATTCCCGGTTGGTACAGCAGGTATCCCACCAACACTGCTGATGCAGGATATGCTTCATTTCCTTCCTCCTTATCTCAAGGAATTTTATGCACAACGCTGCCGGGAAGAAGATGATATCCTCAACCAAATCGCGGTGACATTCCAGCGTTCCATGTACTGTGTTACCTCTGCGGTAATTCAAGCGTTGCGGACAGCACTTTTGTATCCTTTGGATGACCCAAACCCGAAACATTTGCAAGCAAATCGGGCATTCTTTGAGGCGCAAATAGACCGTTTCTGTCGTCCTGAATACGGGATGCGTGATGCGGCTCGTCTGCGGAATATTCAGACGCCGGATTATAGGTAGAAGTCGATCCCCCCAACCCCCCTTAAAAAGGGGGGCTTTTTTTTGGAGGGGTGCTAGCGAAGCGATATAAGAGGGTCTGTTTTATTAATAGTTTCCTCAGCGAGTGAATCAGAACTACGATTCATCCAAAAAGGGACTTTTTCACCCCAAAAGCTGCCAGTCCAGCTACCGTACCCGTGCCCACAAATGTAGCCAAACCGACAGGATAAGCTCCTCCTGCAATAGCTAAACCTGCTGCTCCGGTTTGATGGTATATAGCTCCACCAGCAACAGCACCAACTGTTGCAAAGGTTGCAGCTTCTTTAAGGTTTTTGATGGCTTCCTTTGTCGCACCATGAGCTGCCAGTCCAGCTACTGCACCAGCACCTGTAAATACAGCCAAACCGATAGGATAAGCCCCTCCTGCAATAGTTAAACCTGCTCCTCCTATTTGGTGGTATACAACTCCACCAACAACTGCACCAACTGCTGCAAAAGTTGCAGCTTCCTTAGCATTTTCGATAGCTTCTATCAACTTCTTTCCTCCACAGAATTTTTGTCAGCGTCAAACCTCCCTTTAGTCTCTCTTTGAAGAGGTGCTAATGCCGTAAAAGTGAGATGAAGGGGAGTAAAGATTCTGCGAGCGCATCCCAATGCTGTTGGGCTAAGTTAGTTTAGAAATATACATTAAAGAAAAAGCTTAGAGACACGGAATTAGGACAAAGGTGAAATCAAATGGATGAAGCTGTCAGAAAAATTGCTGCATTAGGATTGCCTGGAGTCATTCTCCTGATTGCAATGGCTACCACAGGTTTTACAGGAGCAGCGGCAATCACAACAGCTCTAGCAATGCTAGGACCAGGTGGGATGATTGGAGGTATCATTTTCCTCGGAGTAATAGGTATAGCTGCCGATGCCTTGTCTAAGTTTGGGCTGGAAGCTTTACTGGTGGGTGTATACAAAGACCGTCATGAACAAGGAGAAACGCTAGAAGCACTTAAAAGAGAGATTAGCGGTCTGTTTATTTCTGATGATTTGAAGCGCAAGCTTAGAGAAGAACTTGGCTGTTAAACAAGAGAATTTTCTTCTTAGTTAGTAGCAGGGTAGGCATTGCCTACCCTTTTTACTTGAGTGATCGCCTCGCATACAGGAACGCCATGCTAGAGTCAACACAGACCTGATACGCTTGCAACTATGCCCAAGTACCTGACCATTACAGAAGCGCAACAACAACTGCCAGAATTGCCGGATGAGTTGGCAGATGAGCCAGCCATCATCACCAAGGATGGTAAGCCTGTAATAATTGCTCTAAGTTTGCAACAGTTTGAATCTCTTTTAGAAACGGTGGAAATTCTTGCAGATCAAGAATTTATGGTTCAGTTACGAGAAGGTATCCGACAAGCCAATGCTGGAGAAACCATCAGTCTAGAACAATTAAAAGCAGAACTAGGATTTTGATAACCTTGTAAAAATGGAGCCTGTTGAAGAATACCAAGTCATCCTGACCTTACAAGCGCAGCAACTATTTGCTCAAATCAAAGACCGTCGCGAACAACAGTTACTTCTAGCAAGAATAGAGAAACTCAAGCATGACCCAGACAAGCAGGGTAAAGCCTTATCCAAAGAGTTGATAGGATATCGCAGTGTTAGAGCCGTAGGTCAGCGTTACCGAATTATCTATCAAATTGAGCAAGACCAAGTACTGGTTATGGTGGTGGGAATAGGACGGCGCAAAGAAGGGGATAAACAAGATGTTTACACAATTACTAAGCGACTATTAGCAGACTTGATGCAGGACTCAGAAAACCAGGAGTAATAATCCCAGTCAGATAAGACAATAGTAAGGATAGTTGTATCTCCTGCAATGATGCAGCTGCAATGGTTGGTGTTGAGGAGGTACACGTTTAGAACTCTACATCAGAGCGAGTATCGTTAACTAACTGAAGACACTCCTCAAAGTCATCACCTGCCCAAGTCCCTGCATGTCTTAAAAGGGAGCGACCAGAGGAAGGACGCAAAGGCGGCAGTGCTTCAGGAAGCGACGGCTCTGGTTTGTCCGAGAGGATTATAACGCGAACTCTGCGCCCAGCTAGTTCAGCAGCATGGGCGACTGTTAATATATGCCTTGCGTCAAGATGGGTATGAGGCGATCGCTCAATCTAAATTGCTTCCTGAGTTAGACTTGGCGCTGTTGGTACGATGCATCGCTCTGCCGAACCACATTCAGGCTGTGAGGGAATTTCGGCAGGGAATTCAAGGGTAGGAGATGGAAGCGATCGCACTCAATCACAAACTTCAATCGAGCATTTCGGCATCAATTCCCAAGGCTTGAAGTTGTTCGGGAGTGAGAGATTTAAGTCGCTGTGCCAACTGCTGCCGCTTTTGCCGTTCTTGCTCTAACTGTTGCAAAGCTTGCTCTTTCTCCTGTCGCTCCTGTTGTGCTTGTTCATGACCCGTTAACAACAAATTCCCATTCAAGTCCCACCAGCGCAACCAGAGTTGTTCTGGATTATTCAGAAAGGTTCCTCGCCACAATCCCAACTCCACCTGCATCGTGGTAATCAGATAATTTCCCCGTTCGTTGGGAGTCATTTTTTCATAACAGGTATCAACTAGGTGGTAAACCTCCAGAGAGCCATTGCTGACTTGATAGATGCCATAGTAAGGAATCCTCATCACCTGCTCATAAACCCAAAACTTACCCGGTTTTGTAACCTCTCCTGTTTCAGAGCGAGATAAAGGAGTCCTGTCTCGTTCTTCACTCCCATCACCAGAGGCAAACTCTAAGGCAATGTTAGGTGTGATGTACTCTCGCCACAGTACGTAGGAGCGGCGAATTACACCATCTAATCTGGGTGGCACATTTGGCACATAGAACCAATCAGGTGCTTCGGCCCCTTTCTCCGGCGGGTCAGTCTCTCGCCAGTAAATACCACAATCCTGTCCGATGCAATATTGCCCATCTGAATGCAGTCGTTTCAACGTGGAATCGATTGAGTCCGTCAAAATCAGGCTTTGAGGATGCTCCTGAAAATTTTTCACAAATGTACCATCGGATTCAGGCAACTGGGTATGGTCGGGAAACGGAGGCGGTAGAACAATTTCAGATAGTGTCTCAGTCATAGCCTCAGCAGCATTGCAGCAATTATTACTACCATCTTGCCTAACTTGGAAAGTAGGGAGTAGGGAGTAGGGAGTAGGGAGTAGGGGCAGAGGAATTTTCATTCCAACGCTCATGGTGTCTAATCTATCAGTGAAAGGCGAGCGCATTTTCCCTTCATACAGATTGCTCTAGCTAACACTAACCATCATCTGGCTACTAACGGGGAACAAACCTTCAAACCTTTACGAAGAAAGCGAACCGCTGCACCAACAAAGATCAGATTAACGGTAAATTTAAAAGATGAGAAAGTAAGCGATCGCTAAAACGTAGAAATCAGGATTCACTTGAACTATGTCAGAAGAAAACACTCCTAATCCCAACGCTGGAGAATCAGAAACTCCCGCTGAATCTATAGAAAACGCTCCCAGTAGCGATGAACCACAGGCAACTGATTTGCCATCCGCTAACGCCCCTGACGCCGAAGCAGCGCAACCCAAAGAGCCAAAACCTGCTGAGAAAAAGCCACCGGCTAAAGCGGCTGGTGACAAGCCACCTGCTAAAGCTAAAAAAGAGAAGCCACCAGCAGTTGAAGACAAACCCTTCAATGAATTTATCGAACAAGAATATGTGCCAGCCCTAAAGAAAGCTTTTGCTAAAGAAGGAATCGAGGATATAGAGTTGTCCTTTGTCAAAGACAAAATCCAGATTCCTGGTTTAAGCAAGTCTGATGCCTGTTGGCAAGTAGCTGGGTCCTGGAAAAATGGGCAGCGTCAGTTCCAGGTTTACTTTCCTGGCGAAGACATCAACAAACAGAAAGCTTTCTCCTGGTCTACAAATGGTGCTAAACCCAGTACCCTAGAGTCTTTCATGATTGATGAGCGCAAAGTCACCCTAGACTTGCTCGTCTTGTACACCATCCAACGACTCAACGGTCAAAAGTGGCTATCAAGGAATTAGCAACACACTGATTGCAGTAAACAACACCACTAACTCCTGACCACTGACACAAAATCCCCAATAAGCCATCAAAATTGGGAAATTGTCACAAAAGTTGAAGTTGTGTTACAACTCTTAACGTAAATGGGATTTTTCACTTACCTAGACCTTGGTAAACTCAGAATGCAATTCAGTATGGGCGTGCGTTAAGTGACCCGCCTATCGCCACAACACCAAACCCAGAATCGTAAGCAAAGATAAAGAGAAACTCTTGAAATGGTAGATTCCCTTAAAAAACCTAGCTTTGAAGAACTGCGACCAGGGGTGAAAGTCCCGGCGAAGGAAACTCTACTGACGCCCCGGTTTTACACCACTGACTTCGATGAAATGGCGCGGATGGATCTCTCGCCCAATGAGGATGAACTGAGAGCCATCCTTGAAGAGTTCCGTACTGACTACAATCGCCACCACTTTGTCCGGGATGCCGAGTTTGAACAGTCTTGGGATCATATTGACGGGGCAACACGTCAGTTATTTATTGAGTTTTTAGAGCGTTCTTGTACAGCAGAGTTTTCTGGATTCTTGCTTTACAAAGAATTGGGACGCCGCTTAAAAGACAAAAATCCTTTGCTGGCAGAGTGCTTTAATCTGATGTCTCGTGATGAAGCACGTCATGCAGGATTCCTCAATAAGGCGATGTCCGATTTCAATCTATCGCTGGATTTGGGATTCCTCACCAAGAATCACAAGTACACCTTCTTTAAGCCTAAGTTTATTTTCTACGCGACCTATCTCTCAGAGAAGATTGGTTACTGGCGGTACATTACCATCTATCGCCATCTGGAAAAGCACCCAGAAGACCGTATCTATCCGATTTTCCGGTTCTTTGAGAATTGGTGTCAGGATGAGAACCGCCACGGCGATTTCTTTGATGCTGTAATGAAGGCTCAACCTCAGTTTCTGAATGATTGGAAGGCGAAGCTGTGGTGTCGGTTCTTCTTGTTGTCGGTATTTGCGACGATGTATCTTAATGACATCCAGCGAGCTGACTTCTACGCCAGCATCGGCTTAAATGCCCGTGAGTATGATAAGTATGTGATCGAGAAGACTAATGAAACTTCAGGACGGGTATTCCCAGTGATTCTGGATGTGAAAAATCCTGAATTTTACGATCGCTTAGAGACTTGCATCAAGAATAATGAAAAGTTGAGTGCGATCGCATCCTCCAACACACCCAAATTCCTGCAATTCTTCCAGAAACTGCCCATCTACGTTTCCCATGGCTGGCAGTTCCTGCGCCTCTACCTGATGAAGCCCATTGATATGACTTCGCAGCAAGGCGTCATTCACTAAAGTTTGCTCCGCTAACTTTCTATATTGGCGGTTCTACAGTTGGTAGAGCCGCTTTTTTTGTTCTAGAATACTTCTCGAAATTATAATTTTGAACAACATCTTATCCAAATTTCCTCTAGTTATATTGAATTATCTGCCACCAGCAATACTAGGAATAACGCTAACTTTAGCAATAGCTAACTCAGCTTGGAGTCAAACGCCGCTAGTAACCCCGTCTATTAATTTAGAGAAAAAGCAACTGAGTCAGACTCCACCTACTCCAGCACCATCGCCAGAAAACAAACCTGCAACAACAGGCAACCCAGCGACTCAACAACTGGATTTAAGCCCAGAAATTATAGAAAACAGTCCGGTTTTGCAGCGCTGGTTGAAAAAAGTACCAAATGTTCTAGAAGAAATTCGCCATGACCCCAGTTTTCGGACACGCTTGCGCTTCGGTTACTCTCAGTTTCCCTCCACTGGTCAAGCGGCAGGATTTAATGTCGGTGTCGAGGATGTATTTGTTGGTCGCACTGGCTTAACCGTCAGTGGGGATTATCAGAGGTCTTTTAATGGTGAACGAGAAGCTTATGGAGCAGATGTGCGTTACTATGTGTTGCCCTTGGGCAGTTATGTTAACATCGCGCCACAAGTAGGTTACCGGAATCTAACCACAGGGAATTTCTCAACGGATGGCGTAAATGTTGGTGCGCGGGTGATGTTGGCGTTGTCTCGTACTGGTGCAGCGGATGTTTCTTTCACTCAAAGTTTTGTCTCTCCTGGCAGCAATGAGGAAGTAGGCATCTCAACGCTTTCTGTTGGCTATGCTGTTACCCGAAACCTACGCTTGTCTACAGATATTCAGAAGCAGAATTCCAGAGAAGAAAAGGATAGTCGAGTAGGAATTGTTGTAGAGTGGATGCCCTAAGTGATAAGAAGGCTATCTATGACTGGGAGCGTTCGTTTTTTGCAAATATATCCACTGTAAGGGCTTTCCGGTCGGAAATCTCCTACAATACCAAACCTACAAAATTGGGATGCTCCCTCTATTATTGGCTCTATGAAAGCCTACTAGCTTCGCATTAAATTCGATCTTTGCAAGAGTTTATAAAGGATAAAATATATTATGCCAGCACTAAAGATTAAGCTAGCTTTATACATATTAGTGGATTGGCGTAATATAAATCTAATATTAATACGCAAGGTGTTAGGAGGATTGAAGTATCTCTGAGCGTCGGTTAAATAGTCTGGGGTAAAGGGATTATATGTACCGATAAGAGAGAATAAAATTGAAACAACTATAAGTCCTATAAATAGTATTTTTAATAATCTTGAGCTTTTAATTTTGCTTTTAATATGAGCTAGTGGTAAACACAGCATAAACATAACCGAGGCAAACCATCTAACTCCAAAAGAGAAACCACTGTAGTTAACACTTTTAAGGGTATAAAGTAGTATGAATGCACAAGAAGCCCCTAAAATGTAGAGATATTCTTTCTTGTAGGGAAAATAATTGTTCCTAAAAATTAGAAAAATTGCAAAAATAGAAAATAACAGTATAGGAGTATGTGAAATTAACCCTCGATTACCAAAAATTATATGAAAAGTATAAATTAAGATTCCTAAAATCCCTTTGTGTGTGGCTAAACCAGAGAGATTTTCTTGATTAAAGCTAGACCCTGGATAATCCCACAATACCTGATTCATTGCCGGAGGAATTATGCTTCCTGAAGTGTAAAAATTTAATCCTAAGAAGCAGAGAATCAATGGTACGCAAGATACTAAAAAAATAAGTCCAGACTTAATAGACTGAGTAAAACTAAAAAATATAACAGCAAAAGGAATAAAGAGAAAGCAGTTTAAATCTACGGAACCAGCTAAAGAAACTAGAAACCCTGATAAAGCGACATTCAAGATTTTGTTATTTTTTGATTTTAATAAGTAGTAAAAACTGATTAGTAGTAAAACTCCACTAACAATATGATTATTCAAAACTATAGAATAAGGCAATACTAAAGTTCCAGTTCCTACTATAAACGTCGTTAAATCAGCCCATTCTTGGTCAATCTCAAAAAACTCTACTAATATTTTATGAAAATAAATTAAGCCAACACAAGTTAAAACTCCTATAGTTAATAAAGTTACTAAATAATAGGCTAGACGAGGGGTAGTTGCAAATGAAATATTAAACAGGTTCTTCAATACAAAGTAATATAAAGCCCCATACATTGATAATATAGGTGGCTTATCAGAATAAAAATGATTATTGTAAAAATACTTATCTCCAGTCTCAATAAAAGTACTTTTATCAATGACAAAAGAAAACTGTTCTACTAAAGATTGGATTGTCGCCATTCTAGAGGCATCATTCCAAGAATAGGTTTCTGTTTTTGTGAAAATAGCAAACAAAAGAAAGAACAGTATAAAAATTGTCAGTTGTTTTCCTCTACTCATTTTTTCTCTTGATTTTAATGAAGAGTAGTACAAAGGTAACAAATCAATAGAGTTTTAGAGTGGATATCCTGTCATTTAAAGATAGTCACAGCAAAATACTCTCGCGATACTCACACCTTATAGTAACGACTTGTCCTCTCGACGGCTTTCCCTTAACCTAAATCTTTCTAGAGCTAGGAACAATACCGAGGTTGGTCTCGTCTTGCCTCTTATCGTTGACGGTGACCAAAATAATGTGTTTAGTTGGAGACAGGTGTGTATCCCTAAAAGTGGTGTGATTTATGTGAGGCAAACCTATGCGTTTCTTTAGCTTGCTTATTTGTACGTTAAGCGTTTTCCTGACTACGGGGATGATAGCCCAAGCCAGTGAAAACAAGGGTTCTGAAGGTTCTATTCAAGAACTAATCAACCCTAGCGCAAGTGTAACAACTTCCAATATCAATTCCAGGCACGTTGAATCAACTGCCTTAACAAAACTACCAGAAGAACAAAAATTTGTACAGACAGCTGCACTAGACTCAGGACAAGAATCTCATTTAAAGTCTTCTGCGTCTAAGCAGAAAGCTCAAGCAGTGCCTGAGGAGAAAGTAGAAGTATCAGCAGCAGCTACCCCTCACACTTTTTTGTCTCAACAAAATATTCAAGCAGTTCCTGAGGAGAAAGTAGAAGTATCAGCAGAAGTAACCCCAAAGACCCCTGTGGCAGCAATGCCAGAGGCTGAGGGACTTCGCTCTAATAAAGGTGTCACAGAGTTATCAACTCCTAATTCCAAGCAGCCTGTATCAGAAGAAGCCCTCAACAAAAATTCTTCCTTATCTGCTGTGCCCTCTCCTCAAAGCGGAACAGAAATTACGAAAATCTCTGATTTACGGCAGACACAGAAGAATCCAGTTCTCTCCAAGGCTGAGGCACTTCGTCCAAATCAGCCTATTGCCCAGTCATTGAGCAATAATGCCAGCCAGTTGAGAGCTGATGCAAAATCTGAAGCGCCTGCTAATTGTGTCGCTCAAGGAATCCAGCCCTCTGAGTCTGGAAGTGGCTCAAGAACGAATCAGCTAGCTCAAGGCGTCAGCGGTCGCTGCCCGCGGCCACAACCCGTTGCACCACTGGTACCACCAAAGGTGGATGATGAATATGGAGCTTCCCCGGCCCTAAGTATCTATATTCCAGTTGGATTTGGTGCAGATAGAAATACCTTTTTCCTCACTGGCAGCTATCAAAATACCGTGCGAAGAGATGACGGTGATGTGGGTGCAGGAGGTATCGGGGTTGGTCTGGGCGATGCTCAGAAAGCGTTGGGTGTCGAGCTATCCTATGCTTTGGAAACTACCGACGATAGCTTCGGCGAAGGTGGCTTTAATGCTAAAGTCCATCGTCTGTTGGGGCGAGATGCTTCAATAGCAGCTGGTTGGAATGGATTTCTGAATATTGGTCGCAACGACTTTGAACAATCTAAGTATGGAGTGATTACCAAAGTCTTCCGAACTAAAGACTCTCTGGATGAGGCTTTCAGTCGGGTTGCTGTCACTGTTGGTGTTGGGGATGGACAGTTCCGGTCAAACGGTGCTGTTGCTGTGGGTGATAATAATATCAACGTTTTTGGTAACGTTGCAGTTCGGGTTGTTCGACCTGTCAGCTTTATTGCAGAGTGGACAGGACAGGATTTGGGATTGGGTCTATCCATCGCACCATTTAGAAACTTTCCCTTCGTAATTACTCCAGCTGTGCGCGACCTTGCTGGTGGTGGTGAAGACCCACGATTTGTAGTAGGCGCTGGAATGGCAGTGCGGTTTTAAGGAGGAGTACGCCCAATGCACGCAAATAAATCTATTGGTTTGATTGTCGGTTTATCTCTGGTCGCCGGGGCGCTAACGGCTGCTCCTGCTAGGGCTGACCGTAGCTTTTCTGACATCACGGGAACTAATATCTGGAACAACACGGCACCGATTTTTGATCGGGGTGGCAAACTGGATCCCAATTTACTGGAGAACATTAGACGGGTTAATCGGGATTCAGAAGCAGCATTTAACGCTTGTAATGAAGCGATCGCACAAGCCGAGCAAAATGCCCCAACTACCCGTAGGTTTGCTCGTCGGCCTTCCACTGAAACCGCCGCCGTTCCCGCTGCGTGTCGGCAGTTAGAACAGTTAAGAGCAGAAGCCGAAACCTTAAGAAGAACTGTGCAAGAAATAGAAGGCTCAAGGTCAAGTGCAGCTTATGCAACTTGGTAGAGTTTCGGTGATGAGAAGGAGACAAGCACAGAAGAAGACACAAATCAGAAGTTAGGAGTCAGGAGAATAGAGCCTTCTGGCTTCTGACTATTGAATTCTTCTTGGGTCAGTTGAAAAGCAACTTTATGGTGAGGAGAAGACATAAAACAATGAGGCAAGTAAAGCGTAGAAGCGATCGCGTCACTAAATTTGGCTGGTTGATGGGAGCGATCGCATTAGGGCTAGTCAATTCCTTTGCAGCGCCCGTTCAAGCTCAAGACTCTTTTGGCAATCAGGTCATCGAGTTCCCAGTAGATACCACAGTCGAATTTGAATTCAAAGAGTCTCACGGCGCTTACCAGTCAGCGATTGGTATCATCGATTTGGCAACTGGTCAACCCGTTAAAGAGCTGTTTAGGGAAGTCAAACCCTATGATTCCTTTGGGACAGGCCAAAATGAACCTCCCTCTCCTGGTCAGAACAACACTGGTACGTCCATAGATTTTCTAGGGACGGTTCAGGGAGGAACCGTACAAAATCAGGTGACTGAGTTTACGTTTAAAGCTAATACCAGGTATGCTTTCTACCTAGAATCTGTTAGCCCTACAGGTCAAACTCGACGCACTGTTTTGTCTACAAACAACTTGGCCGCTGTGTTTGATGGAGCATTAGATGCTGGCGATCGCGGCGGAATTATCGGTAGCCGAGTCTCCTGGGATGATGCTGGGCTACCCAAACCTGGGAAAGATAACGATTTCGATGACTTTGTGATCGAGGCAGGAGGTTTTCTGATAACTGTTCCTTGTCCAGCAGTTAGATAAAGCTTAGTTATAGGTGTCGGGAAACTGACAATTCAATGGGCGGTTTGTGTAAGTCACAAACCGCTTTTTTGCAGAACGCAGCGATCGCCTGCTGCAAAAATATCTTCCATCTTCATCTCTAGACCCTAGACATATCTTGAAAGTAAACTTTCAAGATAGTCCTTTATGTCCCAATTGCCGCCACCACGAATGAAAATCCCTCTCTCCTGACTCCTGACTTGGAGACTCTCTATTTTCCTAGGAAATCTCCTGAACGGGGGAAACACAAATGGCATTACCAAGGCAGCGCCATCGCTCCCCCAAGCTTCCGCATCTCAGCAAAGAACTTGCCCTGTGCTCCGCCCTCTGGCAACGTTGCTAAATACACAGCAGTTTCGGCTCCCTCATCTGCGGTGAATGGAGCATTTGAGCCTCCCATCTCAGTTTGCATCCAACCTGGAGAGTAAGCATTTACCAAAATGTTGGTTCCTTGAAGCTCTTTCGCCAAGATCGCCGTCAACCCGTTGAGTCCAACCTTGGAGAGTCGATAAGAAGGAGCCAACGGATAGTAATCGTTGCCCATACAGAAAAGAGAAGCCATCTCGGTAGAAACGTTCACAATGCGACCGTAGTTTTGTGCTTTCATTAATGGCAAGAGCGCTTGCGTGATTTGAGCAACAGCTAGCACGTTCGTTGTAAATGTTGAAAGTATTGTTTCCATCTGAACCGTAAGCAAACTAGACTCTTCTGGCTGCATCGTCGGATTGACTCCCGCATTATTCACGAGAATATCTACTCTGCCGTAGGTCTGCTGCAACCATTGTGTAAACTGCTTCACGCTAGAGTCACTGGTCACATCCAGTTGGTGATAATCTACCTGAATTCCTTCGGTTGCTAATCGTTGCTGGGCAGCGAAACCGTCTTGTTCCTTGCGGCTGGTTAGGATGGCCTTCGTATTCTCCTGCTGTGTCAATTGACGAGCGATCGCATACCCTAAGCCTTTATGACTACCCGTCACAACTGCAATTTTTTGTGAATTACTCATGAGCAAACTGTTGGTTGATTCATTCTGAAATTACAGTAGCAACCGCTAAACTATTGAACAAGCCGATATTTTAGATATTTTATATCAATGAAATCGATAGATTTGGCAGTAATTGACCTGAACCTGTTGGTCGCATTTGAAGCAATATTGGAGCGGCGGAGCGTCACGGGAGCCGCCGAGCGGCTTAATATTGGACAACCGGCGATGAGCGCAGCTCTTGGCCGTTTGCGTGTATTGTTTGAAGATGAATTGTTTGTGAGGCTGGGACGGCAAATGCAGCCGACGCTCAAAGCACAGGCGATCGCTCCTAGTATTTTGTTAGCGCTGCAACAGATTCGCCAAACCGTTGCATCAAGCCAGACGTTTGATCCAACTTCCAGCACTCGAAATTTTGCGATTGGCAGTTCAGATTACACCAGCTTTGTACTCGTGCCCTCTCTGTTAGAGTTCACTCACCAAAGTGCACCTTTTCTCAATTTTCGCCTGATTGGATTTGAGAAGGACAGTGTTGGAGATTTATTAGAACAGGGAGCGATCAATGTTGCATTGGGTGTTTTTCCAAATCCACCTAGGCAAACCCTATGCGAACCATTATTTGAAGAGCGATTTGTGGGAATTGCCCGTAAAGATCATCCGGCTTTGAAGCATAAAACAATGAGCGTAGAAACGTTTGTCAAGCTCTCTCATGCACTTACAACACTTCGTCGGGATACCGTTGGTGAAATTGATCAGGTGTTGTTTGATCAGAATTTGGAGCGTCGCATTACATTGACTACTCCGCATATGTTAGTCTTGCCGTTTGCGATCGCATCCAGTGATTTGGTTGCGGCAGTTCCTCATCGAGTCGCTCTATGCTTGGCAAATATGTGTAATTTGACACTTTTTGAACTGCCTGTCAAAACAGATCCGTGGATGGTTTCTATGCTATGGAGTACGTTGAGCAATCAGGATGAAGCAAATT
The DNA here is from genome assembly GCA_031970155.1 of Coleofasciculaceae cyanobacterium CTOTU46601. Taxonomy (GTDB): domain Bacteria; phylum Cyanobacteriota; class Cyanobacteriia; order Cyanobacteriales; family Coleofasciculaceae; genus DALYIW01. The sequence goes on along the minus strand of DALYIW010000084.1, from coordinate 11,653 downwards.
GCTGGCTGCGTAATACTATCAAAACGGTTTGCCAAACAATTGAGAGTTAGCACTTAGTCAGGGACTGACTGAACATTTCTGAACTGTAAGGCCATGTCTAATTACCCATTACCCATCTACTGACAAGGCTGGATCTGATCGTTGTACACCCATCCTTTACTTCCATCAGCAAATTGAATCTCTACAAAAGCATCTTGTTGTCCTACATATAAAACCTTGGTGCCTTTATCTACATTGAGCGTAACCATCGCTTCTTTTAAGGGTTGGTCGCGTACTTTTGCATTTAGTTCTCCCTTAGTAGGAGAAACAACACGGCACAGCTGAGAGTTCAATTGCTCCTCAAAAGAGATATTGGGATTGTTAGTGTTGTGAGTGTTACTTTGAGGAAGAATAATAAAGGCAACACCAGCGATCGCACCCATCACCACACCCAAACCACCTATCAAAAACAATTTACCGCTAAGAAACGAAGCACGGCGCGGACTTGAAGATGGAACGATGGGAATGGGTCGATTAATTGGGGTTGGGCTTGGTTCAACGTCGAGCGCATTAGATGGCTCGACAGTGGGATGTATGGTGTGAGGTGGTGCAGGCTGTAGCTGTGTGACGTACTCAGTGGGTTTGTTTTTCGCCAAGTACTGATTTTGTGTAATAGCCGTTACTCTCAACACCAATTGTCCCAACCTGATATTGCTGCCTTGATTGAGTGCCACTTCACCTACTGGAAGATACTGCCCATCGACAATTACAGGATTGCTCTGGTGGAGATTCCGCAGGTAAAAACGTTCTTGCTGAGAGTTAAAGAAGAATTCGGCGTGCAACCCTGATACAGTTGGTTCTGACAACACAATATCGCACTGTGCTGGGTCACTGCCAATACGGACAGTGCCAGGGTTTTTACTAGCTTGTTGGTTGCGGATGCTCTGAGTTCTTCTGCGCCCCGCCTCACTCCACCCTAGTGTCAGTTCGTGTACAGGAGTATTAGCTGCGACTACGGTATCTCGAACTGTTGAAGTGCCAGAAGGATTTTCTAGTTGTTGCAGGTCTTGCAGTACCTCTGTCGCTGACTGATAGCGGTCTTTGAAGTGGTAGCGCACCATCTTTTTCAAAATCTCCGCCAGTCCGGGACTAATGGATACATGATCCTGCCAGAGAATTTCGCCTGATTGCGAGTCTTCATCCAAGTCACCAGGCTCTAGTCCAGTCAGTGCCTGGATGGCAATTATACCAAGACCATAAATATCGCTGTTGGCGCGGGGCTTACCTCGGCCCTGTTCTGTGGACATGTAACCGGGAGTTCCAATCGACACGGTAGCACGTCGGTCTTGAATGCTATTAGCGACGGTTCGTACTTGCTTAACTGCTCCAAAATCAATCAAAACTAGCTTGTTATCTTGCTGGCGTCGGATGAGGTTCGCTGGTTTGATATCTCGATGAATAACTTCTTGCTGATGGATAAACTCCAGAATCGGCAGAACATCTTTTAACAAATCAATAACATAAGACTCGCTTAGTTTTTTTTCTGGAATCAGTTCTTCGGTCAGCAGGTGTCCTTCAACGAGTTCTTGTACCAGAAAAAATTCTTGATTCTCTTCAAAAAAAGCCAAAATCCGGGGAATCTGGTCATGGGTTCCCAGTTGTGCAAGGGATTCAGCTTCACTCCAAAACAAACGCTCAGCAGTCGCTAAGAGTTTAGGGTTGTTACTAGCGGGTTTGAGGTGTTTGACCACGCACTTGGGATGCCCGGGTATACGTAGATCTTCGGCAATGTAGGTATGACCGAATCCTCCAACGCTGAGAGATTGAACAATTTTATAACGCCTGTCTAGCAGTTGACCGATCATAATTGCCCCACCTCAGTATATAAGTGTAATTTTGGTGACCACCTATAAATATGTTTTCTGGGTGAACTAGGCGAATCCGCTACTTTTTTTGAGGAGTGCCGTACTCACAACGCTAGGCGGTATAGCGCGGACTTTTGTCTCTGACGGTAGAGCATTTTATCCTGAGAACGATAGCCGATTCCACTTTACTCTTTTTCGCAAACGTCTGTCCATGAGGGTGAATTGTAGCCAAACCTACTTCTACTAAGAAAGGATGAGGGATGAGGGATGAGGGATG
>DALYIW010000084.1:9227-9475 GCA_031970155.1 Coleofasciculaceae cyanobacterium CTOTU46601 | reverse complement strand
ATGAAGAAAACAAGAAATCTTTATTATTTAAAGCACCAACATTTAGGAGGCTATTAGCGCATTCATCCTTCATCCTGGTGTCACGCCCCGCAACGCTCGTCATCCTTGATTCTTAAGAGTAACTAAGGTTCCAAGCTTCCACTTGAGCTTAACTCAGTGTCATTCGGCTTATCATCATTTACAGCGTTTTCGTCAGTCAAATGCGGTTTGATGAGTAGGCTAACTCCAAAAGCCCAAGCGATGGAAAC
>DALYIW010000084.1:0-9187 GCA_031970155.1 Coleofasciculaceae cyanobacterium CTOTU46601 | reverse complement strand
CCCCAGGTACAGCCGCGTCCAGGCAATACCTACTACAAACAAGCTTCCAATCATCAGTATTGGCCAACACCAGAAGCTACCCCAAGTCAAAATTACTAAAGCGGCTACTAACGCCATACTCGTCATGGCATGACCACTGGGAAATGCATAATCCAGCTCTGGTGGATAGAATGATTCCCATAGGTGAGGCCGCGCTCGATGCATGATTATCTTTGTGGTGTAGCTGATCAGGGAGCTACCAACCATAACGATGTACAAATAGGATAGCGATCGCCACCGTTTATAAAACAAGAACACTAACGCGATCGCAGTGACAATGGGATAGACTATCGAAATTGACCCAAACTTAGTTAGCGTCACCGCAAAAACATCTAATTGTGGCTGTGCTGTTTTGTGAACTGCCATCAAAATCGGCACATCCCAGACAAAGCCCCCCTGATTTTCCCACACCTCCACTGCCAGCAGTTCAAATACCTGCAACGGTAAATAGACTCCTATTAATAGCATCAATAGAGAACGCCAACGGGAACTCAGCAGCTGCTTAAGAAAGCTAAAGAAAGACTGCACAAGCTTCAAAGAATTAGATTTCAACATTAAATAGTAAGGGTTTTATAATGTGTTTCTTAAGAGTAAATCTATTACTCAGCCACAATAGAACTCATTGGATTGAGTGATGTTGTGAAGACAACATATATAACTCCAGATGCCAGGAGGGTAACACCTAGGCTGAAGAGAAATACCCATCTACTTGATGATTGATAGGTATCAGAATCGATAGCGCGACGGATAGCGAAGTAGTGCTTAGTTGAGAATAATACTGTTACTAAACCAACCAAAGAAAAGACTAAACCCAATTTCCAGCTGTTGCCTGGATGATGTACCTGAGGCGGAAAGAAGCGATGAAGACGAACAATCACAACCCCAAAACCTATTAATGATATAGCAGTACGCATCCAGGCTAGGTAAGTGCGCTCATTTGCCAGGTGTTCCCGCACTCGCGACGGATTCTGTTGCACTTGCTTCGCTTTATCTAATTCTATAAATTTAGACAGTAACTGCATCGGTAACACTATTAATTTTCAGTTCAAATATGCAAAAATCAAATTTGTTTCGGGTGGCTATTTGCCTTCTATACGCTTCAGGTTCTGTTGAAATAGCGTGCTTTCGGTGGCTGATTTGGCTGCCACTGAGGTTGCGACTGCAGCTGTGACTTGGCTTCAGGAGAATTATTGGATTGATTAGATTCAACTGTGTCCTTCTGTGGATTTCTCTGAGCAAATAACTGATTTCTCTTAGTTATTTTGTCAGCAGGTGCATTTGACACTCGCGTATCTATGACTGTCTGTGGCACATTTGGGATAAACCAGTTCATTTCACCAACTTTAAAGACTTTAGTCAATAGAGTGTTGAATTCTACCGCAGGAGTATCTGGATTTGTCTGAATAATTAACTGAGTTCCATCAGCTATTTTGACAGCAACAGGCCCGCTCAATTCTTGTTTTTGTCCATCAGGGCTGACACCTGCTGTCTTGGCATCATTGGGTAGGTAAATTCCATCACAATCCCATTCTTTTTTAGTTACATAACCATCGGCTAAAAAATAAAGGACATTGTCGTATAAGTAATTGTCATCGTCAATATTTTTGGGTTTGGAACCGTATACAGCCACTGTCTTTCCTGACTCGTTTCGACATTGCCCCCAATTGATTCCCGTCTCCAAAGTGTATTTTTCAAAATTCAATTCATCAATTTTCTTTTGAGTATCTTCAGGTGTATAAATCTCTACTTGAGATTGTGTGTTTTGCGTACTTAATAAACTATTAATAGATTCAGTTAATTCTATATAGTCAGGATTTTTTGTGAATTTTGGCTTGTCGGCCAAAGCAGCTTGAGCAAATACTAGATTTACCAAAATTATCAGAGCTATTAAAAGCGTTTTAAATAGATTTATTCCTCTTATCCTTGAGCATTAAATTTTATGCCTCTAGAATAGTAAACTTCAGCGACATACAGCAAGAGTACGATACCTAACAGAGACTCAACTACTAAAAATTGCTGCATATACCGTAGATGAAATTAATGCTAAGTTAAAGCCAGAAGGCTAAAACGCTCCAAAAGATAGAATTTCATTGATTACTATGTTAAGTGAACTATACCCTACGATAGATGTGGGAATTTGAAAGCTGTTAAGAACTTTTGACAGGACTTGAGGCTGGCAAAAATGGTAGCGATCGCATCGAGACAAAACGCGATCGCTTATCTGAGTGCCATTCGTTTTATAACCAGTGGTAGCACAAACCTGATTTCGTAGGCTCGAACCTCGTCACCCAGTCACTTGACATTAAATGTATTATTTATGTAGCATAAAAGTAATCAAGCGGCGGTAACGTTCAATCTCTTTACCTTCCCGCGCCTTCAAATTTGGAGAGAGGAGGCGTAAGTCATGGATACTAGCCAACCAACCCTCGCAAATTTCCTTCAGCATTTGCGTACAGAAAATCAGCCCTTCATCCTGCGGCGAGATGGATCACCACCTCAGTGGAGTGATGAAGCTTTGCATCGGTATAACTATGACCAAAATCCAGAACTTTATGCTCTGTTGGCTGTCGCACAAACCGTTCAACCCTGGCAGCGCGTGCGGATTTTGTTCCAATTGCTGCAACGCTCTCGCAAAGGCATGTCCAATGAGATTCGTTGCACCTTAGAACGTGTTACCGACTTGCTGGTGGCAGTTTTACACCCCGATCAAGTACTGACGGTATTTTTAGCGCTGCGACGAGTTCGGGCGAATCACAAACATACTACAAGAGCTATCCTCAAGTACATTCTCAATCATCCCCACTTTGAAGACATGGTGAGCAGCCGTCGTCCGACGCTGGTGGATTGCCTGGAACATGCACTGGGTAAGAATGTAGCGCGTGCTTGTGCCAAGATGCTTTCTGGAGAGGCAACAGCTGACGAAACCTATCTGCGTCGCAACTTACTGCGATTTGTTCGCGATTCTCAGTGGGTAAAATTCGTAGTGCCATTCCTTTACAAGCAAGGAACCCGTCAGACTAGCAATGGTCAGTATCAGCAGGCTCATCGGCAGTATATCGAGAAGCTAGAACAGCAGCAAGAGCGACCCAAGACGGTTACAGCAACAAATCGCGGTGACATTGCGGCTACGCTGGTGCACCTCTACCGAGGTGGGAATTCTACTCAATTGCAGCAAGCTTTGGATGGCTACGTTGAGCAGGCGGCTAGTGAACTCCCTCGATTTGAGGGAAAGCTGGCGCTGGTTTTGGATGCTTCGGCTTCTACTCGTAGTTATGGCGATCGCGAATATTGCATTCTTGCTCAATCTGTAGCATTGCAGCGAGTGCTAGAAAAACGTTGTCCTAATCTGCAAGTTCATACTGTCGGGGGTTCTGGATATCCGCCTATGCCAGAAGGCAACACCGATTTAGCCACTACCTTGCTTGACGCCCTCGAAAGCCAACCCGATTTGGTGGCGATTGTCTCCGACGGATATGAGAACGTCTATCCAGGTGACTTAGAACGAGTTGTGGAATCTTTGCCTGATGCTGGCGTGCAGACACCTGTAGTCTTCTGCCATAGCAAATTCACCAACCAAGATGATTTGACATTAAGGCGTCCAGCCAAGAATCTCTCACAACTGGAATTCTGGCATCAAAACGATTTTGAAGACTTGCTGCTATCTCTGTTCTTAATCGCTAGTGGCACGTCGGAGTGCTTGCGGGAGTTCCTGCTCAAAAAACTCTATAAGGTCGAAAGAGTTTTGGAATTGAAAGGTTGAAAAGTGGAAGGTTAAAGGTTTAACTAAGTCTCCCAACCTGCAAACCAACAACCAACAACCAACAACCAACAACCAACAACTAATCATGGACTACCATCAATTAGTTCCTACCGTATTTGACTTGTCTACCTACCGCTTTGGGATGCCCCAGCAGTCTGGGACGATGACGGTGTTACCAGTATTTGGCCCAGATATTCAGGGTAAATTTGTTGGTCCCTTGTCTGGACTGAAGCTGTCTCAAGTTCGCGGCTATGGAAATATGGAACTGTTCAACCCATCAGAAAATGGGATTGCGATCGTTCCTCTGCACATGGGTTACATCCAAGACAAAGCCCAAAATCATGCCCTGTGTCGTTCAGCGTTTATCGCCGCTGGTCAAAAACTGATGTTTGAAGATGCTTGCTGCGTGCAAGCGTCTCAAGGTGGTTACTTGGAAGAGCGCGAACAGTGGTTCTTTATTCTGCCGTTGCAACTGCGAGAAAAAGCGCTGCAACTCCGGGGTGAAGAAGACTACAGCAAACTCTGGAATGAAATCGAGATTGTTAACCAGCAGTTTGGTTTACCCAGCCGAGGTCATCTCGAGCAGATTCTTAGTCGGAAACGGGCTTATCTAACCCAATATCAGAGCCGATTGGAACTGCTGCCCCAGCAAATAGGTGCGCTGTTCTTCATTGAAGATAAGTTAGCTGGAGTGGAAATTTCACCCAGTTCCGCTTACTTCCAAGAACTGTGGATGCCTTTGGTGTGCTTCTGTTACGGGGTGGCGGCGATGTATCAAGAGAAAGATGTGGAGGTGCAAAAGCCTTTGATTCCTTTGTGTGCTAGCAATCTCCAAGACTTGAGAGAACAGCTCAATCAAAGCCGTCTTGAGCGCCAGGAGCAAGTACGTAACTGGCTTGCCGAGACGCCTGCCCAACAGTTTGAAATCAAGGAAGAAGAGCGGTTTCTCAGCCTCCGTCTGCAAACGGTGACTGGCAACAACTTTGCAGGTCAGTTTGTCGAAGAGGAAGGTCGTCTGGTGTATGCCTCGCTGTTTGCCAAGCCTGGATATCTTAACCCAAAAAGCTTGACACCTTCAGCTGGAATGTAGTATGGTGTATTACATGGGGAACTGAGTCAGGTATAGACGTGCACTAGCCGGTTCCAAGCAGGTACTAAAAAACGTCCCCGCGCTGACGGCCTGTCCCCATGCATTAGCGATGTTTTCTGTTCGCGAAGCGTCCCAAAGGGAAGGAATCGCTTCATCGAAGCATTGTCCTCCAGACTGCAACCCAGACCAAACAAATACTTGAGTCATTAGGAACTGAGTTAGGCAAAGACGTGGCTAGCTGATTCCAAGTCACCAACTAAAACGTCATCGCGCTAACCACCTGTCCGATTTTATTAGTCTTATTTCAGCTTTTCCCAATACTGCATTTCATTAGGAACTGAGTCAGGCAGGACATTGTGTAGATGATGCCATTATCAACACCGAACAACGTCCCTTGCGCTGATTGCCTGTCCTACGACTTGATCTCTTCTTGCCGAGGATAAAGAGAAGATTGAAGTGCTTGCTGCCTGTCCCGTCTGAGAATTCCGTAGTCGGAACTGTGCAAGACTCTATTTTTGCCAAGGTGGCATCTGTGCCTTGTTTGCATGGACGGGGGGTTCGATTCCCTCCCTCGGCTTTTGAACAACATAATCCAACAGAATGCAGCGACAAATTTTAGCGAACTTCGACAACGAAGGTGTCATTGTTTACCAAGCTTTCAATCCATCTATCTATTCTCTCTCATGGCATATCTACTGTATTTAAGCCAGGTTTGTTCGAGACAGAACTAGATTGGCAACTGACGTTGCGTAAGGGTAACGCCCAATTCTCTCAATATTGATGTCATACGACGAAAGCCGATCTAGAAGAATTTGCCAACCCTAATTTCTCGCCTTGACACAGCACTAGTACCATACTCTGGTAAATCGCTTTAGCCCGAAGGATGTCATCAAAATCATCAAAGAAGGAACTACCAAAGGGGATAAATATATGAGTTCTTATGTGCTTGGTTTTCAGGACATTGACAAAACAAAAATCATGGTTGTTGGGGGTAAAGGCGCGAACCTAGGGGAACTTTCCAGAATTGAAGGAATACGCGTACCAGATGGCTTTTGTATTTCTACTGAAGCCTTTAAAAGAATCATTGGGGAAACGTCGTCAATTAACGAATTACTTGATCAGTTATCGCATCTATTGGTAGAAGACCGGGATAAAATCGGTAAACTTAGCGGTGAGATTCGCAGGGTGATCGAAGGGATAGCCATCCCTGAAGACATTAATGAAGAGATCGCCTACTTTCTCTCCAGGCTTGGAGAAAAACATGCCTATGCAGTCCGATCGAGCGCCACAGCCGAGGATTTACCGACAGCCTCCTTTGCAGGCCAGCAAGATACGTATTTGAACATTATTGGAAAGGAGGCAATTCTAAAGCACATCAGCAAGTGCTGGGCATCGCTGTTTACCGAGCGGGCAGTCATTTACCGCCTGCAAAACGGTTTCGACCACCGTCAAGTCCACCTGGCTGTGGTGGTTCAAAAGATGGTTTTCCCGCAGGTAGCAGGAATTTTGTTTACTGCCGATCCCATTACTTCTAACAGGAAAGTGTCATCCATTGATGCTAGCTTCGGACTGGGTGAGGCTTTGGTCTCTGGACTGGTGAATGCTGACAGCTACAAAGTGCGTGACGGCAAGATTATTGATAAGAAGATATCTACTAAGAAACTGGCAATTTATGCCCTCAAAAATGGCGGTACAAAAGCAGAGGAGATTGAACCTGAGAGTCAGAATTGGCAAGCGCTGACGGATGAGCAGATTTTGCAGCTTGAACACATTGGCAGAAAGATCGTAGAACATTTCGTTAGCCCACAGGATATCGAATGGTGTTTGGTTGACGATACGTTTTACATTGTCCAGAGTCGTCCGATCACTACTTTATTTCCGATTCCTGAAACGAATGATCAGGAAAATCACGTCTATGTATCTGTCGGTCACAACCAAATGATGACCGATGCCATGAAACCATTGGGATTGTCTTTTTTCCTGTTAACGACCCATGCACCCATGCACACTGCTGGTGGAAGGTTGTTTGTTGATGTTACAGCGACGCTAGCTTCACCTGTCAGCAGAGAAACTATATTAAACGTCACATTGGGAAAATCTGATCCGCTCATGAAAGACGCACTTACAACCATCATAGAGCGGGGAGATTTTATAAAATCGTTACCCGATGATCAGAGTCCCGGCAAAAGCAGTAAAGGTCGATCGCTTGCAGATTTTCAAACCCTAAACGACTACGATCCGGCGATTGTTGCTGATTTGATTCAACAGAGTCAAACCTCGATCGAAGCGTTAAAACAAACCCTCCAAACGAAATCAGGATCGGATCTGTTTGATTTTATCCTGAAAGATATCCAGCAATTAAAGCAGACCAGCTCTGATTCACAAAGTTTTGGTGTGCTGATGACTGGTATGAATGCTTCCTCCTGGATCAATGAAAAAATGAACGAGTGGTTAGGCGAAAAAAACGCAGCGGACACGCTTTCTCAATCAGCACCCAACAACATAACTTCGGAAATGGGTATGGCACTATTGGATGTTGCGGATGCGATTCGTCCTTACCCGGAAGTCATTGAGTATTTGCAACAGGTAAAAGAGGATAACTTTTTAGGTGAATTGGTGAAGCTTGAGGGTGGACAGGAAGCCCAAAATGCGATCGCTGCTTTTCTCAACAAATATGGAATGCGATGCGCTGGTGAGATCGATATTACAAGACCTCGTTGGAGCGAGAAACCAACCACCCTTGTCCCCATAATTCTCAGTAATATCAAAAACTTTGATTCTAATGCCAGCCATCGGAAATTTGAGCAAGGGCGACAGGAAGCTTTGAAAAAAGAACAAGAGTTATTAGAGCGACTGAAGCAATTACCGGATGGTGAACAAAAAGCCAAGGAAGCCAAACGAATGATTGACCTGATCCGGAATTTTATCGGTTATCGTGAATATCCAAAATACGGCATAGTCAATCGCTACTTCGTTTATAAGCAGGCTTTACTGAAGGAAGCCGAAGACCTTGTACAAGCCAAGGTTATTCATGAAAAAGAAGATATATACTACCTCACTTTTGAAGAACTTCGCGAGATCGTACGCACCAATAAATTGGATTATGCGCTCATTAGCGATCGAAAAAACGAGTACAAAATCTATGAAAAACTAACTCCGCCACGTGTGATCACGTCAGACGGCGAAATCATTTCAGGTAAGTACAAACGAGAAAATCTACCAGCCGAAGCTATTGTAGGTCTACCTGTTTCTTCCGGAGTTATAGAGGGACGAGCACGTGTGATCTTAAACATGGAAGACGCTGATCTCGAAGATGGAGATATATTAGTCACCTCCTTTACTGACCCTAGCTGGACACCATTATTTGTATCGATAAAAGGCCTAGTCACCGAAGTTGGTGGACTGATGACTCATGGAGCAGTTATCGCTCGTGAATATGGTTTACCAGCAGTTGTCGGAGTGGAAAATGCTACCCAACTGATAAAAGATGGGCAACGAATTCGCGTGCATGGAACAGAAGGGTATGTAGAAATCCTCTAATGGAGAAGATTGGGTACTTAGATTTGATGGAGTATTCACCGCCTAATGACCGGAATACGTTGGGTGATGAGCCTGAGAATTTTGAACCATGCGGCTATTGCTATTATGCAGGTTGCGGATTTAGGCGATCGCATCCTCTAGTTCTTGCCATCGCTCATTCCACTGTTGTTGTATTGCTTGCATCACCTCTGGCAAATCCGAAAATTCCTGGCTTTGCTGGTTAATTTCCGGGGCTAATCGCTCTAGTGCTATACAATCTCGACAACAGCGCAATACTCCTTGCCAAGCACGATACCACTCAACTCCTGCTTGCTGATGGGCGCGAATGGGCTTGAGGCGTTCTTCTTCCTCCCGCAGGTGTTGGGCTTGTTGCGCCCAGGCATCGCGCCATGGTTGCACAGCTTCGGGTATCTTGTGCTGTTCGTACCAATCTCGTTCGCTGCGTAAGATTTCGCCTAAATGGTCGAGATTAGAGCGAGAAGTGCAAAGTTTTATTACATTCAGTCCTTGGTCAATCCACAGAGGCAAGTTGCGATAACTGATGAATTTAGCCCGAGATTCCACCAATTTTATCCAGATTTGGTGTTTCCAGCACTCTAGGCGCTCAATTTGCTTAAGAGGAATCTTGAGGAAGGTAGCGACTTGCTGCTTTACTTCGTCGATAGAAAATTCTCTAGGGTCGATAACCCCAGCCGTGATTAAGTTCTGGGACATGATGGTAGATCACTCCTGTCTTGGGTTGAGTTGTGGTGACCCAA
>DALYIW010000083.1:15151-27843 GCA_031970155.1 Coleofasciculaceae cyanobacterium CTOTU46601 | reverse complement strand
GTTTTAAAAAGCTTTAACATCATTTTTTTATGGCCTTAAATCCTTACTGGTACTGCCTCGATAGAACTAGAAGCAAGAAATTTAAAAGTTCGTAATTAAGCTCCTAATCTTCGGTGGTGCCGACTGAGTTGAACGTGCAAACTGTACTTAATTCCTCAGGGTGGCTCCTTCTACTGGTCTTAGAACTACAAACTATCAATAGTTATCTACTGCCAAAAACATGGCAAGAGGTTCATCAATTGCCTCTGCGTAGTAGAACTCAACATTTGAATAGTTACTGCAAAAGCTTTCTTGTGAACTTCAAACTCGACTTAAAACCCAGGAGGAACAGATATGGGAACTTACTTTGGCACTTCGGGAAGCGATATTATCGATCCGCTAAACACTGACAACGATAGCATTTTTGGGCTTGGGGGTAACGACACCATATACGGATGGGATGGCAATGACTTTCTAGATGGTGGGTCTGGTAATGACTATCTGATAGGCGAAAATGGCAATGATACTCTAAAGGGCGGGTCTGGTAATGACACTCTGTATGGTGGGTCTGGTAATGACTATCTCTATGGCGATGCAGATAATGACTATCTGTATGGCGATGCAGATAATGACACTCTAAAGGGAGGGTCTGGTAATGACACTCTGTATGGCGCGTCTGGTAATGACTATCTATATGGCGAGTCTGGTAATGACTACCTCGATGCTGGAGATGGAAGCGACAGTGTAGATGCTGGAGAAGGTAACGACACTATATATGGGGGAGCCGGCAATGACTACTATCTAGTTGGCGGGTCTGGCAACGACTACGTGGATGGCGGAGATGGCGACGACTACGTATATGGTGGTACTAATAATGACACCCTGTCTGGTGGCTCTGGCAATGACTATCTCGATGGTGGTACTGGCAATGACTCGATGTCTGGTGGCTCTGGCAATGACTACTACTCGGTCGATAGCGCCTCTGACACCGTAACAGAGTTGGCTGGTGCAGGTATTGATACGGTTTCTGCTAGCACTACCTCCTACACCTTAGGCAGCAACGTGGAGAACCTCTACCTCTACAACTCCAGTGGTGGTTACACCACAGGTTACGGTAACGAACTCGACAACGTTATTAGCGGGAATTATTCCTCCGACAACTCTCTCTATGGCAATGCAGGTAATGACACCCTGTATGGTGGCTCTGGCAATGACTATCTCGATGGCGGTACTGGCAATGATGCCCTCTATGGTTATGCAGGTAATGACTACCTGAATGGCGGTACTGGCAATGATGCAATGTCTGGTGGCTCTGGCAATGACTACTACTCGGTCGATAGCGCCTCTGACACGGTAACAGAGTTGGCAGGTGAAGGCATTGATACGGTTTCTGCTAGCACTACCTCCTACACCTTAGGCAGCAACGTAGAGAACCTCTACTTCTACAGCTATGGCAGCAGTAGTTACACCACAGGTTACGGTAACGAACTCGACAACGTTATTAGCGGAAACTATTACTCCGACAACTCTCTCTATGGCTATGCAGGTAATGACAGCCTGTATGGTGGCTCTGGCAATGACTACCTAGATGGCGGTACGGGCAATGACTCACTAGCTGGTGGCTACGGCAATGACTACTACTCCGTTGATAGCTACTCAGACACGGTAAGTGAGTACACAGGTGCGGGCATTGATACAGTTTATGCTAATACCACCTACTACACCTTAGGCAACAACGTAGAGAACCTCTACCTCTACGGCGGCTCCAGCGGGAGTTACACCTCAGGTTACGGCAACGGCCTCGACAACGTTATTAGCGGGAATTATTACTCCAACAACTATCTGTATGGCGCAGATGGCAATGACAGCCTGTATGGCGGTAACGGCAATGACACCCTCTATGGCGGTAACGGCAATGACTCGATGTATGGTGGCTATGGCAATGACTTCTACTACGTCGATAGCGCCTTTGACACAGTAACTGAGTACGCGGGTGCAGGAACTGATACGGTTTATGCTTACACCAACTACACCTTATCTGACAACGTGGAGAACCTCTACCTCTACGGCGAGGCTTCTTCTGGTTCCGGTAACAGCCTCGACAACACCATTAACGGGAATTACTCTGACGACTCTCTCTCTGGCGGTGCAGGCAATGACACTCTGTTAGGTAACTATGGCAGCGACTCGCTTTCTGGCGGAGATGGGAGCGATCGACTCAATGGTTCTACTACTTATGGCTCAATTGATCCAGAATTTGACACCTTAGCGGGTGGAGCAGGAAGTGACTACTTCATTCTCGGTGGTTCTTCTTGGGGAGTCTCTTATCAGGGAGCTAGCTATGCCACCATTACAGACTGGAATAACACCAGTGATTGGATTGAAGTCCGTGGCTCTTCTGCTACCCAATCCTACAATGGTGTTGCTTACTCCTTTGGTTATACTGACTTCTCAGGTACTTCCGCTCTAGATACCTTGATTTACTATGGCACTGATTTAATTGGTGTAGTGCAAGATACAACTAGTGTAAGTTCTTCACGGTTGACATGGGTCTAGATGGTATGGGGGCTGGTTGCGATCGCGCTGATCCCATCTCTCATCGGTAAAGCATTTACATAGCAAAGCGATCTACTCTCATTACAGGACTTACGCAAATTTCTCATTACGAACCGCCAGTTGTAGGGGTGAACGGCCGTTCACCCCTACAAGATGTGGTGTCCATGCGTCAGTCCTGTCATGAGTTACTCTCTCGAACCATCCAAACCAAAAAGCCTAAAATTTGGTCAACCGGAGGTAGAGAATAATCCATCAAATCTATGGTCACCGTTGACCCTTCCAATTTTAAGAAGCGCCATTGAGTACCGTTACTAACTGACCCGTAAATCGTGGGAATATTTACCTGATTGGCTTGATTGAACATTTGAGCAGCGACCATTTCTGCAATGCACTGTCCCAACCCTTCATTGAGGTTGTCTCGTTTGGCTTCCCCCACAACGACGACTGGCGCTTCAATCTCCAGTTGTTCTTGAGAACGACTAATCAGGTAATCAACATAACCATTCAGCCCTTTGTTAGTATCCACCGTAAAATCTCTACCGGAGAAGAGACTCACCTGATTTTTCAAAAGGCGTCTCACCTCTTGCAGGATGGGGTAAATAATGCCCTCTGACTTGGCTTTTTCTGAGCCAACAGCGATCGCCCACGGCAAATCTTCTAATGCCTGTTGTAGCCGAGAACTGGGTACTATCGGGTCAATTGGCGGCAGAAATCGTCCTCCTTCAGCAGTCGTTAAGCCGAAATCTTTTTTGGCTTTAGCTAAGGTGAAACTGCTGTATGGCATGGTTTAACCCACCACAAAATTTACTAGCTTCCCAGGCACTACAATCACCTTTTTAATCTCCTTGCCCTCAAGATAACGCTGGGCAACTTCCGACTCACGAGCATACTTTTCTAGCGCCGCACGGTCAGATTGAGCTGGTACAACTAGAGTGCCACGAGTTTTGCCCATGACTTGAATCACTAGCGTGATTTCATCCTGCTGGATAGCATCGAGGTCAGGCTTAGGCCAATCTTGGGTGTGGACTGACTCAGTATGACTCGTCATTTGCCACAACTCTTCGGTAATATGAGGCGCAAAAGGAGCCAACAGCAGTATCAAGGTTTCAATCCCTTCTACATATACTGGTGAGTCCTTGCACTCAGAATCCGTTAGAGCATTGCTCAGTTTCATCAACTCTGAGACACCTGTATTGAACTGGTACTCACCCTCTAAATCCTCAGTAACTGCCTGAATTGCAGTATGAATCGCCCGTCGTAAGTCTTTTTCAGATTTGGTCAAATCACCCTTTTTAGAGGCGCTAGGCTTTGCATTCTTAGACGCCACAAACTCCGATACTAAACGCCAGACGCGGTTGAGGAAACGGAATTGCCCTTCTACGTCCGCATCGTCCCACTCTAAATCTTTTTCTGGCGGTGCTTTGAAGAGGATGAACATCCGTGCCGTATCTGCACCATACTTGTTAATCACTTCCTCCGGAGCCACGCCATTGTACTTGGACTTAGACATGGTTTGGTAGGAGACTTTTAGCGGTTCACCTGTTTCTGGGTCGCGTGGGTCACTAGGGTTTACTAGAGCATTGGGAATATATCTATCCTTACCCGGTTTGTTGGGATTTTCGTAAGTTAATCCCTGAACCATGCCTTGAGTCAAGAGGCGTTGGAAGGGTTCGTCGAAGTTGAGCAATTTGCGATCGCTTTGTGCACCACCCAAAGGGCGATCGCGCAACACCTTAGTAAAGAACCGCGAGTACAACAAGTGCAAAATCGCGTGTTCAATCCCACCAACATATTGATCAACTGGCAACCAGTCATTCGTCTTCGCTGGGTCAAAGACTTGCTGGTCATTTTTGGCATCCGGGTAGCGCAGGAAATACCAGGATGAATCGATAAACGTATCCATTGTGTCTGTTTCCCGCTTCGCCGCTGTACCGCAGCTGGGACAAGGCACATTCGCCCAACCTTCTAGCTGCGCCAAGGAAGAAACGCGGCCTCCAGCAAATTCCACATCTTCTGGCAACTGCACGGGCAAGTCTTTCTCAGGAACTGGCACTATACCGCACTTAGGGCAATGAATCACTGGAATTGGCGCACCCCAGTAGCGTTGCCGCGAGATTAACCAATCCCGGAGGCGATACTGAATTCGTGCTTTACCCCAGCCTTGTTTTTCTGCGTATTTAACAATTTCGCCCTTAGCTTCTGTGGACTCCATCCCGTTGAACTGATCAGAATTCACCACAATTCCAGAGTTCGTGTATGCCTGCTTGGGGGCAATCTTCTCATCAGCCGCATCGGCTGGTACAATCACCACTTTAATAGGCAAATTCTGTTCAGTTGCGAATTGAAAGTCCCGTGTGTCATGAGCAGGAACACCCATGACTGCACCAGTGCCGTACTCATACAACACGTAGTCAGCAATCCAGATGGGTATCTCTTCCCCAGTAAACGGATTGATTGCCTTACCGCCAGTGGGGATACCCCGCTTTGGTTTATCTTCTGCTGTTCGTTCTAGTTCACTTTCTTGAGCAATTTCTTGAATGAAGGCGTCAACAGCGGCTTTTCGTTCTGCTGTGGTCACTTTTGGTGTCAAGGGATGTTCGGGCGCTAGTACCACATAAGTAACGCCATAAACCGTGTCCGGGCGAGTTGTAAACACGGCGATTTTTTCATCCAAACCGATAATGGGAAATTCCAAATAGGCACCAACGGATTTACCAATCCAGTTTGCCTGCATCAACTTTACCCGTTCAGGCCAACCACTCAGTTTGTCGAGGTCGTTGAGCAATTCCTCGGCATAGTCAGTAATTTTGAGGAACCACTGCCGCAAGAGTTTGCGCTCAACTTTAGCACCCGAACGCCAAGAACGACCCTCGCTATCAACTTGCTCATTTGCCAGTACAGTCTGATCCACTGGGTCCCAGTTAACCGCAGCTTCTTTTTGGTAGGCTAGTCCGGCTTGAAAAAATTGCAAGAAAATCCACTGAGTCCACTTGTAATACTCTGGTGAGCAAGTAGCTAGTTCGCAATCCCAGTCGATAGAGAAACCCAACGGCTTTAACTGCCCTTTCATATGGGCAATATTTTCATACGTCCACTTGGCTGGATGAACGCCACGTTGAATTGCAGCATTTTCAGCCGGTAGACCAAAGGCATCCCAACCCATCGGATGTAGTACTCGATAACCCTGCATCCGGCGAGTCCTGGCTATAACATCCGTAATCGTGTAGTTACGAACGTGACCCATGTGCATGTTGCCCGATGGATAGGGGAACATAGACAGGGCATAAAATTTCGGCTTGTCCTTCTGTGTAGGGGTCTGGTCTAAGCCTTGGTCAGCCCAAGTCTGTTGCCACTTTTCCTCGATCGCTGCTGGGTTGTAACGGGACTCCACGAAACTTGCTCCTACTGCACTTGCTATGCGCCTTCGCTTGTTGTATTTTTACACATCCCCGATTCAACTACCCCACCCTGTCTGATACGCGCCTGAACGGTGCCATCAATCCGAGGATTGGGAATCCCGGCGCAATTTGTTGAGAATTTTGCCTGTACAGCTTAGGGATGACCTGCCCAGTCTCGATATACTACTTATTGTAGTATGCGAGGATTAGCCATCAAACCTTGAACATAAAAGTTTTTGTATATGGAACTCTAAAGCCAGGAGAGGTAAATTACCAAAGGTACTGTACAGGGAAGGTTGTAGAGGTCAAAAGTGCGATCGCTCTCGGTCAATTGTTTGACTTACCGCTAGGCTACCCTGGAATGACGCTGGGAGACAGCACAGTGCAGGGTTTTGTCTTAACCTTTGCCGAGTCGGCTATCTTAAGCCTCTTAGACGAATTAGAAGATTACAACCCAAGCCGAACGCCAGAACAGAATGAATATAATCGGCAGCAAATTCAAATATATGACCCAACCGGACAAGCACTAGGATTCGCGTGGGTTTACTTAATGACATTAGAGCAGATACAGCGCCTAGGAGGTGTCCTGAATCCTGGTGGTTGGTGGAATGGCTGTGTTGAAAGGATAAGGGATGAGGGATGAGGGATGAGGGATGAAAAACTTTCGGAAGCAGCTTTATTTTTTTTTTAAGAAAAAATAAATAGAAAATCCGCTGATTCATGAGTGAACATCAGCGGGTATTTCCTTGATCAAGCAGTTTGGTTACACAGATTCAAGAAACACTAGCATCAAGTTTTAAACAAGCTAGTTAAAATGCTTTTTGTGACCTTGATATGGTACTGCTGGTAATTGCTTTAGTTTTTCGGGAGCTGCCACAGCCTCCTTAGGAAGATCGATTAAGGGTTGCTTTAAAGCAATTTGTAGGGGTTCTGGAGCCACCTCTTGCTTGGGAGACTGAGCTAGTTGTGGTATCTGCTGAGTACCTGAGAAAACTCCTGACAAAGCAGTGATGAATACGGCAGCGATCGCCGCACCACCCCCAATCATTATCCGGTGTATCCGGCGGCGGTCAATCCGCGTGAAGACTTCCTGTACCGTTTCTTGAGCCGTAACTTCGGCGGCTGGTACTGGCATTTTCTGCAATCCTTGGCGTAGCTTGAGCAGCCGGGAGTACAGAACCTGAATCTGAGGGTCAGTTTCTAATAGCGCTTGTACCTGCTTTCGCTCTGCGGCTGTCACTTCACCATCTATAAATGCACTGAGTAATTCAAAGCGATCTCGTTGTAGGCTATCCATTTCTCTGGCAGCTTCCTGCCTAGAAGGTTTACGAGCGTCAAAATTAAAGGTCATTGTTGGGTCACCACCGAGTCATGGCAAGCACTCAATCACTGATATTTTATACACCCATCACAAAACGAGCAATTCCTACGAGAAAAAGTTCCCCAGTAGGCTCTTAAAGTTTAGGCTTCTAAATAGGTTTGCAGTTGAGATTGCAGTCTAGCTCTAGCTCTAGCAATTCTCGACTTGACAGTTCCTAAAGAGACACCAGTGATTTCGGCAATCTCCTCATAAGCCATGCCTTCGATTTCTCTTAGGACAATGGTTGTGCGGAACACTTCTGGCAAGTCTGAAATGGCTTCACGCAGCTGTTCGTAAAACTCTCGCGTCGTCATGTCCTCTTCTGGATTGGGATTGTCTGAGGCAATTTCCCAGTCCATTTCGCCATCGTCTAGGCGACGTGGAGCATCTAGGGAGAGAGGATTAGCGACTCGTTTGCGTTTACGTAGCTCATCGTAGAAAAGATTAGTAGCAATGCGGCTCAACCAGCCCCGGAACTTCACCGGTTCATTTAATCTTTTGAGATTACGATAAACCCGAATCCAGACTTCTTGCGCCAAATCAGCTCTATCCTGCCAGTCGGGAGCCAAGTGGTACAAAATCTTATCCACATGAGGCTGATATCGACGTAGCAGTTCGGCAAAGGCAACGCGATCAGGTCGAATCCCTTCCTGACAGCGCAAAATCAAGTCATAGTTTGAGAGTTTGTCGGGTTGCACCGATACTTGAGGGACTAGTGCCTCAACAGTTGACCAGGATACAGAAGTCGATTGGCTCATGGATGGATATGGGTGCTAGAACATCCTTACCTACCAATGACGCCCAGGTTCACATAAAGTTCCCGCTTGCGGGAAGTAAATGTTTAAGTGCGTTTTTACAAGCAACTAATATTATCAGTAGCTGGCAAAGCAACTATCATTTCTCTTATGACAACTAAACAGCATCACCCAAACGGGTGAATTTCTCAAAATATCAAGAGTTAAAAGAGTAACTTGAGCAATGAGGGCATAGGGCATAGGGATTTGAAAATTATCCTAAGATAAGCAGCTTGGTATGACGAGAGATGATGAGCAAAAATAACTCATTCAAGACAACCTTGATGATTGCTTGCTTTGGGTTAGCGGTAGCGTTATTTTCAGCGGTGCGACCTGCGCCTGCGCCGAAGCCAGTGAAACCTAAACCGACGATTAAACTGGTATCACCAGTAGTTCCTCTGCTGACTAAGACTCTAGCTTCCGTTAGTTATCGGGTAGTTGTCGATTTGAGTGATACCAAGGCTTACCTTTACTGGGGAGGTCAGCTGCTATCAAGATACCCGGTTGCTATTGGTCAGCGCGGTTGGGAGACACCTACTGGTAACTTTAAAGTTCTACAAAAGCAACGTAACCCTGTCTGGCAGCAACCGATTACTGGGGAACTGATCCAAACTGGACCGAATAATCCTTTGGGAGACCGATGGATCGGTTTTTGGTCTAACGGACGTCATGGAATTGGGTTTCATGGTACCAACAAAGAAGACCTGATAGGACAGGCAGTTTCTCACGGATGCTTGCGGATGCGAAATGCTGATATTCGGGCGTTGTACGAGCAGGTGAGTGTGGGAACGCAGGTAATTGTTCGCCAATAGCGACGGTTGAAGTTAATTCATTCGACGACTTCAAGACGGGATGCAAGAGTGGTTTGTTGTTTGTTATTGGTTGTTTGTATTTTTTAAGCATTCAACACGACAGATAGTCAAGTAGACGAATAGCGTTGCTCCCACCCCTAAAAGGCTGTGAGCTTCAAAGCGATTTTGTATGAACAAGTTGACAAGTTTCTTGTAATCTGCTGTGTCAGCTAGCTACTCGGTTTTGCGAGTGGTCGTTGACTCAAAGTCGGGTGCGTAAACTTGTAATAGGCTACTCACTTGCTTAAGGACGTCGCCTCCAGTGCTTTTGCCAATGGCTTGGCGTTCAGCTCCAAAATCAGGGCGATTCTGGTTGTGGGCGATCGCAGCACTGACTTGTTGAGAGATTAAGTTCTGGAGTTCCTCTTTGGCTCGCTGACGCTGATATCTGGCACCTTCTTCAGTTGTGGCATATAGAGGCGGGAGTCGGTTTAGTGCGTAGGCAGCAATGTCTCCGATATCCAGAACGCGATCGCTTGTCGCTTCGACTTCCGCCACTTTGGCGATCGCTTCTGTCAGCACCAACTCTTCCATCACATTGATAAACTGTTTGCGAGGAACCGCAACCACTTCACCTGTAAGAAGTGCTCCCATTAGACGATCCAACGCCATATATTCTTCTATCGAAAGCTCTGATGCCGTATCACAGATTCGTCCGACCTCAGTTTCCATAACCGGGGTCAAGTAGCCGTCTTGCAGAGCTTTTTCTACTATTTTTTCAATACTCATGATGTTGGAATCTGCTTCCCAGTAGCAGCACGGATGGAGACACCCTGCCACAGTCTTTCTTCAAAACAACACGAAATCAAGTCTGAGTGGGAAAACTTCATCAAAATTTTAAAAAGTCCTACTCAAATTTTTGAGTTCTCCAGGGTGCTGGGTCAACAGATAATCCGTGAACATACAAACCCCAGTGTAAATGTGGCCCTGTCGAAGCACCAGTAGAACCAACTGCACCAACTCTTTGGCCCGCTTGCACCATATCCCCTTCTTTGACATCAATGCGCGAGAGATGCATCATGATGCTGGTAACACCTTGACCGTGGTCAATTCCTACCACGTTGCCATGCACCCGGAACCCTTCAGATAGTCTTCCTACCAAGGCGATTCGACCTGGTGCTGGTGCTACTACTGGTGAACCTGTTCCACCAGCATAGTCAACCCCACGATGGTAGTAGTCATTGGCAAACACACCATTGTAGTAACGTCGAATGCCATAACCTGCTGTGAGTGGACCTGCATTGGGTTTCACAAACGGACTATCCCAATATTTTTGTGGCGTCTCCAACTGTTTAAAAGCCTTCACGCGATCCAGTTCCATCTGCGTAGCCTTTGCTCCTGCTGCGCCTGATAGCCGGATGCGTTGTGTTGGAAAAGAGCGATTCTTTAGCGGCACTGACAAGTTCTTCTGTTCACCCTCCCCGGTAACCTGTATTTGTAAGGTGCCAGGTTTATCTAGAGGAGTGGTGGGCAGTAGTGCGCGGAAAGTACCAGAAGCGATCGCATAAGTCGGATAGGTTTTTTCACCGATTTTGACGGTTGGAGTGCTGCTAACTGTAGGACTTTGCTGAACTATCAGTGACAATGTATCGCCCAACTGAGGATTAGAGGGCGACAATCGCACCTGCAACGCTCGTGCTGGAACGGATATTGTAATGAGCGCCACCAGTATACCAAGGATGAGACTGGTGCTTAACCAGTTAGGGCGTTGGCCTTGAACCCACAAAGTAGCAGCAGCCAACCAGCTGCGACGAGGGCGAGATTGAGAGTTCTTCAACGACACAGGCAATTTTTCCGATTCAGATTTTAGATAGATTGACAAGAGTGACTTAGCTACTAATAGCGCATAGACTAGCACCTTGCTTCAACTGTTTCCAATGGGTTTCGCCTAATTATTCACCATTAGCCCCAAAAGGCTTCCAGACAAGGCAGAAAACTTTGTATCCTAAAAGTTAATAGACCTTAATACTTTTCTCAGATAAAAACTGGTGCAAGAAGACTTCCGACTGATCGTTGACTTTGTGTCCGTTCTGGCAGCAGCAGCGGCCGGTGGTCTATTGGCAGCTCTAGGCCGACAACCACCGCTGCTAGGCTATCTATTGGGTGGCATGATTGTCGGACCTGCGGGCTTGGGTTGGATTAAAGAATTAATACAGATAGAGACGCTGGCTCAGTTTGGTGTGGCCTTTCTGTTATTTGCTCTAGGCGTTGAGTTTTCTCTGGCGGAACTCAAAAAAGTCCGAGCGATCGCACTGGGAGGGGGTCTCCTACAAATTGCCCTAACCATCCTAGTGACGATGTTGGCCTCATTGCTGTTGATGAATTGGATAACTTTTCCAGCAAAAGGAGTGTTCCTAGGCTCAATTTTGTCCTTGTCTTCAACTGCTGTTGTCCTCAAGTGCTTGATAGAACGTAATGAAGCACAAACCCCTCACGGACAGGTAATGCTGGGGATTCTTGTTGTACAAGACTTGGCACTAGGATTAATGCTGGCAGTGCTACCCGCGCTCGATCAGCCGTCTGAAGCGATTGGGATAGCAGTAGGATTAGCACTATTAAAGATAGGATTATTTGCCGCTGGTGCAGTGGCGGCAGGGATTTGGCTAATTCCACCACTATTGCGACTCTTGGCAAAAACCGAAAGCAAAGAGTTGTTTTTGCTGGGTGTTTTGGCTTTATGTCTGGGTATTGCTCTCCTAACAGAGCAGCTAGGGCTTTCGATTGAAATGGGAGCCTTTGTAGCTGGTTTAATGATTTCGGAGGTGGAGTACGCTGACCAAACTCTTACCTATGTAGAACCTCTACGAGATGTATTTGCGGCTCTGTTTTTTGCGGCAGTCGGGATGCTAATTGACCCAGTTTTTCTGTGGAACAACCTGGAATTAATTCTGGGATTGGTCTTGATTGTATTAGTCGGTAAGTTTTTAATCGTAACGCCGTTGGTGAAAGCGTTTGGCTATTCGTTAAAAACGGCGATTATTGCAGGAGTGGGGCTAGCTCAGATTGGTGAATTTTCTTTTGTCCTGGCTAGTGAAGGACAAGCAATGGGCTTGGTTTCTCGACGAATTTATCTGTTGATTGTGGGCACAACGGCAGTAACGCTGGTTCTCACGCCATTCGTCATGCAGCTGGTTCCAAAGCTATTTTACTGGGCTGAGGGTTGGGAAGGTCTGAAGCGATATCTCTATCCCACGGATGTGCCACAGGAAGTGTCGGTGGATTTATCCCTACAAAATCATTTTGTAGTTTGTGGGTATGGTCAAGTGGGACGCAACATTGTGCGACTTTTGCAAGAGCATCACTACCCAGTTGTAGTAATTGAGCAATCAGAAAGTCGGATTCAGCAATTACGAGAGGCAGAAATTTCTTACGTTTATGGAAATGCTGCGAGTTTGCACGTCTTAGAAACTGCTGGAATAGAGCAGGCTAAGGGAATGGCGATCGCATTACCCGATCCCATGAGTACCCGACTCTGCCTGAAACGAGCTTTAGAGCTAGACCCAAATTTAGATATTGTAGTCTGTGCCAATAATGACCGAGATATTGAACTGCTCTACCAATTGGGTGCTAAAGAGGTGGTACAGCCAGAGTTTGAAGCAAGTTTAGAATTATCTACCCACTTGTTAGGGCGTATGGATTTATTTATACCCTTAATTCAAAGGGAAATGCAGCAAATTCGCGATTCTCATTATCGGGATTTACGCACTTCTGAATCTTCATCTCAGATTGCACGGGAACTCCAGGTTGCTACCCA
>DALYIW010000083.1:14851-15062 GCA_031970155.1 Coleofasciculaceae cyanobacterium CTOTU46601 | reverse complement strand
ACAGGTGTGAGTTTGGTGGCGATTCGTCGTGCTCAAGGTGAGGTGAAAGAGTATCCTGACGCTCACATTAGGCTGAAAAAAGGCGATCGCTTGTTGGTAGTGGGAGAACCTGACGAACTAGCTGCTTTTTATGAATTAGCTAAGGGGGAAGTGGCCGTTCCAGGAGCCAGTACTCCAGTACAGTGGTTACAAGTGCCGCCAGGAAGCCCAG
>DALYIW010000083.1:0-14816 GCA_031970155.1 Coleofasciculaceae cyanobacterium CTOTU46601 | reverse complement strand
CGTCAGTACGGCGTTTCTGTACAAGCAATTCGCCGGGATGGAAAGTTCATCGCCTTTCCTGATGGTGGCGCAGAAATTCGCGCTGGTGATCATTTGCTCTTGTGTGGGGGCAGTTATCCTCTCAATCAGTTGCGGCAGTGGATTGGACAAGGACCCCAGTCACCTGTGTTGCCACTGCCAGCCCTCAAGGTACCCGTTAATGAAGCCTTGCAAGAGTTACTACCAGTAGATAGTTCGCGCAATGGCGATTCGGTATAAGGTCTGATATTGCACAAGTCAGGGAAAGGGGGAAAGGCGAAGGGGGAAGGCACCTGTATCGATCTCAACCGCCCCCTGCATAATTTATTGCACGAAGTTTATGCCCTCACTTTGAAGCGCAATTTGCCCTACTTCAAAACCTGGCTCTTTCGTACTTGTGGTAAAAAACCGCATTTTTGGGTTTTGGATAATGGGTAATTCCTTACCCAGTAAGTGTTCGGCTTGATTAATCAGTGGATCTTATGTCGAATGTCTAGACGAGACAACTTACATTTCTCTGTGCGTCGTACCCTCGAAAAAGACGGGTGGACAATTACGGACGATCCTTTAGTTTTAGTGTTAGAGCAAACACTGTTGAAAGCCGACTTAGGAGCCGAAAAGTTTTTCACGGCCCAAAAAGAAGGGCATAAAATCGCCGTTGAAATCAAAGACTTCGATTCACCGTCAGTCATCAGCGAACTCGAAAAAACGATGGGACAGCTTCAGCTTTACCAATGGGCATTGGAAGAACAAGAACCGGAGCGTCAGTTGTTTTTA
Source organism: Coleofasciculaceae cyanobacterium CTOTU46601 (assembly GCA_031970155.1). Classification (GTDB taxonomy): domain Bacteria; phylum Cyanobacteriota; class Cyanobacteriia; order Cyanobacteriales; family Coleofasciculaceae; genus DALYIW01. Next base: position 14,021 of record DALYIW010000083.1, on the reverse strand, counting down.
GCCGTGAGCCAAGCGATCTACATTAAGCACTTTCAAAAACCGATTTTTCAGTTAGCCGTTCAGCGAAATAAAATCAACTTATTAGTTTACGAACCGAGTCAAGAGGCGATTCTCCAATGGATAACTCACTAAGCTATGCAGACATCCTCAAAAAAACCCTGCAAGAGGCAACTCGCGTCCAACCCCGTTTACAGGCGATCCAGCTTTACCCCGTCTGCGATGTTGATTCTGGTCACTTCCTAGTTCTGGCTACAGGCTGGGATAAGCAGCGCTGGATCGACACAATTCTGTTTCATGCTCGTTTAGTCGATCATCAAGTCGTGATTGAAGAGGATAATTTCGAGGAAGGTCTAAGCCTTGCGCTGATTGCGGCGGGTATAAAAGCAGAGCATATCGTGACTAGCCCTGACCCTGACAACAGCAGTAGACAGACAGTGTATCAGATTGTGTAAAGTACTTCGATCTAAAATCGCTTTTCTATCATTAGGCACTCTTAACTAACTAAATTGAGGAACTTTTGCAAAACCGGAGATAAGTCATGTCGCCGCCAGGTTACGGCTATCTCTATTTCAGGAGTTAATTCTTGCAAAGGCTTGTAAGTCACTCCTCTGGTTTGAAGATTTTGGAGAGAGGCAGGGACTAGCGCTACACCAACTCCTCCTGCAACTAGGCTAATCACAGTCTGAAGTAGGATAGCTTCCTGCCCTACTTTTGGGGTAAAACCAGTCTGTTGAAAAAAACTGACGATTTTGCTGTACAGTCCTGCTCCTAAATCCTGAGGAGGCAGAATGAAGGAGTCATGATCGAGTGAATGTATAGATATCTGGGGTTGAGTTACTAGGGGATGAGTATCGGGAATTGCTATTAGCAGAGGCTCCTTCAAGACAGACAAAAAGCATAAATCATCGTCATCCACAGGCAAGTAGAGAAGACCTATATCAATTTTGCTGTGATGAAGGGACTCTAGTTGCTGGCTAGTTGTTAGTTCATGCAACACAAGCTCAACATCTGGACAGTGTTCTCGAAACACCCTTAGAATTCTAGGCAAAACACCATAGGTAGCTGAACTATTAAATCCTACGATTAAGCGACCAATATCACCACGACTAGCTCGCTGTGCTGCTTTGACTGCCTTATCAACATGCTGGAGTGCCTGACGTGCTTCTTCTAAGAATGCTTGTCCAGCAGCCGTCAATTCCACACGGCGCTTGGTGCGCTCAAACAGTTTGACTCCCAATTCCTCTTCTAAATCGCGGATTTGTTGACTAAGGGGTGGTTGAGCAATGTGTAGCCTTTCTGCTGCACGACTGAAATGCAGTTCCTCTGCAACAGCAATGAAGTAGTGCAAGTGTCGAAGCTCCATGACTTGCCCAAATATTTATACTTTTTCAGTATAAATGAATCCATAAATATATATTGGACATCTATAGTAACCGCTCGTAAAGTGATTGATAGGCGCTCTCAAGGAGTCAAAAATGAGTGGATTGAGCATACATATTAGACTGGCTAACGTTGAAGATATTGAGCTGATTCTTTCGTTTATCTCACAAAAAGCTGAGTTTGACCGATGCCTAAATGTATTTGATACAAATGCATTGGAGGCAACAACCGATAAACTGAGGCAAACGCTATTCTGTAATCCTCCCCTAGCACATTTACTGTTTGCAGAAGTGGATGGAATTGCTGTAGGATTTGCCCTCTTTTTCTACACGTACTCAAGCTTTTTGGCACAGCCCAATATTTGGCTGGGTGACCTTTTTGTTCAACCTCAGATGCGTAGCAAGGGAATAGGTACAGCGTTGCTAGCTCACCTAGCGCAAATTGCTCAGGAAAAAAACTGTGGGCGACTTGAATGGACAGTTGCTACTAATAATACTCGCGGCATCACCTTCTACAAAAAACTGGGCGCACAGATTTTAGAAAATACAAGGCTTTGTAGAGTTGATAAAACTTCAATTACAAGACTTGCCGACAAGCAACTGGAGATAATTGGCTAAAGATTCTTTTGTGTTTTTTTGTACTCTAATAGAATTACCTGCCAATTCAAGTTTATTTATGCCAGCCAAAGATTTATTTCATAATACAGTTCAAACAGCACTCAAAAAAGATGGATGGACAATTACTGACGAGCATCTATTTATTCAAGTTGAGGATGTTGATTTTTACATAGACTTAACAGCAGAGAAAATCTTAGCTGCTGAAAAAACTGGTCAAAAGATAGCTGTAGAGATAAAATCCTTTTTAGGAGCGTCAGATGTGACTGAGTTTCACACGGCGCTAGGTCAGTCTCTCAACTACCGTTTAGCCTTGAGATTGACAGAACCAGAGCGAAATTTGTATTTAGCAGTTCCGGAAGATGTTTACAATGAATTTTTTATGCGTAGGTTTATTCAAAGAGTTATTGCTGAACATAAACTCAAATTATTAATTTTTAACCCAGAGCGAGAGGAGATTGTGCAATGGAGAGATTGAATTACAAAGAAATAGTCCAAAAAGTTCTTAAAAATCACGTAAAAAATAGCTCAACTAGTCAGACAGAAGTCCAACTGATATTTGATACGGAACGCGATCGCTATCAAGTTCTGAATATAGGTTGGCAAGATCTAACGCGGGTATTTGGTTGTATCATCTACGTGGAAATCAAAAACAATAAAATTTGGATAGAACGGGATGGAACGGAAATCGGAGTAGCTAATGAATTAGTAGAAGCTGGAGTTCCTAAACAAGATATAGTTTTGGGTTTTAAAGCTCCGTATAAACGGAAATTTACTGAGTTTGCTGCTAGTTGAAGCAATAGGAAGAATTTCATAGTTGAGAAGATACGCAACGATCGCATTTAGTCATTTGTAAACCAGAGGAACTGAAAAAAGCCGCCCTAGAAGGGCGGAGCTTGTCTCCCATTTTTTCGGTCAACAGCATCTGGCAGTGGGTGTGTTGGAAGTGTCAGATTTCCCTTGAAGCGGAGAATCCCCCGTTAACCGCTAGGCGATATGACGGGGGAGTGTGTCAACCTTCAAAGACTTGAAGAGAGCGAGAATCGCCAGCCCCGTTTTGGAGCTTGATATAGGCAATTGCATGTCGCCAGATAATCAGATTCTGTCCATCCTGAGTGTTGATACACACACAGTCTTGATCCTGCCAGCGAAGGTAACCGATGAGCAAATCCTGGGTAAGAAGTTTGAGCTCAACCTCTTGCCCCTGTTTTATGAAGCCTTGAATTTGACGAACGCTAGGTATACCGACATCGAATTCAGCCATAATCAAATCTTTAAGCAAGTGGAGATATTTATGGAAATCGAATTTACAAAGTACCATGGTCTGGGGAATGACTTCATTCTGATTGATAATCGCGCCCATACCGAACCTATCATCACCTCAGAGCAAGCCGTGCAGTTGTGCGATCGCCATTTTGGCATCGGTGCTGACGGGGTAATCTTCGCCCTACCAGGACAAAATGGCACTGACTATACTATGCGGATTTTCAACTCCGATGGCTCAGAGCCAGAGATGTGTGGCAATGGCATTCGCTGTTTAGCCCAATTTCTATACGATTTAGAAGGGACAGGTGCCAAAACTCAATATCACATTCATACTCTAGCGGGTGTGATTACTCCCCAGATTGAAGGCAACGGCAGCGTTAAGGTTGATATGGGGGTACCTCAGCTTTTAGCAGCCCAAATTCCGACAACTCTTGCATCAGCAGAGCAAAAGGCGATCAATGTTCCTTTGGAGGTAGCAGAGAAAACCTGGAAGGTTACCTGTGTGAGCATGGGTAATCCTCACTGCATCACGTTTGTTGAAGATGTCGCGGCTATTGCTCTAGAAACTATTGGCCCTAAGTTCGAGCATCACCCAGCTTTCCCCCAGAGGACAAATACAGAATTTATTCAACTGGTACGTCCAGATTATCTGAAGATGCGAGTGTGGGAGCGAGGCGCTGGGGCAACTCTGGCTTGTGGCACAGGGGCTTGTGCTGCTGTGGTAGCTGGGGTGCTGGCTGAAAAATGCGATCACCAAGCTACAGTTGAACTCCCTGGAGGCTGTCTGGAAATTGAATGGTCAAAACAAGATCAACGAGTTTACATGACAGGACCTGCCAAGCGAGTATTTAGTGGCAAGATGTGACCTTTGAAAGGATGAGGGATGAAGGATGAGGGATGATAGCGAAGCGGTAGCGGCGGTGCGTAGCGTCGGGATGAGGGTGAAGCACATGAATTTGTTTATGGGGCTATTCATCGCTCACAACGAAAGCATGAAAGCTAGTAGTAGGGTGGGCACTGCCCACCCTTTGAAAGGATGAGGGATGAGGGATGAGGGATGAGGGTGAAGCACATGAATTTGTTTATAGGGCTATTCATCGCTCACAACGAAAGCATGGAAGTCTCTTTCTTCGACTCCCGACTCCCGACTCCCGACTCCCAACACCCGACTCCCGACTTTCAAGATAGGTTTATTCAGGCAAATTCACCATTTCTCGCACATTACCGCGCACACTCCTAACTCCTTGAGTAAACTGGCGATCCTGCTGATGAACTGTCATAGGTAGCCCGTATTTAGGTTCCATAACAATTACCCCAACGCGATCTACATCAACCTTTGGCACAAATTCCAGGCGGTAGCGTTGTAAAAGCATAGCCAGCACTATTTTCATTTCTATCAGGGCAAATGCAGCACCGATGCAGGTACGTGAGCCAGCACTGAAAGGAACGTATTCAAACATACTCGGTTCTATTGTTTCCCAGCGCTGCGGGTTAAAAACCTCCGGCTCAGCGTAGAGTTCGGGCATATGGTGAGTTTGGTAAATGCTGACGAACACTTCCGTTCCCTCCGGTAAGGCATAGCCACCAAGTTCAGTCGGTTTTGAGGTAACACGTCCATTCCAAGGCACGGCTGGTAAAATCCGCATACTCTCTTTGATGACTCGATCCAACAACGGCAACTGGTGCAACTGCCCTACTGTTGGGGCTTCACCCTGCAAAACACTCTCCAACTCATCGAGCAAATTAGCAAATATATCTGGGTGCTGTGAGAGTAGGAACAATGTCCAGGAGAGTGAAACGGCAGTTGTATCATATCCCGCACCAAAAAACACACCCACATGTCCGAGCACTTCATCCTCACTAAGCTGGACACCACTGGTTGCATCCCGCGCAGCAATCAGCATTGACAGCACATCTGTGTCATCGGTGCTCTGCTCTTGTTTGCGCGCAACTAAAGCCCGCATCTCATCTTCAAATTGCGCCATCAAATTAAGGTAGCGATGGTAGGGCAAGCCTGGTAAGTCAAATGGTAAAAACGAGAACATTCGAGAAGTCGATTGGGCGAAGATGTGTTCTAGCAGTTTTCCAAGTCTGGTACCACTCTCGTCCATATCAAAGCCAAACAATATCTTTGTTGTCACCCGTATTGTCAGGCGTCGCATTACCTCAAGAATGTCACATTCCTCTGTGACTGGCATTTGATCAAGTATTGATTGGGCGATCGCAACAATATCGTTGCGGTAGGACTCAATCCGTTGCTTGTGAAAGTTGGGCATCAAAAGCTGGCGAAATTGCCGATGTGGATCGCCATTGAGTCCAAATAGCCCCACCATAAAGTGCGTTAGGGGTTGATGACGTGCAGAGAGCGTCCGCTTGCGGTAGGCAGGTCCTGTCAAAGGATACTTGTAATAAGTGTCATGCTGACTCGCAACCGTGCGAATAACTTCTGGGCCATAAGCAAATACAGTACCTGGGCACTTAGATTGTGACGAATAGAGATTTGTCCCTCCACCCGCCGATAGAGAGACAACTGGGCCATAAGTTTGGAACAGTTGGCGCGTGTAGCCAACTGAGTCTGCACCAAAGCGCAAGGCATGAGGGACACTGCCGAAGAATGGTGATGGGCTAGGACCGGGAACCGTCAGGCGAACAGATGGACTTAGAGATGCAGTTGAACTCATCTTGGTTTCCTTTAGCTGTTGACTATTGACTGTTGACTGTTGACTGTTAACACATGGGCGGCGGCTATTCTTCCCTGATTTAGAAATACTCTTGATCCTCGCTACCCTCTTGTGAATTTACTAATATTTAACGATGAATGACCATTTTTTCTCATAAGTTAAGATATTTCCTTGCCATACTTGCTATCAGCAAATATTGGTATCTCAGAAGGCTGAAATTAATTCATTGATAAGAAGGATTTATACTAAACAAGGAAATATTTGTAAAGATTTATTGTGAATAAATGAGAGTATTAATACTTATTATTGTAACATAATGTTAAATAAGCAAAAAAAAGGTTTTATTCATGCCATTTACCACAGAAGAAGGCGGTCGGCTCAACAACTTCGCTCCTGAGACAAAGACATACCAAGCAGAGCCGCCGACAAAAGCCCAGCAGCGAAACTATGTAGTGTTAGGCGTGGCTGCTTTGGCGCTGGTTAGCGGCTTAATATTCGTGGCCTACTCAGCCTCCAACGTCAGCTAATAAAACTTAGCAAGGATGGCAGAGACACACCACTCGGAGTCACGATCCAACTGACTGTTGAATTGTTTGAATGGCATTCATCGCACTTTGGTAATTCTCTGCCCGGCCTTGTTTCTTGAAAAGTTCAGCAGCTTTCTGCAAATCTTCGATCGCTTCCTGAGTCTTTTTGAGGAAAAAGCGGGAAAGTCCCCGATTATAAATGGCTTCGCCGAAAGTCGGCTGAATCCGAATTGCCTCAGTGTAATCTTCAATAGCAGCTTGATGCTCGTTGTTTCGACTGCGAGTTAATCCACGGTTATAGTAAGCTCTGGCATTATTGGGGTTAAGGCTGAGTGCTTTGTCGTAGTCTGCCAAAGCTGCTTGATGATCTCCTAGCTCATCGTGGGCATTACCTCGGCTGATGTAGGCTGTGGCATTGTTGGGATTGATGGCAATAGCCTTGGTAGCATCAGCGATCGCTTCTTTGTAATTCTTCAAAACATAATGAGCGTAACCTCGGTTACTGTAAGCCTGCGTGAAGTCGGGCTTAATCTCAATCGCTTTGGTGTAGTCAGCGATCGCTTCTTTGTAATTGCCTAGACTATGTTGAGCGTAGCCCCGGTTGTAGTAAGTATCAGCATCATTAGGGTTAGCTTGCAGCGCCTGATTGAAGTCTGCGATCGCACCTTGATAATTACCAGCCTCTAACTTATCGACACCCCGGTTATACAACTCCACAGCACTCACCTGCTCTTTCTGGGCCTGGACAGCAGCCAGATGTAAAGTTGGTGGTAACTGCGCGTAGACAGGCTTCGATAGTCCAGTTAGTACAGTGGCAAATCCCAGAATCACGATTTTTTGATAAGTCGGGTTCATGGTTGTTCTTGAAGGCAGCATGGTTTCCAGAGTGGTTAGCTCAATGTTTTCGACTATGGCAGTCTTTGACCGCAACCCTTAGTCTGCATATGATAGAACGATTTGAATCTTAACTTGAAAATAGGGAGTAGGGAGTAGGGAGTAGGGAGTAGAGAGTAGGGAGTAGGGGGAGGCAGGGGGAGAAAAATTTTTATTCTTGGCTCATGGTGCCTAATCACTGATCAAGAATCTACCCACGTAGAGCTACCTAAAGATGAGACAATATAGCAGCAAGATTGAAGGAAGAGGGATATGCTCAAAATAATTGCCGCACTCCTGCTGATATTGAGCTTAGGTTTACATGGATGTGCGGCTGGTGTCAGTGGACTGAAAAGCTATGTAGATAGCATCGACGGCTATGAGTTTTTGTATCCCAACGGCTGGCTACCCGTCAACGTAACTGATGGGCCCGATGTTGTGTTACACGACATAATTGAGCGGACTGAGAATGTTAGCGTTGTCATTAATCCAGTTCCTGAAGGCAAAACCCTTGCAGAGTTAGGAACACCTGGGGAAGTGGGTTATCAGTTGCAAAAAAATGCGATCGCTCCTCCTGGATCAGGCCGTAAAGCAGAATTGGTTAACGCCGAAGCGCGTGAGTCTGGAGAGAAGACTTACTACCTTTTGGAGTATAATGTCAAACTTCCCAACCAAGAACGGCACAACATTGCCAGTGTTGCAGTAAGCCGTGGCAAAATCTACACCCTTAATGCTTCTACAACTGAAAAACGCTGGGGTAAATTGAAGGATACGTTTGAGCTAGTCGCTAAGTCCTTTACAGTTGACTAAAGCTTTCGGTGATGGGTATCCCAACTTTTGTATTAGCCTCGGCTTCGCCAGCACGTAAACGCTTGTTGCAAACGGCTGGCATTGAACCAGTGGTTTGTCAAAGCGATTTTGATGAATCTCAGGTGCAGCTGAGTAACCCTAAGGATTTAGTAGAAACTCTAGCGCTACACAAAGCTCAAGCCGTTACAAGTCAATTTAGCGAGGCGCTGGTATTGGGTTGTGATTCTGTTTTGAGCGTGGGGGGAGAGATTCATGGGAAACCTGCTGATTTAGAGGAAGCGATCGCTCGTTGGCAAAAAATGCGAGGTACTGTAGGTGAACTCTATACGGGTCATGCCTTAATTGACTTATCTCAGGATAAGACCTTAGTTCGTTGCGGTATCACAAAAGTCTACTTCGCCAATGTAAGCGATCGCGCCATTAAAGCCTATGTAGCTACTAGCGAACCCCTCAAATGCGCTGGCTGTTTTGCTTTAGAAGGTCGAGGAGGACTGTTTGTAGAAAAACTCGAAGGTTGTCATAGCAACGTTATTGGTCTTAGTCTACCGCTCCTACGCCAGATGCTTAGTGATTTGGGATATGAGGTTACTGACTTCTGGCGATAACGTTATTGGGAAGGATGAGGGATGAGGGATGAAGTTAGTATTAGCACCTTAAATAAACAATTGCATCGTATTGCAAATAATAAATAACAAAAGCCCCGCCCTGTAAAGGACGAGGCTTCAGGCTAAAGATACTTCTCTAGTGTATTAGAGAGCGTTTTTTTAGGAACGGCACCGACTACTTGATCGACTTGCTGCCCTCCTTTGAACACAATCAGAGTGGGAATGCTGCGGATACCGTAGTGCGACGCAACACCCGGATTGTCGTCAGTATTGAGCTTCACAACCTTGATTTGTCCCTCGTAGTCGGCTGCAATTTCATCAACCACAGGTGCAACTATTCGACAAGGGCCACACCAAGGTGCCCAAAAATCAACTAAAACTGGAAATTCGCTCTCGATGACTTCTTGCTGAAACGTGGAGTCTGTAACGGATGCGATCGATGACATCGCTGCCTCCTGGTTATTCAATAGTTCGATATTCTCGAATAATTAAACTATAGCGCTAGCTATGCGATAATGCAACGATGAGACTGCTGTACCATCCAGATAAAAAGGACATTTCTTTAGCAAGCGTACTTTATGCTTTGGGTGACCCAGTGAGGCTAGAAATTGTGAAGCAGCTAGCCCAAAAGGGAGAGTTATCCTGTGCCGCTTTGGCGATGCCTGTAGCTAAATCCACGCTATCTCATCATTTTAAGGTGTTGCGCGAGTCGGGCGTTCTTCACTGTCGTAAGGAAGGAACCCAGCATATAAACTCGCTACGTCGTCAGGATTTAGACGATCGCTTCCCAGGCTTGCTGGATACCGTATTGCAGTCAGCTATGACGACTGACAACTAACAAAAAACCCAAGTCTATTGTGAAAATTGTTAAGGTTGAGCGGAGGTTTGCTATAGTCAAGGCACTTCTGGGCTAATATGCGAGCTAACTGCACAGCTTGAGGCATTTGTAACCTTATGGCAATCAGCGACGACTTCAAAGAAAAACTCAAGGCAGGAAAAATTGTTGATGCCCTTACTTTGGCACTGGGTGAAGCCGTTGAACTAGAAATTACGACTTGGGTGTCGGCCCCTAACTCAGATGCAAAAACCTTAGTAGAGGCAGATAAGCCTTCTGCTGATTGCCGAATACGTACCCGCATTAACATCGTCGAGGGTGAAATCGACAATGAAGTGGGTAGTAAGTTTATTGGCAATGGTCCTTACACCGAACTGCGGCAATTTCACATGGAGCAAGTTCAAGAAGGACGCCAGACTATCCAACAAAATCTAGAAAACTTGCAGCAACTATTTACCGTATTAACCAGCACCTTATCTCGGTTGCCACCAGCATCACAGCGAAATTCCGATGGAAAGGCTGTGCTTTCTCCCTCAACCCAGGACAACGTACCGTAAAAATTGAACAAACACTAGAGAATTTTTGTACTATCTTTGTCGGCGAATCGCCAGAATTTAGGGGGAATACAGTTATGGCGTCGAGCGATGACTTTAGAGAACAACTCAAGGCAGGTAACATTACTGAAGCTCTGGCTCTGGCACTGGGCGATGCAGCTGAGTTGAAAATTACAACCTGGGTAGCTTCAGCAGCAGATGAGGGTGAGGCAACTGAGGTCGAGTCAGGTCATCGCCTGCATACTAGCATCAACATGATTGATGGCAAGATCGAGAACGAGATTGGTGAGCAGTTTCTTGGTAATGGTCCTTATAGGGAACTGCGGCAATTTCACGCGGAGCAGGTTGCACAAGGGAATCAGATTATTCAGAACAACCTTAAAAGCTTGCAAAAGCTATTTGAGGTTTTGGTAACTATGCAGCATCCAGCTGCAACAACTTCAGTAATTGAATCTGAAGCTCTGAGTGTTGAAAATGAGCTTTTGCCATCCACGGAGGAGGTAACTGAATCAGAAGTAGTCAACAGCACCAGTTCCTCGGGAGTTGCTGAGTTAATTGAGCAGGATTTGGCGATCGCACCAACTGAATCAACAGTAGAAGAATCTGCTCTCCATCCCAACACTGTCACCCAGGAAGATGTCGCGCCAGAGCCACCAGCGCCATCCGAAGAGCCTGTATCTTTCTTGACACCGACAGATAGCATCAAGGAGTTGGACTCAGACACTGAAGAGGAAGATGATTGGGACGACTCTATCTTAGATTTACTAGAATCTTTGCCTGTTAGTCCACCACCTAATACAGAAGAGTTAGATTCAGAATTTGATGAAGACAGGAGAAACTTAATTGCAGAAACGCCCGACTCTGATCCATCGGCATCAGATTTACAGGAAGCTCAAGATTGGGACATTTTGAGGCGAGAAGACTTTGAGTCTCCTTCAGCATCAGCAGAACCTCATATTGAAGCGTTCAACTCTCAAACCAATGAGAATTTAGCAGACTTTATTCCAGAACAACCGGAACCAAGTCCAACAGCATTAAATTTACCAGTAGCTGAGGATGAAGAAACTCGAAAGCAAGACGATTTTCTGTCACCACTAGAAACCCCACCCCCTGAAATTGAGACATTAAGCTCGAAACATTCAGAAGATTGGGGATGGGGAGATGTAGTTGCAGAAGAACCAGAGTTTCATCCAACAGCATCAGATTCACCAGTTACTCAGAATCAAGATACTCTTAATCAAGAAGATTTTCCATCTGCTAAGAAATTTCCAGAACCTCTACTCGAAACTTCATACTCTCAAATTGATGAAGAGTGGGGAGATATGTTTGAAGACGAGCCGGAAGCTGACTCAGATGAACCTTTTCCCAGCATGGATTCATTGGATTTGGAAGAGGATGAAGAGTGGGATGAGTGGGTTGTCGAAGAACCAGAACCGTTACTAGATGAACCCGTTGCCGAACTAGATGCTTATGCTCTAGAAGAGGATGAGGACTGGGGTGACTTGGAGGACGATGCTGAAGGGTTCAAAGCAGAAATTAACCTCCAACAATCAGAGTCGGATTTAGAAATTGATGACGACTGGGATGACTTAGCCGCCGAGATAGATATACACACTAAGGATGCTGATCTTGAGTTACCTACTTCCCTAGAAGGCACAAATGATATACAGTCAGCTCATCACCCAACTGAAAATAATCATTTAAGCAAAAATCTCCAAACAGATTCCTTTACAGAAGAAGGTTTGTCGCAGCAGTTGAGTGATGTTTCACCAAACCCTGTAATGACCAACCAGCGACAGGATAGTAATGGCGATCGCCAAGAAGTTTTGTTAGGAGAAACTGAGCCTAACTCAACCTCACAGGATGAAAACGATGTGGACATCACAGAAGAAGCGCTATTAGCTAAGATAGCTGCTGAAGATTTTGCGCCTGATGCTTCTTATGTCACTTTTGCACAGCACCGAAGAAGCTTTAAGGAGGAGGCACTAGCCGCCAACGCAGCGCCAACTCCAGAGGAATCTGAGGGTGGAGTTTCGAGCAAAGATTCTGACTCACAAGCGGTACCTAAAGATGATGTGGACGCTAAGCAGAAGCCTGTGGACAGAAGAATGCCACCCCCTCCACCACCCCGAAGTCGCTTTCCAAATCAGAATAAATAGAAACAGGTAGGTTGACGGCTGTGCTTAATACACGCAATCGAAATAGAAAAGAAATCACAGATTTACCAGAACCAACCAGCAGACGTTTTACTCCTGGCCTGAGTCGAAACCTGGATGAATTTTTGCAGTCTTTGGGGGAAGTTCTGATCGACATTACAGCCTTGGAAGTCAACACCATGGTTGTAGAGCGAATTACTGGAGAAAAATTTATTCCTTGGGAAGCATACCGAGATATTTACTCGATATCTCCGCAATATTTGGAACGACAAGGAATTTATGAGTTTTTGCGCGATCGCTATATTGAGTTACGCAAAAATCTAGAACTAGAGTACAAATCTCTTTTAGGTGACCCTAACTCCGAGTTTTACGATGCAGCTGTACTCAATTCTACAGGACAGGCCGGTCAAATAATTAGCGATCGCCAATTCCATGAAATCGAAATCAAGCTACCAAACCCCTTGAGTTCTACTAATCCTGAAGAACTACTCCAGGCGCAAAGACTGCTTCATAATAGTCGTTTCTTGCGAAGTTTACGCAAGCTGAGTGAATTAAAAGCTGCTCTAGATAATCGAAATAAAGCGCTCCTAAAAAAGCAGCATGAGCTACCAGGTTCTGTGCAACCAGATGCTCTTAACAAGACCGTGACAACCGATATAATTTATGCTCAAACGGTGATGCAGCTAGACGGCGAAGTTATTAACCGTTACTCTCAAGAAATTTTGGATCATCCTCATCGAAATGTCATTCTACAAATTCATAGAGAAGGAGTCACTGCTGGCGAAAATCAGTGGAAGGGACTGTTAGAGTTTATCATTGGTCTGGTGCAGGCGACTCTCCAGCCGGGTTCTGGTAGCAACTTGCCTCCTGGGAGTTCCTCTAATTAAAAAACCAAAGATACATTCTGCCTCCTGTGCATCATCATTTTTACCGAAAACACTCTCAGAAACCTTCTGACCGTAACGGTCTAAATTTGGAGCATTATATCACAATTGAGACAGAAAGAATTAGTCGCAATCAAAGAGTTTTTCACAGCATTCGCTTCAACTTAGATAAAGACATTATCAAAAAGATTCAACAAGCAAAAGAAACAGGTTGCCATCTTTATATCTCCCGCAAGTTATTAGCAGATTTACGTTACTACGTACTCATTGATGGGGAAAACCGCTTACAGTCTGGATTGACGTTCTACACCTACTATTTGGGTAATGACTCGGAAGAAGCGCTAATGCGGAGTGTGATTTCAACCGATGGGGATATATTTCATCAGATTAGGAGTGACTGTCTAGAACACCCTAACTTTTGCCACCGTCTGGTTTCTGCTCACTACTGGCTGATTGCTCAATTGCTGAATCAGCTGCGTCTGGGGATATTACTTAGGTTTAAGCTGCTTTCTTGGGGTCTATCTTTACTGATTACTGGGGTAATAGTGATTCCTTTCATAGAGCAACTAATGAGGATTAATCCCTGGTTATTGTTAGTACCAGTAGGGATGGTATTGCTATTGCAAAGACTAATGCAACCTTTACTAATTTTGTTTTTACCGATTCTGAGGCGCTGGGCTTTGCGTAAACTTTTGTCTAGTTTGCTCTCACGTAAGCTTCTGGAAAAGAAAATTGCTAAAGGTATTCTGGAGTGGTTAGTGCCTTGAGAAAGAAAGGATGAGGGATGAGGGATGATGGATGAGGGATGAGGGATGAGGGATGAGGGATGAGGGATG
>DALYIW010000082.1:20723-28090 GCA_031970155.1 Coleofasciculaceae cyanobacterium CTOTU46601 | reverse complement strand
TTGTTGTTTGTTGTTTGTTGTTTGTTGTTTGTTGTTTGTTGTTTGTTGTTTGTTTGTTGTTTGTTGTTTGTTGTTGGTTGTTGGTTATTAGACCGCTTGTTCTCATTCCTTTTTATCAATTTTTTGAGGTGTTCGTGTTGCCTACCTTACAAGAAAAAATCATTATTGTGGGATGGGCATCTTGCCCGTCCTAGTTAGTTTTGCAAGATATCTATTGGTAGGAGAGTTCCTTTACAAATAACCAACAAAAAATAACCCATCAATTTTAGTTGTTTATTATTAGTTGGAGAGTTCTTTGACAAACAACCAACAACCAACAACCAACAACCAACAACCAACAACCAACTTTATCCTTCATCCCCCTGGACTAATGGAGGTGGTACTCCTAGCTCCGACGGAGTTGCTTGTGCGCTACTGTTGCTCTGTGAGGATCCTAATGTCGCTATCACGGATGCTCGTTCTGATGCTTCTGACGTGGCGATCGCTTCCCGATCGCGATCGCGCACGATGTCTTGCTGTAATTGTGGCTCCTGTGAAGACCTATGTTGCAACTCTATAGTTTTACCGGGAGCCTGAGCATCCTTGAGGAGCAGCAACTCTACGGTAAATGTTGCTCCATGACCTTCTCCTTGAGAGTCAGCATAAACGGTTCCGCCGTGCAGTTCTACCAAGTGGCGGACAATTGCTAGTCCTAAACCTAAACCGCCGTGCGATCGCGTTGTTGTACTATCAGCCTGACGGAAGCGCTCAAAAACATGGGGGAGAAATTCTATATTGATGCCAATGCCAGTGTCGCTCACTTGAATTTGGGCATGGGAACCAGCACGCAAACAACGTACCTCAATTTTTCCGCCTTCGGGGGTGAATTTGATGGCATTAGAAATTAGGTTCCAGACAACTTGCTGTAAGCGATCTGGATCGCCATTAACCAGGATTTCCCCCTTCATTGTCTCTTTGTGTCTCATGAGAGAATTCATGGGATTGGTACCGCTACAGTCCCAGATTTCCTCTTTCAATGTTTCTGCCTTTTCTGGTAAGGGATTTGGGGTAGTTGAATCCTCTGAAGACAACAAGAGGGATTGATTCTCTGAAGAATGCAACGGTGGACAATCGTCTGTGACTTGATCTACCGAGAAGTCAAAGATGTACTCCAGCTGAAGCGATTTAGCCTCAGCGGTTGGTCGTACAGAATCTACTGCTGCCTCAATTATGGGTATGAGATTAGTTGGACTCAGATCGAGTTGCAACTTGCCACGGATGATGCGCGAGACATCTAAGATATCCTCGATGAGTTGCGCTTGAACCTTGGCGTTGCGTTCAATGGTTTCAAGAGCACGAGCAATTGTCGCTTCGTCAAACGATCGCGTGCGAAGTAGTCTAGCCCAGCCCAACACTGAGTTTAGAGGTGTCCGGAGTTCGTGGGAGAGGGTGGCTAGGAACTCATCCTTCATGCGGTTTGCTGCCTCAGCTTGCTGTCGTGCCGCTTGCTCGCGGATAATCTGAGCGCGTGCTTCTTCAGCTTGTTTGCGATCGGTGATGTCTTCTACTGTTCCCACATGACCAATTAGTTCGCCCTGAGGGGAAAGCATCGGGGAAGCTCGTACATGAATCTGGCGAACAATTCCTGCTGGGGTTTCTACACGAAATTCGTTGGAGTATTCGCCGTTGGTTAGTGTCAACGACGACCAATTTGCTAATACTTGTTCGCGGTCTTCTCGATGAACCGACTGCAACCAACTATCTCCCAAGTTTTGCTCAGGTGTCAAACCACAGATGGCTTGGAGGCGAGGGTTAGTGTAAGTACAGCGCCCTTCTACATCGGTGAGGAAAATACCAACGGGGGAACAGGCACTTAAAGAGCGAAACCGCTGTTCACTTTCTCTCAATTCGGCGTTGACTGCTGCTAATTGTGTCGCTTGTCGTTTGATCTGTGCCGTCTTATTGAATAGTTCAACAAATACTGACACTTTCGAGGTTAATATTTCTGGCTCAACAGGCTTGAACAGGTAATCCACCGCGCCGAGGGAATAACCTTTGAACATCAGCGAATCGCTTGTGCTGAAGGCGGTTAGGAAAATGATGGGGGTGTACTGCGATCGCTGTCTGTTTCGGATTAAGCTTGCTGTCTCAAATCCATCCATTCCTGGCATTTGGACATCAAGTAAAATTACCGCAAAATCCTGATGAAGGAGACATCGCAGGGCTTCTTCACCAGAATGAGCCTTCACCAGACGCTGACCTAAGTTTTCTAATATCGCTTCTAAGGCCAGCAGATTTTCTGGATGATCGTCCACTAAAAGGACGTTTGCTTTAGGTTCGGACTCCATGTTCTGGTTAGCCTATAAGGATGATTAAGCTGCGTTTTTTTGTACGTCTGTTGATAGATTGACTGATTAGGTTTCAGATGTACACCTATCGGAAGTTACAAATGTTTTGATAATTTAACGGCTTTTGTAGCAGACGCTATCCTGTTGTCCCTCAGTTCCCCCACATTTGCCGCTAGTATGACCTATTTTCTTACATTAGTGCTGGAGTGCAAAGATTGACTATTAGGGGAGCAATCTTATTGAGCGGCAAAATCCAGTCTACGCTAACAGCTGCGATCGCTGCTTTTGGCATCGTCGCACAACAAGCTGTATTCGGTTCCTGGACAATCGTCAAGCCCCCGTTGGCTTTAATTCTTGCTAAACCTTGAGATCCATCATGACTCGCTCCTGTCAAAATCACTCCAATTACTTTTGCGCCGTAGGCGTCAGCTGCTGACTCAAATAGCACGTCAATAGATGGGCGTGCATACAGTACAGGAGCCTCAGTTGACAAGGCTAATGTTGGGATACTGGTCTTGTATTCTCCCTGGGAATTCCATTGAGTTTGGCTTACTTCCACTAGCAAGTGATAATCAGCTGGGGCTAAGTAGACTCGCCCTGGCATGATTTTGTCTTTGTCTTCTACCTCTGTTACCAGCAGAGGGCAGTAGCGCTGTAAGACAACACTCAAGCTGTCGTCAGAAGTTTTGTGTCGATGTTGAGCGATCGCCACTGGCAGCGGGAAGTTTTTGGGTAAACCTTTTAACAAGACTTCTAGGGCGTGCAATCCACCTAACGATGCACCAATAACAATGAGTTCGTAAGGAAGATATCCCATTGATCAACAGTGCCTCCTTTTTTTGTTGTTTGTTGTTTGTTGTTTGTTGTTTGGCTTGCCCTGAGCTTGCCTGCACGGTCGCCCTTGCCTGCGATGCTCTCTCGCGTAGTCGTTGAGTCGAAGTGGAGCCTTGAGCGAAGTCAAAAAGCCGAAGTGTTGAAGGATTGTTTGTTGATGATTTTTTTACAAATAACCAATAACCAATCACCAACAACACTATTGTTACTACCCAATCCTGCGGTAAAGCTTTTCAGTCATCTCTAATGTCTCATAGTCGTGTTCATGAGGAGTAAATTTGAGTGACTCTTGGCGACCAATGCCCAAAATTCCAAACGGACTGAGGCTCTCATATAGTAAGCGGTGCACTCTTTCTTGTAAGGATTGATTAAAATAAATTAAGACGTTTCTACAAAAGATTACATTAAACTCATTAAACGAACGATCGGTTGCTAAATTATGCTGGGAAAAAACAATGTTTTCTTTGAGATTTGAACGAAAAATCGCATGGTCGTAGGCGGCTGTATAATACTCAGAAAAAGATTTTTTACCTCCGGCTTGGAGATAATTCTGAGTGTATTCTTGCATCAAATCTAACGGAAAGATACCAGCTTTAGCTTTGCTCAATACCATCTCGTTCATGTCGGTGGCATAAATCCGACAACGGTGATATAGCCCTTCTTCTTGCATGAGGATAGCCATTGAGTAGACCTCTTCACCTGTAGAGCAGCCTGCGTGCCATATCCGAATAAATGGA
This sequence comes from Coleofasciculaceae cyanobacterium CTOTU46601, assembly GCA_031970155.1. Taxonomy (GTDB): domain Bacteria; phylum Cyanobacteriota; class Cyanobacteriia; order Cyanobacteriales; family Coleofasciculaceae; genus DALYIW01. Next base: position 24,192 of record DALYIW010000082.1, on the reverse strand, counting down.
TAAGTTCGTAATAGAGGCACCACTTTTTGACGGAAGGTGAGATAGAAGCTTGGGTTACGGAACATTGCTGTTACATGAACCGATAAACCGAGTAGAAATCGCTCTAGACAGGCAGGGTCATGAAGCACTTTTTCTTGCAGTCCAGAGACACTATTTAACCGTTCCGCACGGATGGCATTCCAAATGCGACGCTTGATGGAGGCGAGGGCATAATCTCGAAAGTCAAACCCGTAGTAACGAAACAAGCCCTCTAAGAGTAATTGAATTTCGATGGTCTCTAGTTCGTTTGTTTTCTGGGTTTGGTCATAGTAGGGAGAAAGCATTCGCTTGTTTTCAATTGCAATTTATCTTTAGGGGGTGAAGGTTAGAAGGGTTAAAGGTTGGATGGTTGGAAAAGTCTGAGGTACAAGGGTGTTAACTTAAAGCTGAAACCTCCGCAGTAGGGAGGAAAGTTGCTATCACCTAATATCTTGGCTGGCAATGGGATACACCCGGTTGAAATTTCTAACTTTCCAACCTGGTAACTTCAACTCTCTTGTAATTTCCCAATTTCTAACCCTCTGGCACAAGCCTCTAACGATAGAGCCAAACTCTCAAAAGAGATAGTAGTTGCTCAGGCTCGACAGGTTTAGTAATGTAGTCGGAGGCCCCAGCTTCGATGCACTTTTCGCGATCGCCTTTCATTGCCTTTGCCGTCAGTGCAATGATCGGTAGCGTGGCAAATTGACTCATTTGGCGGATGGCACGGGTCGTTTCATACCCATCCATTTCTGGCATCATCACATCCATTAGCACGACATCAAAATCAGGGGTGTTTTGTAAGACAGCTAGACCATCTCTGCCATTTTCGGCATACTCGATTACCATTTGATGGCGCTCTAGCATACTGGTTAAAGCAAAGATGTTACGCACGTCGTCGTCTACAATTAAGACTTTCTTGCCAGCGAGTACGGGGTCTTTTTGATGGAGCTTCTCCAGAATTTTCTGTTTAGGTTGAGGTAAGTTGGCTTGGACTCGGTGCAAGAATAAGGCGGTTTCGTCGAGGAGACGTTCTGGCGATCGCACATCTTTGATAATGATCGTATCAGCCATGCGCTTGAGTTCTGTTTCCTCAGTTCGCGTTAGCTCCTGCCCAGTGTAGATAATGATGGGCAACTTGGCGAGTTTCTCATCCTGCTTAATCTGCTCGATTAGTTCAAAACCTGTCATATCAGGTAATCCCAAATCAAGCACAATGCAATCAAAGCGCCCTGTTCTGAGGACATTGAGTGCTTCTTCACCCGTACCAACCGCCGTTGTCGAAACGTCGCTGTTGCCGATCAGTTCGATAATGCTGTGACGTTGAGTCTCGTTGTCTTCCACCACTAGCAGGTTTTTCACCTGACGCTCGACAAATGTCTTGATGGAGGTCAATGCCTCTGTCAACGCCTCACTGCTGACAGGCTTTTGTAAATAGGCGATCGCTCCCAGTTGTAGGCCTCGTTGCCGCCCTTCGTCAGCTGAGATGATATGGACGGGGATATGACGAGTCTCTGGGTCATGTTTCAAACGATCCAGAACCATCCAGCCATCCATCTCCGGCATCCGAATATCCAGGGTGATGGCGTCCGGCTTATATTCTCGCGCCATCGCTAGTCCCATATCGCTACGTAAGGAGACTAGACCCTTGAAACCTTGTTGCCGCGCCATATCGAGAAGAATCCGAGCAAAGTTGATGTCATCTTCCACAATTAGGAGGATGCGATCGCCTGGTGTAATCTCGCCTCGGTCATCTGCTACGAAATTAGGCAGTGAGGAGGTGATGGGGTGAGGGGATGATGGAATGAAGTTTCTTTCCCCATTCGGGGTTGGAGTTGAGAAATTCTCCCTCTCTCCCCCTCTCCCCCTCTCCCTCTCTCCCTCTCCCGCCGAGGGAAGAGAGGGCATTGAGCGTCGAGTCTGGAGTGTGGGACGGCGTTCTATGCCGATTTCACTAGTCCTAAGTTCCAATTCCCTGGTCTCTTGGTAGGTTTGCGGCAAGTAGAGTGTGAAGGTGCTGCCTTGGCCAACCTGACTCACTAGGGTAATTTCCCCAGCCAAGAGTCGGGCGATTTCTCGACTAATTGACAAGCCCAAGCCCGTGCCACCATATTTGCGACTGGTTGTGCCATCAGCTTGCTGAAAGGCTTCAAAGATAATCTGCTGCTTGTCAGGGGCAACACCGATGCCTGTATCGCTCACCATGAAAGCAATAACGGCATTGGCACGATTCAAGTTTTCTTGGTAGGGACTCCACCCGCTAGTCGCTACTTCAATCCGCAAGCTGACTTGCCCTTTTTCTGTGAATTTAAAGGCGTTGGAGAGCAGATTTTTCAACACTTGTTGTAAGCGTTTCGAGTCTGTATAGAGGGTTCTCGGTAGGCTTGAGTCAAGTTCGATCGTGAACTCAAGGTGTTTGTTTTGCGCGACTTGACGGAAGGTTCTTTCAAGCGGTTCGACCAGATCAGTGAACCGTATCTGGTCAATATCTACAGACATGGTTCCTGATTCGATTTTGGCGAGATCTAGGATGTCATTGATCAGACTTAATAGGTCGCTACCTGCTGAATAAATGGTTTGAGTATATTCGACTTGCTTGTGGCTCAAGTTGCCATCGGGGTTGTCTGAAAGTAGCTTGGCCAAGATTAACAAGGAGTTAAGCGGCGTCCGCAACTCGTGGGACATGTTCGCCAGAAACTCGGACTTGTATTTAGAAGTTAGCGTCAGTTGATCAGCTTTTTCTTCTAGGTCTTGTCTGGCCTGTTCGATCTCGCGATTCTTGCGCTCAACTTCCCGGTTTTGTAGGGCTAGTAACTCGGCTTTTTCTTCCAGTTCTTCGTTAGTTTGTTGTAACTCTTCTTGCTGGTTTTTCAAGAGTTCTTCAGATGCCTGGAGAGATTGGGCTTGTTGTTCTAATCGTTTGTTCGTTTCGGTGAGTTCTTTTTGCTGGGTTTGCAGTTCTTCTGCCAAGGACTGGGACTGCTTGAGCAATTCCTCGGTTCGCATACTGGCGGCGATCGTATTAAGGACGATCGCAATACTCTCAGTCAGTTGATCGAAGAACATCAGATGAATATCACTAAAGCGCCGGAACGAGGCCAGTTCAATGACGGCCGTCACCTGTCCCTCAAACAAAACAGGTAAAACTACAGCATTAATTGGGGTAGCTTCCCCTAATCCAGAGCTGATTTTGATATAGTCATCTGGTACTTCAGTGATCAGAATTCGTTCCTTTTCTAGGGCGCATTGTCCTACAAGACCTTCACCCAAGTGGAATCGGTTAGCTAGATGTTTGCGTTCCCGGTAGGCGTAAGTACTCAGGAGTTTCAGGTAGGCTGAATTGTCGCCACCGTCCATCAGGTAAAATACGCCGTGTTGGGCAGAAACTAAGGGAGCAAGTTCTGACAAGATGAGTTTAGAGACAGTTTCCAAATCTCGCTGACCTTGCAGC
>DALYIW010000082.1:0-20706 GCA_031970155.1 Coleofasciculaceae cyanobacterium CTOTU46601 | reverse complement strand
GTTTTTAACCAGTCTTGCTCGGGAGTTTGCTGGGTTGTCTCCCGGAGATTGGCAATCATCTGGTTAACGTTGTCTTTGAGGATTGCCAGTTCCCCTTCTGCTTGGACGGAGATGGATCGGGTTAAGTCTCCTTTGGTAACGGCGATCGCGACTTCTGCGATCGCACGCATCTGAGTTGTTAGATTAGCAGCCAGTTCGTTTACATTGTCGGTCAAGTCTCTCCAAGTTCCCGCTGCCCCCGGCACATTTGCCTGTCCTCCCAGCTTGCCTTCAATCCCCACTTCACGAGCAACGGTGGTAACTTGGTCAGCAAACGTCGCCAGAGTATCGATCATCTCGTTGATCGTATCGGCAAGGGTCTCAATTTCTCCCTTGGCATCTAGCATCAGTTTGCGCTTCAAGTCGCCATTAGCCACTGCCGTCACAATTTTGGCGATGCCTCGCACTTGGGCCGTCAGGTTACTGGCCATCGAGTTCACGTTGTCGGTTAAATCTTTCCAAGTGCCTGCCACACCTGTAACCTGCGCTTGCCCGCCTAACTTGCCTTCGGTTCCCACCTCACGCGCTACCCGCGTTACTTCACTAGCAAAGGAACTCAGCTGATCTACCATGACGTTGATGGTGTTCTTGAGATCCAAGATTTCGCCCTTAACATCAACGGTGATTTTCTTAGAAAGGTCACCATTCGCCACAGCCTTGGTTACTTCGGCAATGTTCCGCACTTGGGCTGTTAGGTTACCTGCCATCAAGTTGACATTATCGGTTAAATCCTTCCAGGTACCCCCTACACCTCTGACATAGGCTTGAACGCCCAACTTGCCTTCAGTTCCCACTTCACGCGCCACCCGCGTTACTTCACTAGCAAAGGAGTTGAGCTGATCCACCATCGTATTAATGGTATTCTTCAGTTCGAGAATTTCACCTTTAACATCGACAGTAATGGTTTTGGAGAGGTCGCCGTTAGCTACTGCCGTTGTGACTTCAGCGATGTTGCGGACTTGGGCGGTTAAGCTTCCCGCCATAAAATTGACTGAATCGGTTAGATCTTTCCAAGTACCAGCTACGCCTTTAACTTCTGCTTGGACGCCTAACTTCCCTTCTGTACCTACTTCACGGGCAACTCGCGTCACTTCCGAGGCAAAAGAATTCAGCTGATCCACCATGACGTTGACGGTGTTTTTCAGTTCGAGAATTTCACCTTTAACATCGACAGTAATCTTTTTGGAGAGGTCGCCGTTTGCTACTGCTGTGGTTACGGCGGCGATATTACGTACTTGAGAGGTCAAGCTTCCCGCCATAAAATTAACGCTGTCGGTCAAATCCTTCCAAGTACCAGCTACTCCTCGGACATCAGCTTGTACACCCAGCTTCCCTTCACTGCCCACCTCACGGGCAACTCGCGTCACTTCACTAGCAAAGGAACTGAGCTGATCCACCATGATGTTAATGGTATTCTTTAGCTCTAGAATTTCGCCTTTGACTTGGACAGTGATTTTCTTGGAAAGGTCACCATTTGCGATCGCCGTTGAAACTTCAGCAATATTACGCACCTGGCCCGTCAAATTACCCGCCATCGAGTTAACTGAATCGGTCAAATCCTTCCAAGTACCTGCTACACCCCTGACTTCAGCTTGCACGCCCAGCTTCCCTTCGGTTCCCACCTCTCGCGCCACTCGCGTCACTTCACTAGCAAAAGAACTCAGCTGATCCACCATGATATTAATAGTGTTCTTCAGCTCTAAAATCTCACCTTTAACATCAACAGTAATTTTCTTGGAGAGGTCACCATTGGCTACAGCCGTCGTTACTTCTGCGATGTTGCGGACTTGACTGGTGAGATTACCTGCCATCGAGTTCACCGAATCGGTCAAATCCTTCCAGGTACCTGCCACACCTTTGACATCTGCCTGAACCCCTAGCTTGCCTTCGTTACCTACCTCACGGGCGACTCGCGTTACTTCCGAGGCAAAAGAATTCAGCTGATCCACCATCGTATTGATGGTATTCTTCAGTTCTTGAATTTCTCCCTTAACATCAACAGTAATCTTCTTCGAGAGGTCACCATTGGCCACCGCCGTTGTCACTTCTGCGATGTTGCGGACTTGAGCCGTCAGGCTTCCTGCCATAAAATTGACTGAATCAGTCAGATCCTTCCAGGTACCTGCTACTCCTCTGACTTGAGCTTGACCCCCTAACTTACCCTCTGCCCCCACTTCACGGGCGACTCGCGTTACTTCACTAGCAAAGGAATTCAGCTGATCTACCATGATATTCATGGTATTTTTCAACTCTAAAATCTCACCTTTAACATCAACAGTAATCTTCTTGGAGAGGTCACCATTAGCTACTGCCGTCGTCACTTCTGCGATATTGCGGACTTGACTGGTGAGATTACCTGCCATGGAATTAACCGAATCGGTTAAATCTTTCCAGGTACCTGCCACGCCTTTGACATCTGCTTGAACCCCTAACTTACCTTCCGTACCCACTTCACGGGCTACCCGTGTTACTTCACTAGCAAAAGAATTCAGCTGATCCACCATGATATTCATGGTGTTCTTCAACTCTAAAATCTCACCTTTAACATCAACAGTAATTTTCTTCGAGAGGTCACCATTGGCTACAGCTGTCGTTACTTCAGCAATGTTGCGGACTTGAGCCGTCAGGCTTCCTGCCATAAAATTAACTGAATCAGTCAGATCCTTCCAAGTCCCTGCTACTCCCCTGACTTGAGCTTGACCCCCTAACTTACCCTCTGCCCCTACTTCACGGGCGACTCGCGTTACTTCACTAGCAAAGGAATTCAGCTGATCCACCATAATATTGACGGTGTTTTTCAGCTCAAGAATTTCTCCTTTAACATTGACAGTAATTTTCTTAGAGAGGTCACCATTAGCGACAGCTGTAGTAACTTCAGCAATATTACGGACTTGGGCGGTAAGATTACCAGCCATCAAGTTGACGTTGTCAGTTAAATCTTTCCAGGTACCTGCTACGCCTTGAACTTCTGCCTGAACCCCTAATTTGCCTTCGGTGCCCACTTCACGGGCTACCCGTGTTACTTCACTAGCAAAGGAATTGAGCTGATCCACCATAGTATTAACGGTGTTTTTCAGTTCGAGAATTTCCCCTTTGACATCGACAGTAATCTTTTTAGAGAGGTCACCATTTGCGATCGCTGTTGCCACTTCCGCAATATTACGCACCTGTCCGGTAAGATTACCCGCCATCAAGTTAACGTTATCGGTTAAATCCTTCCAGGTTCCTGCAACACCCTTAACCTCTGCCTGAACCCCTAACTTACCTTCGGTGCCCACTTCACGGGCAACTCGCGTCACTTCCGAAGAAAATGAACTCAGCTGAGTCACCATCGTGTTGACGACTTGCGCGGTAGCAAAAAACTCGCCTTGTAGAGGTCTGCCTTCAATTTCTAGTGCGATCGTTTGGGATAAATCACCATTCGCCACTGCCCGAATGACGCGAGCCGTTTCTGCTGTAGGCTGAACTAAATCTGTAATTAGGGTATTGACAGAAGTAACACAAGCTGACCAAGAACCACCAGCGTTTCCCAGAGAAGCACGCTGGGCAATTTTACCTTCTTTCCCGACAACGGTGCTGATGCGCTCTAACTCCGCCGTCATCCTTTCATTACGCTCAATAATATCGTTGAGTGTATCAGCGATTTTCCCAGCTATGCCCGTCTGGTCAATAGGCATACGTACAGAAAAGTCACCTTTTTTTACAGCCGCCAAAGTTCTTAGTAGCTGTCTTGCATCCAATTGATCTGTATCAGTTACTTGTGCCGTTGGCATAACCTTACCGCTGTAATCCTTATTTTTAATTCCTACAGGACTTACGCACTTGAAGCCCTAAATTTTGATCCCCCCTAGCCCCCCTTAAAAAGGGGGGAACCGTCAAGCCCCTTTTTTAAGTCAGACGACCAATCACCCTTGTTCTACTTCCATAGTAGGGAACAGACGAGAGTTTCGTTGTTTGTTGTTAGTTGTTGGTTAAAAAATACAAACAACAAACAACTAACAACCAACAACCACCTGGGATGAGTTAAATAAACATTGGAATCGGGTTGAGTTGATCTTCTGTCAGTGGTGCTTCTAACCATCCCAGGTTGACAGGAACATCATAAAGCCGCCCTGGAGCAAACTGGGCCCAAAAGTGACGCAACCCAGGCACGATCGCTTTAACAACACTCATACCAATATCCGGACGGGTTTGATCGAGAACCAAGGTTTCCAAGCCATATTGGGCGGCAATTTCCACGCAGCGGTTGACATCTTCCCGCAAATCATCACTCCAATGCAGAGCATAATCACCATAAACCTTGGGGGCGGCGTTAGTCTCTGGTGCTAGATAGGGTTGATTCTCTAGAGTAGCTGTCTCACACCAAGTTTGTATATCTTTACGAGATGACCTGGCTTTGCCCTCCGGATTCACGGCATTGGAGAGAAATAGCATCTGATTCATCTCTGTCACAGCTCGCAATAAGGCAACTTTGGGGTCAAAATGGGCACCAAACCCGAAGAAAATATCTTCTGGCTGTTTGTGAGTACGCCTAGAAATTGCCGCAAAGGTAGGAATATTCAAGTCGCTGGTAATGTCTAGAACCCAGAACTCGCGAGACAGAGTTTGGTAATAATTTGCGATCGCTTCCAGATACGGCTCATCAAAACTCTCTAGCTGCACACCGGGTCTTTGCACGCGATTGTACCACCACAACGCCACGGCATCACGCTCTACCAATTCCATAAATCCCTGAAGAATCGCCTCTTCCTTCGTGTTACCCGCCGCATTCCCATTGCTATCAGGCCAGCAAAAGCCATGATCTTCGGGCAGAGCATAACCATAGTAACAGTAAGCCGTAGGTAGATACTTAAATACCTGGTGAGTCAGTGACCAGACTGGCGTCCAGTCAATTTCACGTTCTTCGTCAAATGGATCAGGAACCCACTGTATTAACTGATGATGCTGGTTCCACTCGTATCGACTACGATATTGAGACTCACTGTAATGGCTCAATGCATAAGGGTGAATGGCAGATTCCCCCATTTGGGAGTACTTGCCTCTAACTCGAATTTCATCACCACTATAGATTCCAGAATATCGCTCGATCGCTTCACCCAGGCAACTAACTCTTGCTTGCACGTCGGTTTTACCCTTGCCTGCACTTTTATGGCGCAAAGTTTGATGCCAAGTCTCTGGGTCATTGCTTTCTTCAGGAAAGGCATGTTCTGCTTGATAAGCGTGTATTAAACCATCGCTACCTTGAAGAGAACTAGATAAGGTTTTAACAACACCTGTAATCGGACTAATTAGATGTTCGTATCGCCTTAAAGTCTGCTGAGGTGAGCAAGTTCGATGTCCGCCATCTGCTGTAAACAGCTTTTTTTGGCTAGTTAGTAATAGAGGTTGAGGTTTTTGCTGGGAAAGATACTTGGAGTCACCGCAACGAGGACACTGAGGACGGCGTACCATAACATGCCGTTGCAGATTTAAATTCACCAGGTCGAAGGTGATAATTGTGCTTTCTAGCTGTTGTTTCTGACTACCAGTAATCCATTTAGCTGTTTCCGTTGCTGCAAGGTTCAATCCTGTCTGTAATGTGGAGGGTAAGACAGAACGGGAGATAGGAAACGGTGTTGAGATTCCTTGATGTTGTTGAATGGATGATTCGAGTTGACGGTTAATCCTGAGACGCTGTGCTAAACACTCCCAACAACCTGTTTTACCGGGTTGAAAAATTGGGCCAATCCAAATAACGGCTCCTACGGGTTTAATTAATAACCAAGGTTGAGATGACAGTAAAGCGTTTTGATTGAAATTGTCTAGACCCACTTGCAGATAATCATCTGTTAAAGCCAGCTTAAACTCTCCCTCATCGCTGACGTGGATGGCCAGGGATTCTAGCGTAGAGATAAACGGCTCTGTCAGTACATTACCGAAAGCAGTAACAGAAACTCCGGTTTGTTCTAATCGATGGGTAGCCACTTGGGTGTCGATATCAAGCAAATTCCAAAATGCCGCTGCTTTGGATTGTAGAGTGTCGTCTGCTTGTGTAATGTATCCTTTGCGCTCTAAAAGTGTTAGGGCATAGCTAATTTCAGTAGCAGAAGCTTGTCCTTGCAGTTTTTCGACTATTTCATCAAAAGTATAACGACCGTTGAGAAGCGGTGCTAGAAAAACATAGAGGCGTCCCTTTAAAACAAAATGCCCTTTCTCGCTGAGCAGAAACACCGTCTTCGGTTGACAAACCTCGACGTGAAAGTGCTCTTTGAACTTGGGTTTGATGAGCATACTCTCCTGCTTCGATGAGAACGGACTGATGGCAATACTGCTCGGTTAAGAAGGAATTGTAGGTTGGGTTAAGCCGAAGCGCAACCCAACAAATCTCTTTCAATAGTTGGGTTTCGAGTTGGGTTTCGTTTCCTCAACCCAACCTACTGATGGCAATACTGCTCGGTTAAGAAGGAATTGTAGGTTGGGTTAAGCCGAAGCGCAACCCAACAAATCTCTTTCAATAGTTGGGTTTATAATTGTAGGTTGGGTTAAGCCGAAGCGCAACCCAACAAATCTCTTTCAATAGTTGGGTTTATAATTGTAGGTTGGGTTAAGCCGAAGCGCAATCCAACAAATCCCTTTCAATAGTTGGGTTTCGAGTTGGGTTTCGTTACCTCAACCCAACCTACAGGCTTATCCAAGCAGGATTGGGACTGATGGAATTGAAAAATAATGGTAAATGCACCCTAAAAAGTGCGCTTTTCTATAGGATAGCTACGCTCTCGAAGGTAATAGCAAACTCAATACTAATACTCCCTCACCCTTCGTCAACACAGCTGCAAATATTTCGTTAGTTGCAGTTTAATGTAGCCTGTGGTTTGTCGCTCAAGCTGTGCATCTTAATTTCAATTATCTGTTGCTTCAAGGCGTCGAGTTCTGCACGCATGGTGCTAATTACTGAAGTCTTTTCCTGAAGCTGCTGGTAGAGTCCCTGGATAGCTGCTAACGCTACTCCGTCAGCATCAACTACGTTGATCAAGCGATTATCTTCTCCGACACCAAAGGCGGCGGCGAAGTCCTGTGCCATCGGTCCAATGTGCCGGATTTCCGCTTTCTGATCTTTGTAGTTCCAGGTGGCGATCGCCAAAGTTGCCACTTTACCGAGAACTTCCTGCACATCTACAGGAGCGAAGTGTTCTTTTTGATTGCGATCGCTTCTTGAGGCTCGTATTGATTGTCCTGGGTTGTTATTAACTTCCAAGTCTTGAAATGGAGTATCTAGCCCAAGTCCTACTGACGCTATATCATTGGCAACCTCGAAGGGGATATCCGCCTCCAAAAGACCCCCAGCACAAGCTGCTGCCTCGTCATCCGATAATTCTTGTATTAAATCAGACCATTCGTCCGTAAAGCTAGCTACAGTTTTCTTATTTGTCGTTTTTGATTTCATGGTTATCTCCTTAGTTTTAGTAAGCTCCAAATTTTGCGAATTTCCCGCCAGGATATCTCAAAAAATTACTTATAGTTAAGCCATTAAGCTTACTTTATACAATCTTCATATTGTTACTTCTATCAATAATGAACCTAAGCCAAATGACTGGTATCTTATTATAGTTTTAACTATTTAAATTCTTAATTTGAATGAATTTGTAATTTAAGATTTGTTAAGTTGAAGGTCTTGCAAATTAAGAGAATAGTCCCTAATCCCTAAGATAGATATTTAATTTTCGTCGTTAAAAACAAAATAAATTGTGATAGATTTTGCTGAGCTTTACTTGTGAGAAGAAAAAACATCTACAGCAAGCTGGCGATGATGCACAAGCTGTAGTACAAAGTTGCTTCTTATTTGGCAAGCGAGTGTTTATACAAACAACTTAACAACCAAGAACTAAGCGGTGGATGGAAAGACCATCCCATTCATAGAAGCCACTTTCTGTGAGGCTATTTAAGGTGTGTCTCTTACTAAAATCCCATTTGCCTTGGATACGAAATCACAAACAAGAAAATGCATCATCACTCCTACTGGTATGCAGTTAGCCTATTTAGCTGCTGTCTAATCAGTATCAGCTCAGTTGAGGCACAACAAGTCGCTGGAGACGGAACCCTATCAACCACCGTCACATCCTCGAATGGTCTCAGCTTTATCATCAATAACGGGCAGCGTGCTGGAGACAACCTGTTCCATAGCTTTAGTCAGTTCTCCATACCCACGGGTGGCTCAGCATTGTTTAATAACGCCGTAGATGTGAAAAACATTATCAGTCGGGTAACGGGCGGGTCAGTTTCCCAAATTGATGGGTTAATTCAAACCAACGGCACGGCCAACCTGTTTTTGATTAATCCGAGTGGGATTATCTTTGGCCCGAATGCCCAGTTGAATATCGGTGGGTCTTTTGTCGCTAGTACTGCTAGTGCTGTGAAGTTTGCTGATGGGACGGAGTTTAGCGCGACGAATCCTTCCTCCCAACCCCTGTTAACGATTAATGTTCCACTTGGTCTGCAATATGGCAGTACAACCGCAGGAATTCAGGTACAGAGGTCAACACTAGCTGTGCAACCAGGTAATACCCTGGCACTGGTAGGCGGTGATGTGACGATGGACGGGGGTAATCTGACCGCAGAAAGTGGTCGAATTGAGTTAGGTGCTGTAGCTTCTGTAGGCACGGTTGGGCTAAGTGTTGCAAATAACCAAATCCAGTTGAATGTTTCACAGAGCATCCCACGAGCTGATGTATCGCTCACCAATGGAGCCTTAGTTAGTACCAGTGGCATAGGTGGCGGAGATATTCAGCTGACAGGCAGGCAGATTGTAGTTCAAGATTCACGAGTGGAATCTAGTACCTTGGGTTCGCAAGCTGGAGGAGACTTAACTGTCAATGCCACCGAGTTTGTGGCACTGATTGGCAATGACGCTGGGGGGCAATTTTCCAGTGGTTTGTTTGCGGACACGGAAGGGACTGGAGCTGCTGGCAACTTGAGCATTACCACAGGACAATTAACTGTCCAGGGTGAAGCGCGGGTATCTGCTGCCACCTTTCGCGAGGGCAAAGGAGGGAATTTGACTGTCAACGCTGCCGAGTCTGTAGAACTGATTGGCATCGACCCTCCAAACGCAGATGGCAAGCTTTTCACAGGCTTATTAACAGATGCTGAGGGGGCCGGAGCAGCCGGAAACTTAACCGTTAACACAAAACAGCTGATTGTTCGAGATGGGGCACAGGTATCTGCGGCCACCTTTGGTGAGGGGGCGGGGGGAAATTTAAAAGTGAATGCGACCGATTCTATAGAACTAATTGGCGTTTCACCTTCTGATTTAGTTGGCAGTGGTTTGTATACTGCGGTGCAGCCAACAGGTACAGGAAAGGCGGGAGACTTAGAAGTTAACACCAGGCGGTTGATTGTGCGGGATGGGGCACAAATTTTTGCCGGCACTACTGGCACTGGTAATGGGGGAAAATTGACGGTAAATGCCTCTGAGTCTATAGAAGTCTCTGGAGTATCACCCCTTGTGCTGTTTCCTAGTGGCTTGTTCAGTGTAGCTGATGATTACAAGGTCAGCGATCTGATATTAACCGTAGGAAATGCCGGAGACTTAGAAGTTAATACCAGGCAATTGATTGTGCGGGATGGGGGACAGGTAGCTGCTTCAACGAATGGCAACACAGGGCAAGGCGGAAATTTAACCGTGAATGCTTCTGAGTTAGTGGAAATTAGTGGCAGTGGCCCCCCAGGAGCTGTTGCTGGTAGTAGCGCTTTACTTTCTGACGCTACTGGAGGCTCCAGAAATTCTGGAACAGTAAAAGTTAATACTGAGCAGTTAATTGTTCGAGATGGGGGACAGATAGCTGTTAACAATCAAGGGCAGGGCAATGCAGGTGATTTGGAGGTAAATGCTGATTCGGTTTTGCTTGATAACCAAGGAACTCTCACAGCTGCAACTGCCTCCGGTGAGGGGGGAAATATTAAACTACAGGTGCAAGACTTAGTTTTGATGCGCCGCAACAGCTTAATCTCTGCGGAAGCAGGTGGTACGGGCGATGGCGGTAACATTGAGACTAATACAAGATTTTTAGTTGCTTTAGAAGATAGTGATATCGTTGCCAATGCTCAAGGTGGCTTCGGGGGAAGAGTAAACATTCAAGCTCGAGGAATTTTTGGCACCCAAGACCGTAGGACTCGTACTCCACAAAGCGATATTACGGCGAGTTCTGCTGCTGGTGCTCAATTCGATGGTGTGGTGGAAATTCAAAACCCAAATGTTGACCCGACTAGAGGCGTAGTGGCTTTGTCTGAGGAGGTTGTTGATGTTACAGGGTTAATTGATCAAGGTTGTGGAACAGGCAGGGTGGCACAGTCGAATCAATTTATAGTAACCGGACGGGGAGGATTACCGCCCAACCCTGGGGGCACAATCCCTAGTGACACGGTATTAGAAGATTTAGGTTCCGCTCCAGTCCCACAGGCCAGACATGATTCTGGTAGTGCTATTTCCACTAAACCAACTCGCCCATCTGCTGCGCCTCTTGTGGAAGCGCAAGGATGGGTGATCAATGATTCTGGTCAAGTTGTCCTGACAGCACAACCTCCTACGGTGACACCGTATAGTTCTTGGCTGACTTCAGTTAACTGTTATGTGCGATCGACTCATTAGTTGTTTGTTGTTTGTTGTTTGTTGTTTGTTTGGCAAGAGGTTTAATGGCGATCGCTCCAAGCGTCCCTTTACTAACAAATGGAGGCAACAAGCAAAGAAGAAGACGGTTTTTTTGATTCTTTCTTGTGCTGTTTTACTTTTTACTGTTTTCGTTCATGGCATCCCAGCACTGTCAGGGGAGTCGGGAGTTGGAAGTCGGGAAGAGAATTTCTCAATGCTGCTGCAACAAGGTAGAGACTACTACGATGCTGGTCAGTTTAGTCAAGCGGTTAAAGTTTGGGAACAAGCAGCTTCGTCCTTTGCTAGTCAGGGAGATGGGTTAAACCAGGCGTTGGTGCTGAGTAATCTTTCGCTGGCTTATCAGCATCTGGGACAATGGACTCAAGCAAAAGCAGCGATCGCAAAAAGTCTCGATCTCTTACAAGCAAGCACTGGTACATCCCAAGAGCGATCGCGTATTCTAGCTCAAGCTCTAAACACTCAAGGCAGTCTACAGCTAGTATTAGGTCAAGCTGAACAAGCTCTAGACACTTGGCAACAGGCGGCAGAGGCTTATCGGCAAGCTAACGATCAAGCTGGGATGCTCAAGAGCCAAATCAACCAAGCTCAAGCCTTAAAATCTCTAGGGTTATACCGTCGGGCACTAGCTACCTTAACTCAGGTAAACCAAGCGCTGCAAAAACAACCCGACTCACTAGTTAAAGTTGCTGCACTGAGGAGTTTGGGTAGTGCCTTTCTTCTAACTGGGGATTTGGAACAGTCGCAACAAGTCTTACAGCAGAGTTTGAACCTCGCTCAACGCCTGCAATCTGCCCAAGATACGGCAGCAACGTTGTATGACTTGGGCAATACTGCCAGAGCGAGGCAAGATGCAAAAGCGGCATTGGAATACTATCAACAGGCTGCGGCGATCGCCATTTCACCTGTAACAAAAATACAAGCGCAACTCAATCAACTAAGTTTACTGATAGAAACTCAGCAGGCATCGGCAGCACAGGAATTGTGGCCGAAAATTCAGTCGCAACTGGACAACCTGCCCCCCAGTCGTGCAACAGTCTATGCTCAGATTGACCTAGCCATGTCGCTGATGAAGCTATCAGAACTTAGTAAGTAGTTGTTGGTTGTTGGTTGTTGGTTGTTTGTTGTTGGTTGTTTGTTGTTATAAAAAACAATACAAGTAATCAACAACCATAAAAAAATACACCTGTAGTCCTTAATTAATACAAACAACAAACAACCCAATGACCAAGCTCAGGCTTCGGCCGTGAGCTCAGCCGAACGGGCAAGCAAACAACAAACAACAAATAACAAATAACAAATAACAAACAACAAATAACAAATAACAAACAACAAACAACAAACAACAAATTAAAACGGTTGAAATCGAATAGAAAAAACAATACCGTTGTCTTGAAGAGAATCACCTTGATTACTGATAGAAATCAGAGGAATTCCCCAATCTAGGCGAGCATATAGGTAAGGCTCCAGTTGCCAGCGCAGCCCTAAACCGATGCTAGCAAGGGTACTGGGACTGGGAATTTCACCTTGGTGATTCCAAACAGTACCAATGTCAAAAAAAGGAGCTAGTTGAATTGTTCCAATCCCATCCGGTTGATTAACAATAGGAAAACGTGCTTCAACTGAACCCACAATCCCATTGTCAGCTACTCGTTGATTTTGTCGATAGCCTCGCACGGTATCTATACCACCAACACTAAATTGTTCTATAGGTAAGAGTGAATCAAAGGAAAGTTGGGCACCAGTACGAGCGATGAAGATAGCGCCTCCACCTAAAGATTGAACCCACTGAAACTGTCCTAACCAACTGGTAAAACGTCCATCAATGCCAGTATCGTTAACGGTGGCTCCTAGGGCGTCTAATCCAAAACTAAATTGCGATCGCGCTGCTAACACTCGCGTAGGCGATCGATTAATCCAATCTTGAGTAAACCGCAGCACTGACACCCTAGATTTACCATTTTCTGGCCCTTCAGAAAAAGAAAAAGGTCTGTCTCCTTCCAAAAATGTCTGACTTTGCCGCAAGTCAGCAGATAAAGAGAGAGCAAATTCACTTGTCGGAGTGCGAATAATGGGTTGACGGAAACCCAGGGAAACGGTGTATGAGTCTGCGTTAATATCTAGCTCTGAATAGGGTTTCTCTATAATTCGGCTGCTGTCATAGCTATAGCTAAGACTTAAGGTGCCCTCACGAGGATTTAGGGGGATGGCGTAGCTAGCGTTGTAGCTTGTGAGACCTTCGGTCATGCCATAATCTGCACTAAAGCGATCGCCAAAACCCAAGACATTATTATGAGCGATCGATACTGTCCCTCCAAGTGAGCCAACAGTAGGAGAATTACGATTTTCTCCCAACAGCGCCACCGTCAACGGTTGTGCTTCTTTTACATTCAGTGTCAGTACACTTAATCCTGGTGCAGTTCCGGCTGAAAGTTCTGCCTGTATAGTACTGATGAGTGGATTGAGTTGTAATAGTTGTAAGGCTTCTTCTAGACGGCTGAGATTTACGGGTGCTTTGGTAGCTAGGCCAATACGCGATCGCACATAGCTAGTGTGCAACCGCCTCAATCCCTGGACTTCTATCTTTTCGATCGCTCCTTCTACTACCTGAACTTTTACTACACCATCGGTTACATCTTGGGGCGGCAAAAATGCGCCAGAGGTGGTGTAACCCTTATCGATGTACAACTTGGTAATAGTAGTGCGAATTGCTAATAATTCTTCAAACGTGGCATCCTTCCCAATAAACGATGCTACTGCGGCTTCTAATTGGGCTGGTGAAAAGACAGTGCTTCCTAAAACTTCTACTCGTCTTACCTGAACTTTGACTCCCAGATTCGGCGGTGGCGTCAGTGGTGTTTGAGGAGGTGGCGAGAGTTGGGGCGGCGTGGGAATTTCTGGCGGTGTAGTGGGTAAAGGGGGAAGAGTGGGACGAGTGGGTTCTATGGTTCCTGGTGGGATATTCGGGGTAGTCTGGGCTAACTGTGGAGAGTTGTCAATCGATTTTAGATTTTGGATTTTAGATTTTGGATTCTCTCCCTTGTCCCCCTTGTCCCTCTGCTGTAAGGTATCTACATCCTTGACTTCGCTCCAGTGATGTGCTGTAATTCCTTCATCTGCCAGAGCAACAGTGCTCCAGCTCAGACATAACCAACCAGTACTAATTAAAATCTGTTTTGAACGCATAGATTTGCTGACCGTAAATATTCAAATCACAAAATTATGTAAATTTATGGTCAGTTTCACATCTATAAAATAGAATTATCATACCTTAGATGGTTGCCGTAAATGTTCCGGTTTAGAAGGCGTTGGCTTGCTTGGTGTCTTTTATTCTTTGTAAGTCTTTTTTTCTGCTTAGAATTTTACCCCTGGTCAACTGAGCAAGCTAATCAGTCAGTTGCCGCTATGGACAGATCTGTTATAGCTTCTTCATCTAGTGGGGGTGCACAGTTGTCTGCTCAAACAGTTCAGCGGGGACTTGAACATTATAAAGCTGGAAAATTTACTGAAGCGATCGCACTTTGGCAACAAGCACTGCCACAAATTTCGGCGGCCACAGATAGAGCAGTTGTTTACAGTAACTTAGCACTGGCTTATCGACAAATCGGTCAATTGGATCGAGCGATCGCGCAATGGGAACAAGCCATTCAAATTTATCGTAAAAATAATAAAGCAACTCAAAAACCTCTAGCTGGGCTATTAACTGACCAAGCACAGGCTTATAGTGATTTAGGTCAGCACAGACGAGCTATTATTTTATTGCAATCAGCCATTGAAATCGCGACCTCTAACCAAGATCAACTAATACAAGCAGCCGCTCAAGGAGCTTTGGGTAATGCTCATTGGGCTTTAGGTGAGTACGAGAAGGCATTAACGGCTCATCAAACATCACTGAAAATTTCCCGTGAATTAAATAATTATACTTACATCGCTACCGCTCTAAATAATCTGGGAAATGTATATGTAAGCAGAGGAAGTCGCTATGAATATCAGGCCAATTCAGCGGCTTTAGAAGGCAATGACAAAGAAGCTGCTCAATTAACTCAATCTGCCAATCAAGATAAAACTGAAGCTAGAAAGTTGTTTGAGGAAAGTGTGCAAACAGCTCAAAAAGTGGCCAATTTAGAAGAAGTTAGAGGGTTAATGAATCTGAATTGGCTGATTTTCAGAAATCAAGAGACAGGCTTCCGTGAGCGTCAGTCGAACGGAGTCAGGAGTAATTTAGAACAACGGAGAATTGACAAAGGACAACTGACTAATAGTGACCAGAATTTAATTGTTAGAAACTGGAATCGGGTGAAGGAGTTACTTAGTGGCGCAGCAGATTCGCGAGATAAAGCCTATGCTCTGATTAACCTGGCAGAACAAGTATTGAAAATAGGACAGTTAAACCAGCAATCTTCTAATCTTCAACCTTCAAGCCTCTTAGAGGAATCGCTGGTTGTTGCTAGAAACATTGGCGATGCTAGAGCAGAATCTTTTGCTCTCGGTAGCTTGGGGCAGTTGCAAGAAGCTACGAAAGACTATGGTAAAGCCATGGAACTAACTCGCCAAGCTCAGTTTTCAGCGCAGCAAATCAACGCACCGGATAGCTTGTATCGCTGGCAGTGGCAAGCGGCAAGGATACTGAAAGCGACGGGTGAAAAGCAAAAAGCGATCGCCGCTTATGAACAAGCGATCGCCTCTTTACAAAGCATTCGAGGTGATATTGTTGCGGCTAATAAAGAATTGCAATTTGACTTTCGCGAACAAGTAGAACCCGTTTATCGAGAGTTGATGGCACTGTTGCTTGAATCTCCACTACAGCAGTCAAGCGAGCAGAAGAAAACAAATACACAAAAACATAAAATTGTCAACCAAGACTTAGCACCATTTTCACTAGGTAGCAAACCTCGCCATGGAATTAATGAGCAATCGAGTGCAAAATCTGAAGTTAACAGCGAATCTTTTCCCATAAACAAAGTAGTCGATACCTTAGAACTCCTCAAACTAGCTGAGTTACAAAACTTCTTTGGTGACGAATGCGTACAGGTGGCACTTTCTCAAGGAGGAGGCAATACAGATTTAACTAATACCAATGCAGTAGTAATCTACTCAGTCATTCTGGATAACCAGACTCAAATGATTTTGCGATCGCCTAATGGTTCAATGACTAACTATCTTGTGGCAATTAGCAAGCAGTCAATTGAGAAAGAAATTGATCAATTACGCTACTTCCTAGAATCACGAGCAACTGAAGAATATCTGGCCCAAGCTCAAAAAATATACGATTTGTTAATTCGGCCAATGGCAGCAGACTTGGCAGCAATCAAACCCAGTACCTTAGTCTTCATCAATGACGGGGTATTGCGGAAAGTGCCAATGGCAGCGCTGCACGACGGTAAAGAATTTTTAGTTCAGAAGTATCCGATTGCCACAACACCTAGCCTCAGCCTCACCGCCCGTAAACCGCGAGACCGCAGCCATTTAGAAGCCCTGAGTGTAGGCTTAAGTGTAGAGCGATCGCCTTTTGCTCCCCTAGTCAATGTGAAAGCAGAGGTAGAAGCCGTGAACAAGATTATAGGCGGCACCGAACTGCTCGACAAAGCTTTTACGCTGTCTAATTTGCGATCGCAACTCCAAAAAAGAAGTTATCCAATCGTTCATATTGCCACTCACGGCAAGTTCGGCGTAGACGCTGAAAGTACTTTTTTGGTGGGATATGACCAACGAATTACCATTGAGCAACTTGACAATTTATTGCGTTCTCGCCGTGGTAGAGAACCTGTAGAGTTACTAACCTTGAGTGCCTGTCAAACGGCTACTGGTGATGATCGTTCAGCCTTGGGGATTGCAGGTGTTGCAGTTCGTGCTGGAGTTGAAAGTGCGATCGCCACCTTATGGTACATTAACGACCAATCGACAGTACCACTGATTGCAGAATTTTATCGCCAACTACGTCAACCCAATATCTCAAAAGCCGAAGCTCTAAGACAGGCACAATTGAAGATGATTGCCGATGAAAACTACAATCACCCAGCCGTTTGGTCACCCTTTATTCTCATTGGTAATTGG
The DNA here is from genome assembly GCA_031970155.1 of Coleofasciculaceae cyanobacterium CTOTU46601. Taxonomy (GTDB): domain Bacteria; phylum Cyanobacteriota; class Cyanobacteriia; order Cyanobacteriales; family Coleofasciculaceae; genus DALYIW01. Next base: position 3,971 of record DALYIW010000082.1, on the reverse strand, counting down.
CTGTAGCAATTTTAGATTTTAGATTTTGGATTTTGGATTAAATTGATGAACATTTATAAGATTTACAGAAGTTGGAAGTTAAACAACCATGAACGCCAACACACAACCAAGCCTGAAAATATATCTTCCCTATCCTCACTAAATCTCCAGCCAACTCCTAATTCCCGACTCCCGACTCCCGACTCCCGACTCCCAATTCTCCGCTTAGGTATAGTAGGTGCATTAAGTATCAGTGGAGCTTTTACCTACTCGAATAACTCCGCACTTGCCCAAGTTACTCCCGATTCCACGTTGGGAACCGAACGTTCAGTTGTTGTTCCTAACCAAGTAATTAAAGGGATTCCCAGTGACCAGATTAACGGCGGAGCAACTCGCGGAACTAATCTTTTTCACAGCTTTCAAGAGTTTAATGTCGGTGAAGGACAAGGAGTCTATTTCACTAATCCAGCAGGGATAGAAAATATCCTCTCCCGTGTCACTGGAGGTAATCCTTCTAATATCTTCGGCAGATTAGGTGTATTGGGTAATGCTAATTTGTTTCTGCTCAATCCTAACGGCATTATGTTTGGGCCAAATTCCAGCCTAGATATCAAAGGTTCATTTTTCGCGACAACAGCTAACGGAATCAAGCTGGGTGATACTGGATTTTTCAGTGCCTCTGAACCTCAAAACAGCCGTTTAATTTCAGTTTCTCCAGGAGCGCTATTTTTTAATCAAGTAGCTAATCAACCCGCAACGATTACTAACTCTGGCAACTTAGCAGTAGGGCAAAATTTCACCATATCTGCTGACAATCTTGACTTACAAGGTCAGTTGTACGCTGGAAAAGATTTGACATTACAAGCCCAAAATACAGTTAAGGCGCGAGATAGTGCAGCAAGTCCTTTTATTGCTTCGGCTGGTGGTCAGTTACTCATTGAAGGGAACCAAGGGGTAGATATCTTTGCCTTAAATCATCCTAGTAGTGGGTTATTTTCTGGGGGAGATATGGTTTTGCGATCGCCATCTCCAGTGCTGGGCGATGCCCGCTACACAACAGGTGGAAATTTCCGCATCGAGCAACGCGATCGCAGTCTGGGAAATTTAATCAGTCCATTTGACCCCATTATTCAAGCCAGTGGCAATGTCAGTTTTACCAGTTACACAGGACGCTCCTTGCATATTCTGGCAGGGGGTTCAGTAAATATTGACAGCATCACCATTACAGGTTCAGACCCCACAAACTCCATCAACGAAACTGTTACTCTCTCCAATGGCACCCCTTTGACCATTAATGGTAGTACTAGACCCACTCTAGATGTGCGAGCCGGAACTACCGCAGTTACCAGCCCTTCCGGAGTCCAAGGTACACCGTCTCCAACTGGGTTGAGTTTGACTAACACTCCCACCAGTGCCGATATCACCATTGGTAATATCACCGTTAGCGCCGCAGATGGCTTAGTATTCCTCACAAATCAGTACCAACCCAACACAGCTTTAACAGGGGGAGTGATTCAAGTCGGCAAGATTGATACCAGCAGGAGACTTACAGGTAAAGGCGGCGATGTTGTAATTGACTCCAGAAACAGGATTGCCCTAAGCGACACACTCAATACTAGTTCTTTATTGGGGAATGGGGGCAATGTCACTCTTCTGGCTGCTGGTGATATCAATCCGGCTAACATCAATTCTGTAGGGCTATTGGGAGGTAACGTTACTCTTACCAGCAATGAGACGATATCTTTTAGCGATCGCTTTGTCTTAACGGCCAGTATTACCCCTTCTGCTTCTGCGGCGGATTCAAAAGGAGGTGACATTAATGTTAATGCTAGGTCACTTTCCCTCACCAATGGCGCTCGCCTAATTGCTGCTACTTTGGGTACTGCGACTGGAGGAGATATTAATGTTCGTACCTCGCAATCGATCGCACTCAGTGGAAACGATAATGGTCTGCGTAGCGATGCATCTACAATCCCTCAATTTACTGACTTTTTAGCAACACTCCCTCAAAATGCCTTAAATGCACTAGACAGAATTACAGGTAGCGGGTTGTTGGCAGTAACAGTACAGAAGGGAACTGGCGGAAACGTGACAGTCGATACAGGGCAGTTGAGTGTTCGAGATGGCTCAGAAATATCAGCCTACGCATATAACCAGGGGAATGGGGGAAATTTAACAATCAACGCTTCTGAGTCTGTAGAACTGATTGGTACCTCGCCAGAAAATTACGCGGGTGGCGCGTATGCTCTAACTTATGCGGCAGGAAATTCTGGAAACACAACGATTAACACCAAGCGCTTGATTGTCCGGGATGGTTCGGCGGTATCTGCGTCTAATCTTTTGGGTACAGGAAATGGAGGTAATTTGACCGTGAATGCCTCTGAGTTAGTGGAATTGAGTGGTACATCACCTGATGGTACAGTTCCCAGCAACTTATCGGCTGGGAGTGCAGGTGAGCGGGGTGATTCCGGAGATTTATTGATCAAAACCAATCGATTGATTGTCAAGGATGGGGCGGCGTTAGCAACAGCTACCACAGGGCGAGGTCAGGGCGGGAATTTGACGATTAACGCCTCCGACGTAGAATTGAGTGGAGTATCAGCCGCTGGCATTAATCCCACCATTCTCACCACTGATACATTTGGTCAGACACTTGATGCCGGAAACGCTGGAGAATTAACCATAAATACACAACGCTTGATTGTCCGGGATGGAGCCGTTGTATCAGCTTCTACTTGGGGACCCGGTAAGGGCGGAACGTTAAAAATAAACGCCTTAGAGTCTGTACAACTGAGTGGCGGCCCAGCTAATGGATTGCCCAGTGGCTTGTATGCTCAGGGTTTTGGTGCCGGAAATGCCGGAGACTTGGAAGTAAATACTCCCGCGTTGAGTCTCCAAAATGGAGCAAGGATAACGGTTGCTACTACAGATGCCTCTACAGACTTGAGCTTTGCTAGTGGTCGTTTGATTGTTGGGGTGGTTCCAATAACTTTTCCCGACCAAGCGACCGGGAATGCTGGCCAGATGACAATCAATACTGACTCTATCCAACTCAATAACGGCTCACTCACCGCCTCCTCAATTCGGGCTGGGGGTGGCAACATCACAACAACTGCCAATGATATCGAGCTGCGTAATAATAGCTTGATTAGTACTAGCGTGGCGAATAGCACGGGTGGCGGTGGCGACATTGAGATTAACTCAGACACTTTTCTTGCCCTAGAAGATAGCGACATTCTGGCTAATGCCGATCAAGGGCCAGGCGGCAACATCACGATTAAGTCGCCCGTGTTTCTAGCTGACCTTTTCTCTAGTGGCAAAGCTACAGCCGTAGGTCGTAATCCCGGTGACTTCGCTCAGTTTCGTGGGAATGGTCGTGTGGATATCTCAGCGTCCTCACGGGTGGGCATTAGTGGTAATGTCAGCGTGCCAGATTTTACCTTTTTGCAGAATTCATTGACAGCATTATCTGGAAATTTTGTCAATCCAGAACAAGCGATCGCCTATAGTTGTCTCTCCCGTCGCAATGCAGAACGAGGCAGTTTCACCGTTACAGGCACCGGAGGCTTACCCCGTACTCCTTATGAGGCGATGCGAGGACAATATCAAGTGAGCGAGGTTCAAGGATTGACTCCACAGACTTCTTCTCCAAGAACTAATCCTCAAACCCCGAACTCTCAAAAGTGGAAACTAGGCGATCCCGTGCAGGAAGCACAAGGCATGACGGCGACAGCAGATGGACGAATTTTAGTGGGCACCTCTTCTCAATTAGCACCTGTCAATGCAGAGGACTTGATTTGCCATGAAACTGAGATACCTCTTGAAAGTAAGCCAGAGGTGAAACAAGAGAGTCAACTTAAGCCCGCAGGCTGAAGCCTGGGGCTACCCGAACCAAGTCCGCCTGCGCGGACTCGTATCTACAGCCTGCTAAGCTACGGCTTTGTTTGTGTAGCCCCAGGCTTACAGCCTGCGGGTGTTGAGCGGAAATTGTT